>DASQNF010000066.1:0-5426 GCA_035645115.1 Thermoleophilaceae bacterium | reverse complement strand
CAGGCCCGCACGAGCCCGCTGTCCCACGGAAAGCCGGCCAAGGGCCGGCAGCCGCCGCCCCGGAGATCCGGCTCCTCGCGCATGTGGTAGTAGCTGAGCCGGGTGATCCGGTCGTGCGACGCGAGGCCCCGGCGGACGTCGGTGAGCCACCGCACGCGGGCATCCTGCTCGGCCTCGGTTCGCCCCGGTGCGAAGTCGTCGTCCACGTGCGCACCTGCCTCGGTCACCCAGATCGGCAGCTTCTCGCCGGGCGTCCCGGCCAGGCTCGCCACCAGGTCGTCGGTGCCGGCGAGGCTGCGGTGCTCGACGGCCCCGTAGGCGTGCCATGCGATCGCGCTCCCGAACTGGCCGCCGGCCTCGTGGAACAACCTGACGTAGCGCGCCACGAGCGAGGTCCCGTCCGAGTGCCTCGCCAGGGAGCCGTCGGGGGCGTAGTGGTCGTTGAAGTCGGGCGAGAGCTGCTTGTCGGCCGGGTGCCTCTCCAGATGGGCCCGAAGGCGGATGGAGAAGTCCGCGAGCATCGCCGCGCCGTCGGGGGTGAACATCCATCCGCGCAACCCCGGCTCGTTCACCGGGCTCCACCACTCGACGTCGGGCGTGAACCTGTCCACGAACGGCGCGACCTGATCGATCCACGTCCGGCCGCTCATCGGCGCGCCCCGCCAGGTACGCGGAGGACGTGAGAACGACACCGCGATCTCCATGCCGCCCGGCCCACCCGCGGCCGCGTTCGCCTCGTCGATCCTCGCCTCCACCTGTTCGAGGTAGTCCCCATCGCGCAGGCGCTCCCAGCTCGCGATGAACCGAAACGAGCGCGGGCCGAGCCTGTCGAACGTCTCGTCGAGCGAGACGGTGGGCGTGTGGAAGTCGTCGGCGATGCCCCAGCCGCCGGGCCCGACGTCCGCCGTCGACGACGCCGGGAGCGTGAGGGCAATGGCGGCCGCCAGCAGGATCGCAAGGGTGGTCGGTCGGGCGATGACCGTCTCTTACCTGGGTCGCCCCAACCCAAGCCGTGCGGCGGCGCGTCGTCGCCCCCAGCCGTCCGCATCCGCCGCGCCCGACGGCGCGCGGCCACCCGGGCCGGTCGGTCCGATGGCCGCATAGTGTTCCGCGCGTGAACCTCGAGACTCCTGAGGTCCTCTACGCCAGGAGCGGCGATGTGAGCATCGCCTACCAGACGGTGGGTGACGGGCCCGTGGACGTCGTCTTCGTCCCCTTCCTGATCAACCTGGTCTGGGCTTGGGAGCAGCCGATCTTCGTCGACTTCTGCCGGCACCTGGCGTCGTTCTCGCGGCTGATCCTGCTTGACAAGCGCGGCACCGGCCTGTCCGACCGCCCGCGCGACCTGCCCTCGTTCGAGACGCGCATGGACGACATCCGCGCGGTCATGGACGACGCCGGGTCGGAGCGCGCCGCCCTGCTCGGCGCCGGCTCTCCGGGCGGGCAGCTGTGCGCCGTGTTCGCGGCCACCTACCCCGAGCGCGTGGCGGCGCTGTTCCTGCACAACACCTGGCCGCGCGTGGTCCGGGCCCCCGACTTCCCCCACGGCGAGCCGGTGGAGGTGTGGCACCGGCGCGTGCGCGACACGCGCCTGAAATGGGGGACGCGCGAATACCAGCGCGCCGAGATGCGCCGCTACTTCCCGAGCTTCGCCGACGACCCCGTGTTCGAGCACTGGCACGTGAACCACGAGCGCCTCGCGGCGAGCCCCGGCGCGGCCGCGTGGTTCATGCGGGTGCTGATGGAGACCGACATCCGCGAGGTGCTGCCCACGATCTCGGTGCCCACGCTGATGCTCTACCACCGCTACTGGGAGGCCGGCTGCGTCGCGATGGCCGAGCGCATCCAGAACGCAGAGACGATCGAGCTCACGGCCCCCGACATCAGCACCTACGCGGATACCCGCATTCCCGAGGAGGTCAAGCGCTTCCTCGGCGAGGGACGCGTGGACAGCGCGCCCGAGCGCGTGCTCACCACCGTCCTCTTCACCGACATCGTCGACTCCACCTCGCGCGCCGCTGAGCTCGGCGACCGACCCTGGCGCGAGCTCCTGAGCGCCCACCACGCCACCGTGCGGGCCCAGCTGGCGCGCTACGGCGGCAAGGAGATCCGCGGCACCGGCGACGGCTTCTTCGCCACGTTCGAGGGCCCCGCACGGGCGATCGCCTGCGCGCACGGTGCGCTCGAGGGGGTGGGGCATCTGGGGCTCGACCTGCGCGCGGGCATCCACACCGGCGAGGTGGAGCTCGTGGGGGGCAAGGTCGAGGGCATCGCCGTGCACATCGGCGCCCGGATCGCCGCGGAGGCGAGGCCCCGCGAGGTGCTCGTGTCGAGCATCGTGCGCGACCTCGCGGCGGGCTCGGGAATCGAGTTCGAGGACCGCGGCGTGAGCGCGCTCAAGGGCGTGCCGGGCGAATGGAGGCTATTTGCGGCTCGACTCGACGAGCGCGCCCGAATAGGGTAGTGCGCATGAGGCTCTTCAGTCAGAACACCAAGGTCGAGGCGCTCCGCCGCGCGCCCCTCTTCGAGGGTCTCACGCGCAAGGAGCTAGTGGAGCTGGCGAAGGTCAGCGAGGACCTCGAGGTGGACAAGGGGACGGTGCTCTGCAGGGAGGGCGATGTCGGAGACGAGTTCTTCGTGATCGTCGAGGGCAAGACCGACATCACCCGCAAGGGCAAGAAGGTGGCGATCCGCGGCGGCGGCGAGTTCGTGGGCGAGATCGCGCTGCTCGAGAAGACTAAGCGCATGGCGACGGTGACTGCGAAGACGCCGCTGCGGCTGTTCGTGCTCCGGGGCGCCGACTTCAGGCGACTCGTCGACCAGAACCCGAGCGTGGAGCGCAAGGTGATGCACGCGCTCGCGCACCGGTTGCTCGCGCTCTCCGAGGATCCGACGCTGGCTTAGTTCGCGGGGCGGGGTGCTTGAGGCGCAGCGCCGACGGGCTCGGCGCCGAGCCCGCGGCCGGGCAGCGACCGGCGCAGCGCTCCGCCGAGGCGCGACCCGGTCACGGCGTGGAGCGCCAAGAAGGCGCCCGCGACCATCACCACGTCGCCGGCGCTGAACACGTTTGCGCCGGGCCAGCCTGCCGGGACCGCGAACACGTCGCCGAGGAAGGCGAGCCGGGCGTCGGCGACGAGGTCCGAGTTCGCGAACGAGCCCGAGCGCACGTCGAGGCCCGCGCTCTCGAGGGCGCTCCGCGACGCCGGCATCACCCCACCGTTCGCCACGATCGCGATCAGGTTGAGCAGGCCGCCGAGCGCCACCACCCACAGGAACGGCAGCCTGATGTTGCGAAGCATGCACGCGCCCACGAGGGCGTAGGAGGCCAGGTGCGCGGCCCGGTGCACGCCGGTGTCGCCCTCGGGCACCACGGTCACGATCAGCACCTGCAGCGCGAACGCGAGCCCGGCGAGCCAGACCGAGCGGAGCCGAAGCTCCTCGAGGCGACCGAGCTTCCCGCCGAGCAGCGGTACGGTCAGGACGAGCAGGACAAAGGCGAGCGCGAGGGTCATCGGCAGAGGGCGACCTTCGGTCCCATCGTCAGGAGCGCTCGCGGGCTTGAACGAGGCTGGCCGACCGGCGCCGGCCTGAATGCGGCGGCCGGGACCGTCCCCCGACTAGAACCGGCTCGACAGACGTCGATCGGGTGAATGGCCAGGTGGGCGGCGAGCGCTACAGGACGCGCCCCACGTGCCGATATACGCAGCAGGCCGGTGCCCCGTCCGGCCGCTACCCGAACAACCGAGGAGACCCAATGCCCTCGAAGCTCCGTCGCACGTCCACCGCCGTCAAGGTCAGGGCGTACCGCTCGGCCATGACCCTCGCGAGCCTGCTGATCCTGCTCGAGGCGCTGGGCGCGCCCCGTAAGCTGTAGTCCCTGTCCAAGGTGGGCCGCTCGGGCGAGCGGCGACGGGCCGGCCGACATCAAGGCACAGGTGGTCCGTCGCCACTCGTCCAGTGCCCAACGTCCACCCACCATTCACGCTCTACCTGCGGTTCGTAAGCGCCGCGGGACTCGCGCTGCTGATTGCGCTGCCCATCGCCGGAGCCGGCGGATTCGGGCCGCTCGACCTCGAGTTCTGCGTGCTCGCCGGCTTCGTCCTGCTCGGCGAGCTGTTCCCGATCCAGGTCCACGGACAGGTCGGCGAGGAGACCTTCTCCACGCCCTTCGGCTTCGCCCTGCTCTTGATCTACGGGCTGCCCGAGGTCGCGATCGTGCAGGTGCTGAGCTCGCTCGCGGCCGACCTGGTCCGGCGCCGCCCGCCGGACCGCGTCCTCTTCAATCTCGCGCAGCTGACGGTGTCGTGGGCGGCAGCGGGCGCCGTGCTCGAGCTCGCGGGCGGCACCGGCCTGTCGAGCGGGGCTCCGCTCGCGGCGGCCGACCTGCCGGTGATCGTGGCGGCCGCGCTCGCGTTCTTCGTGGCCAACTCCACGCTCGTGCGCACGGCCGAGGCGCTCCTGCAGCGATCCTCGATCCCAGCCCACCTACGCGAGGACCTGCTCTTTCGCGGCTGGTCCGCCGCCACGCTGTTCGCGCTCGGGCCCCCCGTGGCCGTGATCGCCGAGGACTGGCTCTACCTGGTCCCTGCGCTCGCCCTGCCGATGGCGGCCGTGCACAGAGCCTCGAAGCAGGCCTCCGAGATGGAGCACCTCGCCCTGCACGACACGCTCACCTCGCTCCCGAACCGCACGCTCCTGCGACAGCGCGCCGCGGACGCGCTCCGTGACGCGGCGGAGCAGGAGCACGCCGCCGCCCTGGTGACGATCGGGCTCGACCGCTTCCGCGACGTGAACGACACCTTCGGCCGCGCCCAGGGCGACGCCCTGCTCGTGGAGGTTGCCGAGCGGCTCACGCGCAGCGTGCGGTCGAGCGACACGGTGGCGCGCGCCGAGGGCGACAAGTTCGCGGTGCTGATCCCGAGCGTGGCCGGGCTCGCCGAGGCCGAGGGCGCGGCGCGCAACATCCTCGACGCGCTCAGCCGCCCGCTCGAGGTGGCGGGGGTCACGGTGAGCGTCGACGCCTCGGCGGGTATTGCCTGCTTTCCCGAGCACGGCAGCGACCCCGACCTGCTGCTGCAGCGGGCCGACTCCGCCATGTACCGCGCCAAGCGCGCGCAGTCGCGGCTCGAGTTCTACGCGCCCGGCTTCGACGAGGAGGCGCCGCGCAGGCTCGTGATGTTGACAGCGCTCAAGGAGGCGATCGACGCCCGCCGCGTGCGGCTCCACTACCAGCCGAAGCTGGATCTGGCCTCGCGGCGCGTGGTGGGGCTGGAGGCGCTCGCGCGCTGGACCGACGCGGAGCTCGGGACGATCGAGCCGACCACGTTCGTGTCGCTGGTCGAGCGCACCGGGCTCGCGGAGCCGTTCACCGATCTCGTGCTCGAGACAGCCGCCGCCGACAGCCGGCGCTGGCGCGAGGAGGGCTG
>DASQNF010000065.1:0-10640 GCA_035645115.1 Thermoleophilaceae bacterium | reverse complement strand
TCCACGGGGTGCGCCTGGGCCATCTCGCCTACGCGCGCGCGCTGCGCGGCGACGGCGCCCGCGAGGTGCGCGGTCTCGCCCGGCGGGCCCTGATCGCACTGGGGCTGCTCGAGGGGGGGACGGCCCACGAGGAGGGTCCCTTGCACATGCTCGACTACTCCCGGGCCATCGCCGCGTTGATCCTCGTCGAGGACCTGCGGATCGCCGAGCGCGCCCTCGATGCGGCGGTGGAGCGGGCCCGTGTCCGCGGCGCCGTGCTCGCCCACGCTGACGCCTGCTACCTGCGCAGCTGGGCGCGCCTTCGGCGCGGGCGGCTCGAGGATGCGGACACCGATGCCCGCACCACCCTGGCCTCCATGCGCCACGGCTGGCAGATGGCGGTCCCCGGGCTGCACGCGGTGCTGGCCGAGATCGCCGTCGAGCGGGGGGAGCTGAGCGAGGCCGAGCGACACCTCTGGCTCGGCGGGAGGGAACGGCCTTCGGCGTGGCAGTCGCTTCCTCTCTACATCGCTGCCGTGGGGCGGGTGCGGCTGGCCCACGGCCGCGTGGAGGGGGCGCTCGATGCGTACCTCGAGTGCGGCCGGCGCCTGATCGAGCGAGGTGCGACAGCCCCGGGTATTGCGGCGTGGCGGCAGGGCGCCGCGGCCGCGTACCGTGAGCTCGGCCGCGAGCGAGAGGCCCACGAATTGCTCCACGAGGAGCTCGACGGAGCTCGGAGATTCGGCGTGCCGGGCGCCGTCGGCCGAGCGCTCCACGCCCTCGGATCGGCGGCCGGTGGTGACGCGGCGCTGGATCGTCTCTCCGATGCGGTGGAGGCCCTCGAGCGCTCGGAGGCGACCCTCGACTACGCGCGCGCTCTCGTGGACCTGGGTGGCGCACGGCGCCGCGCGGGCAAGCGCCACGACTCGCGTGCCCCCCTGCGCTTGGGCCTCGCGCACGCGGAACGCTGCGGTGCTCGAGCTCTCAGCAGGCGGGCCCGAACCGAGATCGCGGCGGCGGGCGGTGTGCCCCGTAGCAGGGCGCTCAGCGGGCCGGATGCCCTCACCCCGCGCGAGCGGCAGGTGGCAGGCCTGGCGGCCCGGGGCATGTCGAACCGACAGATAGCGAACGCGTTGTTCGTCAGCGTCAAGACCGTGGAGTGGCACCTGCGCAACTCCTACGGGAAGCTCGAGGTCAGCTCACGCCGGGAGCTTCGAGCGTCGATCGCCGCCGCCGAACCCGGATCCGTGGAGGTCTGAGCCGACGGGCTGGTGGACCGGCGGTCGGGATTCCCGGCGGGACCCCTCCGGCGACACCGCCGAGGGCGGACGCTCAGCCCTGGGCGGCCCCCGCCAGCAGCAGCTTGGTGGTCGGCGCTGCCTGGAGGTCTCGCAGCGCGGTCTGGAGCGTCCGCCGGCCGCGATGGTGCAGGCCGTGAACGGAGCTCTCGCTCCGGCCGAGCTTGTGTGCAATCTCCAACGGCGAGAGACCGGCGATGTGGCGCAGGACCAGCACTTGGCGCTGCTCGTGGGGAAGGCCCTTCAGCGCCAGCTGCAGCGAGTTGCTGCGCTCGATGTCGTCGTCCTGGTGTCCCTCGTCGCTCGTGCGCACATTTTCGAACGGGATGGCGCGGCGGGCGCGGAGGTGATCGAGTGCGGCGTTGCGCGCGACCCTCAGGATCCAGGCGGTGAACGGCACGTCACGCCGCTCGTAGCGCTGGATCTTGGTCAGCAGGCTCGCGAACAGGGTGTGGGTGATGTCCTCGGCTTCATGGGAGTCCTGCACGATGCTGCGGACATAGCCGCGCACGTCGTCGGCGAAGCGGACGTATATGAAATGGAGCGCGCCGGCATCGCCCTCCTTGGCGCGAGCGACCGCCTGCATCAGCAGCTCGTTCGGGTCGCGGGAGGGGATCGTGCGGCGTGGGAACTTGGTGGGCGGGGGAGGTGGCGGCTTGCCGTCAGTGGCGGGTGCGAGCGCTAGGGAGCTCATCTGGGTCCCATAGTCCTTTCTGGGAGCCGGTATCGACCGGTGTATCGCCACCGTAAGCGTCCTTGCCCACCGGCGCACTGGGGTAGCGACCCCAGGGTTTGGACTTATGCGCGGGGAAGCTCGTGCAACTACCCCAGCGAGACGCTGGCGTCCTCGCCGATTTGCACCCTGAGTGCGCGGGGCAGCCTGAAGTCGCGGAACACCCTCGCGTTTCGACCGACCACGCTGGCTTCGAGTCGACCGCCGATGTGGCGTATCGAGGCGTCGGCGAGGACCACCGAGTGCTCGATCTCTGCGCCTTCGACGAGCACACGCTCGCCTATCGCCGTGTACGGCCCCACGTAGGCGTCACGCAGGTGCGCTTCGGGGCCTATGATCGCCGGCCCGCGCACGACGCTCGACTCGATCCGGGCGCTCGCATGAGCCACCACCGCGCCTTGGATGTCCGAGTCCACGAGCTGGGCGTCCTCGAAGTCCGGCCTGACCTGCCCGAGCGCGAAGCGATTGCCCTCGAGCAGCCCGTCGGTACCGCCCCTGAAGCGCCACCAGTCGCTGACGCCGTGGGTGCGGACGTGGCCGCCCCGGTCCCGGATCCGGTCCGCGAGCGCCTCCAGCAGCCGCTCCCAGGGGAGATCGACGTCCCTCGCGCTTGCAAGGGCATCCGCACTCATCACGGCCACCCCGGCGGCGTCACGGTTGAACTTGCGGTGGCAGGGCGGGTCGCCGCCTGACGCCCCGCGGAGCTGCAGCACCTCGCCGAGCTCGACACGGTTGGACTCCTCGACCATCAGCATGCTCTCGGCCTGGGGGCCCCTGGGGCACAGCGGCAGCGAGCGTAGGCTCTGGCCGGCGAGGCTGTCGGCCAGGTGCAGCACGAACGGCTGGCCGTCGAGGAAGCCGGTCAGGTCGTCCAGCGTCTCGCGCAGGCTCTCGCCGCACAGCTGCTCGAGCCAGCTCAGCTTGAGAGCCGGCTCGCCGTCGCCCGCGACCCCGCGGGCCTGCTCGGCCAGCTCCTCCGGGACCACCACCACCGCCTCGTCGACGCCGGCTTCCGCGAGCCAGCCGAGGGCATGGCTCAACAGGGCGCGGTTGGCCACCGGGAGCAGCGGCGTGGGGAGCAGGCTGGGCCGCCGCAGGCGGGCCAGCGACCCTTGAGGGGGCATGCTTTGCGGTTGCGCCAGGACGACCGCCTTGGAGGGGATCACACAGGGTCAACGGCTGAACGGAGGCGGCCTCTGCACGGCTCGGGTCGGAACTTCGGACGAGATCGGCGCCCCCACGACCTGAGCCGCTGCTGGATCGCCGGCGGCGCCTCAGGCGCGAATCAGAGCCAGCACCTCGTCGCACTTCTCGCGCATGTGCTCGGCGCTGACCACCGATTCGAGGTTGAGGCGCAGGAGCGGCTCGGTGTTCGAGGGCCGGACGTTGAAGTGCCAGTCCTCGTAGCCGATCGAGACGCCGTCGAGCTCGCCGATCTCAGCGTCCGGGTAGCGCGCCTTGAGCGCGCTCAGCCTGCCCTCGACGTCGTCCACCTCGGAGTTGATCTCGCCGGAGATGAAGTACGAGGAGCGCAGCGGCCCGAGCAGCTCGCTGAGGCGCTTGCCCTCGACCGAGAGCAGCTCGAGGATCAGCAGGGCCGGGATCGTCCCCGAGTCGGCGCAATAGAAGTCGCGGAAGTAGTAGTGACCGGAGACCTCGCCGCCGAACGCCGCCCCGGTGTCGCGCATGCGCGTCTTGAAGAAGGCGTGCCCGACCCGGTTCACGTGCGCCTCGCCGCCGGCGCGCTCGACGACGTCCCGGACCGCCCGCGAGGCGCGCACGTCGTAGAGCACCATCGCGCCCGGCTCCTTACGCACGATCGACTCGCCCAGCAGCGCCGTGAGGAAGTCGCCGGCCACGAACTCGCCGGTGTCGTCGATGAAGAAGCAGCGGTCACCGTCGCCGTCCCATGCGATCCCGAGGTCGGCGCCGGTCTCGCGCACCTTGTCGACGATGAACCGGCGGTTCTCCTCGAGCAGCGGGTTGGGCTCGTGGTCGGGGAACTCGCCGTCGGGCTCCCAGTAGGTCCGCACCTGCTCGAGCGGGAACAGGTCGAGCAGCGGGCCGACCATCGGCCCAGCCATCCCGTTGCCGCCGTCGAGCACCACCTTGAGCGGCTCGATGCTCGAGCGGTCGATGTAGCCGAGGGCCGCCTCGCGGAAGCCGGCGCTCACGTCCGCGCGCGCGAGCTCGCCGGGCCGTGCCACCGCCGGCTCGGGCTCGCCCCTGCTCACGAGATCGCGCAGCTCCCCGATGCCCGAGTCGCCGGAGAGGGCGAGCGCGCCGCGGCGCACGAGCTTCGCGCCCGTGTAGGCCTTGGGGTTGTGCGAGGCGGTGCACATCAGGCCACCGTCGAGCCCGCGGGCGCCCACAGCCCAGTAGAGCATCTCGGTTCCGACCATCCCGATGTCCAGCACGTCCGCGCCCTCGTCGCGGATTCCGCGCGCGTACTGCTCGGCCATGCCCGGAGCGGAGAGGCGCATGTCGCGCCCAAGCGCCACGCGCAGCTCCTCCACCGGCGCCCTCTCGAGGTCCGAGAGCACACGGGCGAACCCCCGGCCGATGCGGTAGGCGAGCCGCTCGTCCATCTGGTCGGGGTAGATGCCCCGAACGTCGTAGGCCTTGAAGATCGACTCGTCCACCACTGGGGCCCGAGACCCTAACGTGCTGCTCGACAGTCCCGTCGCTATAGGAAGCCGCGCCGGCGAAAGTACGCGACCATCCCCGCCAGTAGGACGATCATCCCGGCGACGATGCCCCAGAAGGCGGCCACGCTGCCCTCGAACGGGAACTTCACGTTCATACCGAAGACGCTCGCGAACAGCGTCAGCGGCAGGATCACCACGCTGAACGTGGTCAGCACGCGCAGCACTTCGTTGACGCGGTGGGAGATCACCGACTCGTTCGTGTCCTCGAGCGCCTCGACGACCTCCTTGAAGTTCTCGAGCATGTCCCAGATGCGCTCGGAGGCGTCCACGATGTCGTCGAAGTAGACCTCGAGGTCGTCGGCGAGGTAGCGCTGCTTCGTGCGCTCGAGGTCGCGCAGCACGGCGCGCTGCGGGCGGATGATCTTGCGGAAGTTGATGATCTCCTGCTTCGAGCTCGAGATGTCCCGCACCACCTCTTCGGAGCGCCCCTCGAAGATGTCCTCCTCGAGCCGCTCGAGCCGGTTGCCGATCTTGCGCAGCATCGGGAAGCAGTAGTCGAACGAGTCGTCGACGATCTTGTAGAGGAGCGAGCCGGAGCCCTTCGAGAACAGCGAGTCGCGTAGCTCCTCGCCCGTACGGCAGCGCTCGAACAGGTACTCCACGGGCGGGATCGGCTGGTTCGGCAGCGTGATCAGGAAGTCCGGGCCGATGAAGATGTCGAGCTCGGCCGCGTTCAGGCGGCCCACCTGCTTGTCGAACACAGGGAAGTACAGGACGATGAACAGGTAGTCCTCGTACTCGTCGATCTTCGGCCGCTGGTTGCGCGAGAGGACATCCTCGTAGTCGAGCGGGTGGAAGTCGAAGTGCTCCTCGAGCCAGGCGCGGTCCACCGGCCCGGGCCGCTCGATGTTGATCCAGCGCAGGCCGGACGATGTGACGATCTCTACGTTCGGCTCAGCGGAGGGAGCGGGGTGCGCGCCGTCGGCCCGCGCGCGAGCGGAGCGCCTGAGACGTGGCTTCGGGAGGCTCGGCATCGGGTCTGAGCGGGTCGTCCAGCACGTTCACCCTGTTCATTCTACTTCCGAGCGCTGGTATCCTCCGCCGCTCACATAGCCGTTGCATCCAGAGGGGTGGAGGGATATGGCCCTGCGAAGCCCCGGCAACCGCCGCCGATCCGAGGCACTCGTGCCGAGGAGCGCCGGAAAGGTGCCAAGTCCATCGGATCCGACCGGGGTCCGGCAGATGTGACAGGAGCGCCCGAGAGGCCTCCGTCGTCACAGCAGCGGCGGAGGTTTCTTCATAGGGAAAGGAAGTCGAATGCCCGTCCAGGCGCTCCAGTGCAAGGAATGTCGTGCGCCCTACCCGCTCGACGCCCGCTACGTCTGCGAGCGCTGCTTCGGTCCGCTCGAGGTGGCCTACGACCTCGGCGGGCTCGACGCCGCGGAGACCAGGAGGAGGATCCAGGCCGGGCCACAGACGCTCTGGCGCTACGCGGACTTCCTGCCCTTCGAGCGCCCGCCGGCGCCCGGCCTGCCGGTGGGGCTGACCCCGCTGCAGCGTGCGCCGCGGCTCGCCGAGGCCCTCGGCCTGGGGGAGGTCTGGATCAAGAACGACACGGCCAACCCCACGCACTCGTTCAAGGACCGCGTGGTCGCGGTGGCGCTCGCCAAGGCGCTGGAGCTCGGCTACGAGGTGGTGGCCTGCCCCTCGACGGGCAACCTCGCGAACGCCGTGGCGGCACACGCGGCGGCCGCCGGGCTCGACTCGTACGTGTTCATCCCGGCCGACCTCGAGGAGCAGAAGGTGCTCGCCACCGGCGTGTACGGCACGAATCTCGTGGCCGTGCGCGGCACCTACGACGACGTCAACCGGCTCTGCACCGAGCTGTCCGGCAGCCGCGACGACTGGGCGTTCGTGAACGTGAACGTGCGGCCCTACTACGCGGAGGGCTCCAAGACGATCGCCTTCGAGATCTGCGAGCAGCTCGGCTTCGAGCTGCCCGACCGAATCGTCGCGCCGGTGGCCTCGGGCTCGCTGTTCACGAAGATCGCGCGCGGCCTCGAGGAGTGGCTCGAGGTGGGCATCGTCTCCGGCGAGCTGCCGCGCTTCAACGGCGCCCAGGCCGCCGGCTGCTCCCCTGTGGCGCAGGCGTTCGAGGCGGGCCGTGAGATCTGCCGCCCGGTGCGGCCCGACACGATCGCCAAGTCGCTCGCGATCGGCAACCCGGCCGACGGCCCCTACGCGCTCGAACTGGCCCGGCGCTCGGGCGGCTCGGTGGACTCGGTGACCGACGACGATATCCGCGCGGGGATCGGCTTGCTCGCTCGCACCACGGGCATCTTCACGGAGACCGCCGGGGGGGTCACCATCGCCACGCTCGCCAAGCTCGCCGGGCGCGGGCACATCGATCCCGGCGAGCGCGTGGTGGCGGTGATCACCGGCGACGGGCTGAAGACGCTCGACGCGGTGCGCGGAAGCTTCGAGATCCGTGAGATCGAGGCCTCCGTGGACTCCTTCGAGCGGTCGCTCCGCGGAGCCGCCCTGAGCGCTGTGTAATCTGCCGATTCCGCATGGCGGTAACGGTCAAGATCCCCAACCAGCTGCGCAGCGTCACGGGAGGCGACTCGGAAACGGCGGTCGACGGCGCCACCACCGTCGGGGAGGTCTTGGACGGGCTCTACGACCGCTACGACGGGCTGCGCGAGCGCATAGCCGAGGACGGCGACCTGCGCCGCTTCGTCAACGTGTACGTGGCCGGGGAGGACATTCGCTTCCTCGACGGGCTCGACACGTCGGTCGAGGACGGTGACGAGGTGACGATCCTCCCGGCCGTGGCCGGCGGGTAAGCCGGCCCCGTCGGAAGAGCGAGCGCGCGGCTTGAGCACGCTCGTCACAGGCGCCCAGGGCTTCGTCGGCTCCCGGCTCGCGGAGCGGCTGCTCGAACGCGGTGAGAGGGTGATCGCCCTGCGCCGGGACGTCGACCCGATCTCGCGCTTCGCCACCGAGGGGATCGGAGCCCGCTGCGTGCTGGCGCTGGCCGACCTCGTGGACCATGACGCGATAGCCCGGGTGCTCAACGAGCACGAGGTCGAGACCGTGTACCACCTGGCCGCGCAGACGATCGTCGGCACCGCCAACCGCTCGCCGCTCTCCACCTGGGAAGCCAACGTGCGCGGCACCTACACGCTGTTGGAGGCGTGCCGGGAGAGCAGATCGGTTGAGCGGATCGTGGTCGCGTCCTCCGACAAGGCGTACGGCGAGCACCGCGAGCTCCCCTACCGCGAGGACTTCGCGCTCGAGCCGCGCTATCCCTACGACGTGTCAAAGGCCTGCGCCGACCTGATCGCGCGCTCCTACTCGGCCACCTACGGGCTGGCGCTGGCGGTGACCCGGCTCGCCAACGTCTACGGCCCCGGCGACCTCAACTGGTCGCGGCTCGTGCCGGAGACCGCTCGCGCCCTGGCGCGCGGCGAGCGGCCGCTGGTGCGCTCGGACGGCACCCCCGAGCGTGACTATCTCTACGTGGACGACGCCGTGAGCGCGTATCTCGCGGTGGCGGACTCGCTCGCGCGTCCCGAGCTGCACGGCCGGGCCTGGAACGCCGGCTGGGGCAGGCCCGTGGCGGTGCTCAACATGGTGCGTGCGCTGATAGCGCTGTCCGGGCGCGAGCTCGAGCCCGACGTGCGCGGCGAGGGCTGCCCGCCGGGCCAGATCGAGCGCCAGTTCCTGGACTCGAGCGCGATCCGCACGGAGCTCGGCTGGGCGCCTGAGTGGGGGCTCGAGCGCGGCCTGGCGGCGACCTGGGAGTGGTATTCGACGAGGTTCGCTACCTGAGGCGGGTGACCGCGTCCCGGAACGCGAAGTAGGCCGGCTTGGGGTGCGCGCCGGCGTCGAGCAGGCCGGTGTGCAGCCCCCACATGTCTCGGTAGAGCGGCGGGTAGGGCGGGGAGTCGCGCCACGAGTAGTAGACGACTCCGCGCAGGCGCAGCTTGCGGCGCAGACGGGCTATCTCCCTGAACGAGCTCGAGATACGGGCCGCCTGGCCCGTGGGCCCAACCACGAAGCGGTGCGCCGGCCCGGCGTCGCCCCAGCCGAGCTCGGTGATCCAGATGCGCGCGCGCCGGTGGCCCCGGCGGTCCATTTGGCGCCGGATCCCGCGCAGCAGCGTCCTCAGCTCGCGGCGGTCCGTGGCGTAGGAGTTGATCGCCATCGTGTCGAACGCCCTCCTGGCCCCGGCGCGGTACATCTGGGCGATGTAGCGCTCGAGCGGGATGGCGCTCGAGAGCTTGCTGGGCGGCAGGCCGGCGGTGACGATCTCGGCCTTGCGGTCGACCTTCTCGATCGCCCCTCCCACTGCGCGCAGCATTCGCACGTACTGGCGGGCCGAGCTCTGGTTGCACCAGTAGATGCCGAGGTTGGGCTCGTTCCAGATCTGCCAGGAGCGGATAGGGAGCTTCGGCAGCGCCGGCCGCTCCGCCCACAGGCTCCCCTGCGGCCCGTAGCGGCGGACCAGCACCTTGGCGAAGCGCGCGAAGGTGCGAAATCCGCGCGGCGCGCAGGCGGCGCGTCCGCTCGTGCGCCCCAGCTGGAACCGGGGCGGGTTGAAGAGGATCGGCAGGATGCGGATCCCGTGCGCGGCCGCCGTGGCGACGTAGTCGTCGTGGTAGCCGAGATCGAAACGGCCAGGACCCAGCTCGATCTGGCTCCAGTCGAAGGTCTGCCGGATGAGCCCCACGCCGAGCCCGCGCTGGGCGGAGAGGTTCGCCGAGCGGTATGAAGCACTGCCGGCGAAGACGTCCTCGCTCGTGACGCCCACGAAGTCGGCCGGCGGGGCGGTTCGGGCGGCAGGCGCGGATGCGAGCAGCGCAGCGATCGACGCGAGCGCAAGGGCGGCCACGCGGCGAAGGCGGGCGCCGGCAGGCGCCTGGGCAGGACTCGGCTGGAGAATCGTCACACTGATCTGACTCGGTCCTGAGGGGCGGAATCTTGAGCTTGGGGCCGGACGGCGTCGCCGCGGGAGCCCCGTCCGCGGGCGCGCGAAACCGGCAGCACGTCGCTCACGCGTCGAGCGTCCTTGCCTCTGCGCCTGCGTCGAACACTCCGGCGGGTTCCCCGGCCACCGGCGTTGGAGGGGGTCTTCCCAGCGGTCGGAGGAAGCAAACGCGGCGGCGCTTCAGGCGCGGCCGACAGGATTCCTGCGACTTCTCCTCTTGGAGAACGGTAAAGAGCCGTAGCCGGCAGGCGGGGAAGTCCGCTTGCCAGGCGTGATCACGACGCTAGCAGGTATCGAGCCCCGGTCCCCGCCGAGCGGCCGCGCCCGGCGCTTCAGCCTGCGCGGGCGAGCGCCGGATGCGGGGACGGCGGGCCGAGCTCGTCGCGTGCCTCGATGTCCACCAACCTCAGGCGCGCGCGAGCGAGCAGGTCGTCACGGTCGGGCGACGATGGGCTCGCCTCGAGCCTTTGCACCAGCTGCCGCAGCTGCATCACTCGTTCGTCCTCTGGAAGCATCCCCTGCCCAAAGTGTGTGGTAACGCCAAGATCCATGCGCCGGTTCGACCGCTCCGGGCTACCGGCGAGGAGCTCGGATACCCGGTGTAACCCATTTGACACCCACACGACTCGCTGGTCTACTCGCTGGATGCGCTGACCCGCTCTAGTAGTTGCCGCGTTCCTGCTTGCGCCCGCCACGGCCTCGGCACAGCGGGCCAGGACACCTTCTTCAACTCGATCATCCCCAGCCGGATCGACCATCTGATCGGCTTCACGCCCACCTCTTTCGCCATTCACCCGGCCGGGCAGCGGGTCGTGGCGATCACGGTGCGCGTGGGAGGACGGACCTACCGGTACACCTTCGGCAACGCGGCCGCGGCGGTGGGCCCGAGCGCCAACATCTACATGCGGAACATGATCCGTGAGCGCCGCTCCCCAAGCCCGCAGGGAAGAGGAGCCGTTCGGCTCTTGATGCAAGGAATCCCGTCGGCG
>DASQNF010000064.1:0-5595 GCA_035645115.1 Thermoleophilaceae bacterium | reverse complement strand
GCGACCGCTGACCCAAGTTCGGGTTTCGCAGCACCCCGCCCCGGTCAAGAGGTCCACAGCCGGGGTGCCGATGTCATCGACGACGACTAAGCAGATACGAGCGGCGCGCGACGCCTACTGTCCCCACTGTCATCTGCTGATCGAGAAGAAGGCCGGCAAGGACTGGCCGAAGGAGCCGCTTCGCTGCCCGCACTGCCGGCTGCTCGTAGGCAGCGGGCGTGCGCGTCCCACGCCCTCGGCTGAGCCCGGGGCGCGCGGCAGCGCGGCGGGGGTGTTCGCCCACGAGGCCAAGCGTGCCGGGGGCGGCCAACCGGTATCCAAAAAGGACATCTGCCAGGCGATCCGCGACGTGGCGAAAGCGGTGGGGGCACGGCCGGAGCGGCTGCTGATGGTCGACTACCAGCAACGCACGGCCGACGACGAGGACGTGCCCTCGCTCAGCGCGGTGTTCGCCGCTTACGGCAGCTGGAAGCGCGCTCGTCGAGCGGCCGCGAGCTCGCACTGAGCGGGCCGCAGCGGCCCGGCCCCGCGTCAGCGGCGGCAGGTAGAGTGCCGCGCCGATGGAAGTGCTGCTCGTCCTCGTCCCCTTCCTGGCGCTCGGGATCGGTGTCGTCTTCATCGCATTCGCAGGGGGCGCAGGCGCCGCGCGCGAGATGTACCTCACTCGCGGGGGCAAGTTCTTCACCATCGCCATGCTGCTGCTCTACCTGGGGCTGGGGGTGGCCGTTCCTGCAGCGGTGATCGCCGCGCGGGAGAAGAGCACCGGCGGCGTCGGCCCGCTGCGCGCGGCCGAGATCGGCGAGCGTCAGGAGAACGGCAAGGAGCTCTTCGAGCAGAACTGCAAGAGCTGCCACAACCTGGACGCCGTGCAAGCACGCGGTGTCACGGGCCCCGACCTGGACGAGCTCGGCGGGATCGACCGCCAGCGCGTCCTCAAGGCGATCAAGAACGGCGGCACCGGACAGGGCAGGATGCCGGCGGAGCTGCTCACCGGCGACGACGCCGAGGATGTGGCGATCTACGTGGAGCGCGTCGCTGGGCAGTGAGCTCCGGCTGCGTGGAGCACGTCGCGGGCAGTGAGCGCCGACTGCGTGGAGCGCGTCGCGGGGCAGTAAGCGCCGGCCGGGCACGCCTAGGCGAGCGGCGCCCGGATTCCCCCGCAAGCTGCGGGCTTTTCCGTCCGACGCTTCCGCTCTGCTGGTAGCATGGCCGCGTCCATCCAAGCCGAAGCCCTCCTACCAGGTGCTGGGGCGCGGGGGAACCAGTTGGCCGGACGCAGGCCAGGGGCGAATCGCGGAAGTTCGCGTAGCGCAACTCTTTCAGCGCGAGCCCGTCAGCTAACCCCGCAGGCGAGACGAAAGAGAGCCGATGCGAAGCAGCGCCGCCCGCATCCTGCGGGAGGATGACCAGCAGGACATGAGCCGCGAGGCGGTGCTCCTGCAATGGGAGCGCAAGATCGAGGCGGCCGAGCGCAGGCCTGGCAGGTTCGAGCGGGTCCGCTCCGCCTCGGTCGAAGCCGGCACGGTCGAGGACCTGCGTCCCGCCGACGGCTCCGACTCCTTGGGCCACGCCGAGCAGCCTCAGCTCGAGGCGGACCCGCCCTGGGGGGACGCCGGACGCGCCACCGCGCACGCCACCGCGGCGCCGAACCGGGCAGCCCTGCGTGGCGCCGGCGCGGAGCCGAGCCAGCTCAGCGAGCGCCGCACGATCACGATCACGGGCCAGCCCACCCCGGGCCGGCGCCGCACGGCGATCGAGACCCAGCTGGCCCAGCCCGATCGGATTGCTCTCTGGGCGTTCCTGCTCGGGCTCTTCCTGGTGGCGGTGGCCGCCGGAACCGCCCACGCCTGAGCGGCGCCGGAACGCAGCTGAGCGGCGCCGGAACGCAGCTGAGCGGCCGCCGTGCGGCAGCCTGAGGGGCCGCCGAACCGCAGCCCGAGCGGCCGCCGGACCGCGCCTGACCGCAGCCTGAGGGCTGCCGGCCAGCAGCCTCATCGGCCTACTCGCGAACCCGAAGCCCGCCAGTGCCGCGCCCACCCCCAACTCGCCCGCGCGGAGCACACGCGAGGATCAAGGGCTCGCGATACGGCCTCCCTTCGCACGAAAAAGCCCCTTTGGACTGGAAATCATGCCTTTTCTTCCCTACACTTACATGAGGTAAGTCGGCAGCGGAAAGTGAAGCGCCATGAAGACCAAGGAGAGCAGGTTCCAGGTCCACGACGAGCTCACCGCGCCTGAGCGCAGCGTGCCGATCCTGAAGGGTGCGCTGGCCGGTGGCGGCCAGCTTCCGAACTTCCTCGGAGTCCTCGCTGGCTCGCCCGCGGTGCTGCGCGCATACGCGCGCTTTCGCTCGGAGCTCCGCAACGGCTCGCTGCCGTACGCAACCCAGCAGCGCATCGCCCTCGCGGTGGCCGAGCAACAGGGCAGCGAGTACGCGCTTTCCACGCTCCAGCGCACCGCAAAGGACGCCGGTCTCGGGCTCGACGAGATCGCGCTCGCGCGCGAGTTCGACTCGCGCGACGAGCGGAACTCGGTCCTGCTGCGCTATGTGAAGGCCCTCGTGGAGTCGGGAGGCCGGCCCAAGCGCCACCTCCACGAGGAGGCGCTCGAGGCCGGATGGTCGGATGAGCAGCTGCTGGAGGCGGTGGCGCACGTGGCCCTCGCCACTTTCGGAAACCTCGTGACGAGCGCCGGCGACGTGCCGCTGGACGGCTCGACGGAGGGCTCGCGCCTGCTCCAGGCGGCTTGAATGCCGGCCCGGCCGTGACGAGGACTACGATGTACGCCATGGCCTTGGAGCAGGCCACGGCGACCGGTCGGGAGACCTGCTGCAGCGCTTACCACCAAGCCGTCGAGCTGGTGGGAAAGCGCTGGACCGGGGCGATTCTGTTCGTGCTGCTCGATGGCCCGATCCGCTTCTCCGAGGTCAAGCACCTCGTGCCCGACCTCTCCGACAGGCTGCTCTCGGAGCGCATGAAGGAGCTCGAGGCGGAGGGCATCGTCAAGCGTCGGGTGATCGACGACTCCCCGCCGAAGGTCGAGTACGCGCTGACGGCCAAGGGCAAGGCGCTCGAGCCGGCCGTGAGGGCGCTGAAGCTCTGGGCGCGCGCCTGGCTGTAGAGCGGAGGTCCGCCCCTTCGGCTTGCCGCGCCAGTCTCCGAACGCACGGCTCGCCGGTCTCCAAACTCACGGCGCGGTCCCCGAACCCGCGGCGCCGATCTCCGAACCTCGGCGCCCAGGCTCCGTCCGCCCCCCGCGCGGCGCGAGTAGCCTACGGCGCCGCGCCGCGAACCCGACTCGCCGAGGAGCCGCATGGCCGAGCAGCCGCAGACCGCCGAGGACATCAAGGCCTTCGTCGATGAGCGCGACATCCGCTTCGTGCGGCTCTGGTTCACGGACATCCTCGGCCAGCTGAAGAGCTTTTCGATCAACTCGCAGGAGCTCGACGACGCCTTCGAAGGCGGCATGGGCTTCGACGGCTCCTCGATCACCGGCTTCAACGCGATCGAGGAGTCGGACATGATCGCGATGCCAGACCCGAGCACGTTCAACGTGCTGCCCTGGCGCCCCGAGGACAAGGGCGTTGCGCGCATGTTCTGCGACGTCGTCACGCCGAGCCGCGAGCCCTACGAGGGCGATCCGCGCCAGGTGCTGCGGCGCGCGCTCGAGCGCGCCGAGGAGATGGGCTTCACCAGCTTCAACGTGGGGCCAGAGCTCGAGTTCTTCTACTTCCGAAGCGCCAAGCCTGAGAGCGGCATCCCGGAGATCCTGGACGAGGGCGGCTACTTCGACCTGACCACGCTCGACGCGGGGTCGGACGTGCGCCGCGAGACGGTGCTGGCGCTCGAGCAGCTCGGCATCCACGTGGAGTACACCCACCACGAGGTCGGCCCGAGCCAGCACGAGATCGACATGCGCTACGCCGACGCCCTGAAGATGGCGGACGACTGCATGACCTACCGCATCACGGTCAAGGAGTACGCCATGAAGTACGGCTGGCACGCGACGTTCATGCCCAAGCCGCTGTTCGGCGAGAACGGCTCGGGCATGCATACGCACCAGTCCCTCTTCAAGGGCGAGAGCAACGCGTTCTACGACGCCAACGACCAGTACTTCCTCTCGGACACGGGCAAGGCGTTCATCGCCGGCCAGCTCAAGCACGCGCGCGAGATGACCTCCGTGTTCGCGCAGTGGGTGAACTCCTACAAGCGGCTCGTGCCGGGCTACGAGGCGCCCGTCTACTGCGCATGGTCACGCCGCAACCGCTCGGCGCTGGTCCGGGTGCCGCTCTACCACCCGGGCAAGGAGGTGGCCACGCGCATGGAGCTGCGCTGCCCGGACCCAGCCTGCAATCCGTACCTGACCTTCGCGATCCTGCTCGCGGCCGGGCTCGAGGGGATCGAGAAGGGCTACGAGCTCCCGGAGCCGATGGAGAAGAACCTCTACCACATCAGTCCCGAGGAGCGGAAGCGGCTCGGGATCGAGCAGCTCCCCGAGACGCTCGGCGAGGCGATCGAGATCACGGCCGAATCGGAGCTCGTGCTGCGCACCTTCGGCGAGCACATCTTCAACCGCTACGTCGAGATCAAGCGCCAGGAGTGGGAGGACTACCGAGTTCAGGTGACCGAATGGGAGCTACAGCGCTACCTCTCAGTTCTCTAGTGCGCTCCGCCGCGATGCGCCCCGCCTCGTCGAGGAACTCCACGGCGGCGGAGCGCTCGGCTGCGCTCATGCGGGCGGCGGCGCGCTTGATGCGGTTGGCCAGGTCCGTGTAGATCTCCACCGCCTCGCTCTTCTCCGCCGAGACGCCAGGCCGCACGATCACCGAGCGGCGATCGGTGGGATGGCGCTCGCGCTCGACCCAGCCCAGGCGCTCGAGCCGGTCGATCACCGCGGTGACGGCGCCCGAGGTGAGGCAGAGGCGATCCGCCAGCTGGCCGGGCGTGAGCTCCCGGGCCTCGTGCAGGTGGTCCATGGCCTTGAACTCCACGGGCGGCGCACCGAGCCGGCGCGCGACGGTCGCGTCGAGGCGGTCGTCCTCCAAGCCGAAGCGGCGAAGCGCATTCAGGAGCTCGGTCGGCGTGGCCATGGCGGTCAAACGATCTTAGCCACAAAGTATCTTGACAATCAAGACAGCGATGCGATAGAGGTTGGGCCATGAGCTCCGATCGCCGCTCCATCTTCACGCTCGCCGCCGGGCCGCGCGCCAAGTGGATCGTGCTCGCGATCTGGGTCGTGGGCATCTTCATCGCCTCCGGTCCCGCGAACCTGCCGGCCAAGTTCACCGAAGCCGAGGAGAACGAGTCAACCTCGTTCCTGCCGGAGGACGCGGAGTCGACCAAGGCGCTGCTGGCGGCCGAGGAGCTCCAGGGTGGCGAGCTCGCCCCGGCGGTGATCGTCTACCGCCGCGAGGGGGGACTCACGGCGGCCGACCGCGCGAAGATCGTCGAGGACGCCAGGCGCCTGACGGAGAAGCGCTTCCCCGGTGTGATCGCCGACGGCGCCACGGCGGCGGCGGGCGGCAAGGCCGGGGGCGGCGATGCCGCCGAGGCGCCGGCCGCGGAGGCTGGCGGCGCTGGCGGCGGCGGGCAGCCC
>DASQNF010000063.1:0-4069 GCA_035645115.1 Thermoleophilaceae bacterium | reverse complement strand
GCGCGCTGCGTCGCGAGCTGGCGCGCAACCGCATCGGGCCGGACGAGCTGCGCCGCTGGCGGCGCTGGCACACGCTCTCGCGGCGTTCGCTCCGCAGGCTGCGCGGCGCGCGCCGGGCCCAGCTCCGCTACGTGCTCGGCTCGGTGGAGTCGCTGGCGCTGCGCGGCCGGCTCACCGCCAGCCGGATGCCGGCGGCCTTTCTGCAGCTCGAGCGCAACCGCCAGTACTGGCGCGAGCTGCCGTTCCCGGGCGCGCGCGACCAGGTGAGCTTCCGCGGCAGCCCGATCGTCTTCACTTACTTCCCGGGCTACGGCCTCCAGCTCCACCCGCTCTCGACCTTCAAGCGGGCGAACGCGATGTACGGCATGTGCAAGCGTGGCGATCCGGGTTGCGACCGCGACGCGCTGCGCGACCTGCTCGACGAGATGACCGGGCTGGCCGTACGGCGCTCGCGCGCGTTCATCGCGTGGGAGTACATGTTCCACTTCGGCGGCGGCACACCGCCCTGGATCAGCGGCATGGCGCAAGCCACCGCCATACAGGCGCTCGCGCGGGCCGCCGAGCTGCTGGGCGAGCCGGGCTACGTGCAAACCGCCCGGCGCGCGCTCGGCGCGTTCGAGACCGCCCCTCCCACCGGGGTGCGCACCACGGGCCCGGCCGGCGGGGTCCACTACCTCCAGTACTCGTTCGCTCCACGGCTGTTCATCTTCAACGCCTTCTTGCAGGCGCTGATCGGCTTGCACGACTTCGGCAAGCTCGCGTCCGACGGGCGCGCCACCGGGCTCTTCCGCGTTGCCGAGCCCGAGGCTCGTGCGGAGGTGCCGCTGAGCGATGTGGGCGACTGGTCGCGCTACTCCTATGCCGGCGCCGAGGCCACCCGCGAGTACCACGAGCTGATGCGCGAGCTCCTCCAGTCAATGTGCATTAGGCGGCTCGGCCCGCTCTACTGCGACTACGCGCGGCGCTACCGCGGCTACATGGTCGACCCGCCCGAGCTCAGCTTCGACGGGCCGGTCCGGGCCACGGCGGGAGAGCCCACGGCGATCCGGTTCACGGTGTCGAAGCTGTCGGCGATTGAGCTGAACGTCTACCGCGGCGACAAGCTCGTGCACCACGTGCTGGTGTCGAGCTTCCGGCGCGGAAGTGGGCAGATCGGCTGGCTGCCGCGCGTGGCCGGCACTGTTCGGGTGGAGCTCGCGGCCAAGGAGCTTCGCACCGGGCTAGGCAAGCGCGACCGGGCCAGCGGCGCGATCGAGGTGGCGCCTAGTCCTTGAACCTGGGCAGGCCCTTGGGCCCGGCGTCCTTCTGGACCAGGCTCCAGAGGCGGCGCACCTGCCCGGGGTTGCTCGCGGCGACGTTGCGCTGCTCGCGCGGGTCGCTCTTGCGGTCGTAGAGGCGCAGCTCCTGGCGGCGGCTGCCGGCTATCAAGAGCCAGCGCTCATCCGCGGCGCTCACGAACGTGTTGTACGACGCGGTGCGGTACGTGCGCTTGCGCTCCGGCGCCTTGCCGTCCAGCAGCGGCGAGAGGTCCGCGCCGGTCATGCCCTCGGCACGGTCGACCCCGAGGATCGAGAGCACGGTCGGCCCCACGTCGTGCGTGGAGGCGTAGTAGCGGCTCGTCCTGCCCTGCGCCTTGCCCTCGGGGTGGCTGATGACGAAGGGGACGTGGGTCAGCTCCTCGTGCATCTCCGAGTAGCGCTTGCCCACCCAGCCGTACTCGCCGAGCAGCACACCGTGGTCTGAGATCAGCACGACCAGCGTGCTCTCGGCCATGCCGAGGTCGGCGAGCCTGTCCAGGAAGTGGCCGAGCCAGACGTCCACGAGCGTGACCTCGGCCGCATAGAGCTGGCGCATGCGGCGCAGCAGCCCCTGCGAGAGGCCGAGCTCGCGCCACTCGCCGGCGGGAGTGGCGAACGGCTGGATCGGCTCCACGCCGCTGGGGGTGGGCGGGCCGTAGAGGTCGACCAGCCGGCGCGGCGCGTCCCAGGGCTCGTGGGCGTCGAAGGAGTCGATCACGAGCGCGAACGGCTGCTTGGCCTTCGCCCACTCGATCCAGCCGATCGAGTCGCGAAAGACCTTGGCGGCGTTGAAGTCCTTCTCGGCGCGCTCGCGCGGGTTCACCGCCAGGTAGGCGGCCATGCGCGGCTCCGCGCGGCCGTCGCGCACGGCGCTCGGCAGGTGGCGGTCGACCTGGCGCTGCGAGACCCTGCGCTGCGGCTTGCGCCGCACCGGAACCTGGCCGTCCACCAGCTCCACACGGTCGAACTTCGCGCGGAAGCGCCTGTGCACGCCCAGCAGCAGATGCGGGTTGTCGGTCACGTAGCCGGTGGTCCAGCCGTTGCGCTGGAGCACCTGGGTCCACATCTCGCCGTCGCTCCCCACGGGCTCCCAGCCGGGCTGCGGCGGCAGGTCGTCCCAGCGCGGCGCCCAGCCCCGGAACGGGAAGGTGCGCCTGCCGGCCATGATCGCCCGCCGCGCCGGAATCGTGGGCAGCCCCTCCGGATAGGCGTTGAGGAACCTGAGGCCCTGACTCGCCACCTTGTCGATCGTGGGCGTGCGAGCCCTCGACCCGTAGACGTGGTCCACCCGGAGGCTGTCCATCACCACCACCACCACGTTCAGCGGGTTGGCGGGCGGCGCGGCGGTGGTCCTCGCCGACGGGTCCTCGTCGCCGTCGCACGCGCCGCTGCCGAGCAGCGTGAGGCCGGCCGCGCCGACACCGCCGGCGCGGATCAGCTCGCGTCGGGTGAGCTCGCTCGACACCCTGTCTCGCTACCGTCGACCCTTGCTAGGCGATCTCGTCGGCTTGGATGAGGTGGCGCTGCCGCTCTGCCATCGCGGCTCGAAACAGTAGACAACGGCCGGGCGGCGCAGCCGAGCCGGGGTGTCTAGGGTTCGACAGGTGGCCAGGACCTGGGTCCTCACCGGCTCGCTCGAGAACCTCCGCGCCACGCGCGAGCACGGCTTCCGCGTGATCGGCATGAAGGAGCGCCGGCGCGCGATGGCCGAGCAGATCGAGCCGGGCGACCGGATCGTGTTCTACGTGACGGTGGTACAGGCCTTCGGCGCGAGGGTGCGCGTGACGGGCGAGCTGTACGAGGACCGCGAGCCGGTCTGGCCCGGGAGGCCGGGGAAGCCCGACGCCTACCCCTGGCGCTTCCCGACCGAGCCGGAGCTCGTGCTCGAGGAGTACGAGTTCGTGCCGGCCGTGGAGCTCGCGGGCCAGCTCGAGCACGTGCGCAAGTGGCCGGCCGAGCACTGGCAGCTGGCCTTCCAGGGGCAGCTGCGAACGGTCTCCGAGGCTGACGCGGAGCTGCTCGAGCGAAGCATGCGCGAGCGCGCCCACACGCCGGCGTGAGCGGCGGCGGCGACCCCCCTCCGCGCTCACGGGAGCGCATCCGGACCCTGCTCCTGCGCGGGGACAACCTTTTGAAGAGCGGCCGGCCGGAGCGCCTGCCGCGCGCGGTCGCGGCGTTCGAGGAGGCCGCCGACGTGGCGCGCGACCCGGCGGTGCCGGCGGAGGTCAGACAGCTGGTGCAACGGCGGCTGGAGGCCGCGCGCAGCATCTCGCTCGGCGATGGCTGAGCTGTTCCGGCGCGTCGCAGCGGACCTCCGGCGGCTGCCCCGGCGCAGCGCAGGGAACTTCCGGCGGCTGAACTTCGAGCAGCGCGTCGCGGCGGTGGCCTCGCTGCTGCTCGTGGTGAGCACGTTCGGGCCGTTCTCTTTCGTCGAGGCGGCGGAGCTCCTGCTCGCCGGCGGCGTGCTCGCGCTGCTCCACGGGCGCGCCGAGGGCAAGCGCTTCCACCTCCCGTTCGGCGACGGCAGCGCGATCGCAGCTGCGGGAATGTGGGCGGGCGCATTGATCGTGGTCCGCCTGTTCGACCGCCCGCTCGGCCAGAACCTGCTCGCGCTCACCTGCGCGGCGATCCTGTTCCTGGCTGGGGCGCGCGAGCGCGCGAAGCGGCCGGCGGACGACCTGCCCGACGCCGGGAGCGGCCCGGCCGGCGACCCGCCCGCGGCGTCTCCGCCGCCGCCCGCCCCGATCGCTCAGCCGCCCGAGGGCTGAGCC
>DASQNF010000062.1:0-7415 GCA_035645115.1 Thermoleophilaceae bacterium | reverse complement strand
GCTGCTGCGCGGGCTGCGATGGGGGCGGCTGGGCTCCTTCCCTTGCGAGATCGAGGCATGCGGGCGCTGGTGGCAGTCGAGCGACGTGTTCGCCGCAGCCGCCGACCTGGCGCCCGCCACTGCGCTGCTGTTGCTCCACGCGCGCGGCGACGAGCAGGTCCCGTACCAGGTGAGCGAGCGGCTCCACGCGGCGGCCGGGGAGCCCAAACAGCTGCTGCTCCTGCCCGGCGGCCACCACCGCTCGCTCCAGCACGACCTCGAGCTGCAGGCGGTGAGCCGCCGCTTCATCCGCCGGGCGGCGGCCGAGCTGCCCGCCAGGTGACGCCGCTGTCCTCGATTTCATGGCCCCTGGCCCTCAAAGTCAGGACAGCCCTTGCCGGGCGGCGCGGCAAGCGTGCGGGGGGCGGCGGCACAGCGGGGCCGGCGCGGCGCCACACCGGGCGCCCGGCCGGGGCGTCTCAGCGCAGCCGATCGAGCGGCTCGTCAGGCCGCCCGCCCACGAGCGTGCCGGCCACCAGCGGGACCCCGGGACGGTAGACGAGGTGGAGGTGCGAGGGCGCGTCGAGGACGGCGACATCGGCTCGCGCTCCCGGGCGCAGGCGCCCCAGGTCGTCGCGGCGCAGCGCCCGCGCGCCGCCGGCGGTGGCGGCCAGCAGCGCCTCGTCGGCGGTCATCCCGAGGTCGCGGACGGCGAGCGCGATGCAGAAGCCCATCGAGGTCGTGTAGCTGGAGCCGGGATTGCAGTTGGTGGCGATCGCGACGGTCGCCCCGGCGTCGATCGCACGGCGGGCGTCCGGGTAGGGCTGGCGGGTAGAGAAGTCGGTGGCGGGCAGGAAGGTAGCCACTGTCTCGCTCGAGGCGAGCGCCTCCACGTCCTCGTCATCGAGGTAGGTGCAGTGGTCGACCGAGGCGGCGCCCAGCTCGACCGCGAGTCGCACGCCCGGCCCCGGCCCCAGCTGGTTGCCGTGCACGCGCAGCCCGAGTTCGGCCCTCGCCCCGGCGCGCAGCACAGCCCGCGACTGATCGACGTCGAAGGCCCCGCGCTCGCAGAACACGTCGATCCAGCGGGCGTGGGGCGCGCACGCGGCCAGCATCTCGCCGCAGACGAGCTCGACGTACGAGTCGGCGCGGCCCTCGTACTCCGGCGGCACGGCGTGAGCGCCGAGGAAGGTCACGTCGTCGGTGAGCTCGCCCGCGATCTCGCAGCAGCGCCGCTCGGTTTCGACGTCGAGCCCGTAGCCCGACTTGATCTCCACGTGGGTGATGCCCGCCCGGCGCGCCTCGGCGCGGCGCGCGCGAGCCAACCGCACGAGCTCGTCAGCGCCGGCGGCGCGCGTGGCCTCCATGGTCACGCGGATCCCCCCCGCCTCGTAGGGCCGGCCTGCCATGCGCGCTGCGAACTCCTCGCTTCGGTCACCGGCGAAGACGAGGTGGGTGTGGCTGTCGACGAAGCCGGGGATCACGCAGCGCCCGCCCACGTCGATGCGCTCGTCGGCCGCCGCGCCGGCGCCGGCGATCGCCTCGATCCGCTCGCTGGAGACGATCAGCGCCGCGTTGCGCACCGCGCCGAGCAAACCCTCCCCGAGCTCCGGGTCGGCCGTCACCAGCAGGCCGATGTTGTCGAGTGCCAGCGTCATGCGGCCAGCGCCGCTATCGCGCGATCGAGCTCGGCGGCCGCGTCGATCTCAACGTGGTGGCCGTCGCGCACGATCCAGCGGCCACCGGACAGAACGTGAGTCACATCGCAGGCCGCGCCCGCGAACACCACTGACTCGAGCGCGACCTCGGGCGTGGTGCCCGCCAGCCGCACACCGTCGAGCGCGACCGTGGTCAGGTCGGCGCACGCGTCAGGAGCGATCCGCCCGGCATTCGGCCAGCCGATGCTGGCATGTCCCTCTGCGGTTGCGGCGCGGAGCAGCTCGGCGGCGCGGTGGCCGCCGCGAACGCCGCTCGCGAGGCGCTCGTCCAGCTCGAGCGCGCGCGCCTCCTCGAGCAAGTCGATCAGCGCGTGAGAGTCGGTGCCGAGCGCGAGCCCGACCCCGGCGTCTGCGAGCGCTCGCGTGGGACCGATGCCGTCGGCGAGATCGCGCTCGGTGGTCGGGCAGAGGCAACAGCGGGCTGTGCCGGCGGCGAGCAGCCCGATGTCGCGCTCATCCACGTGGGTGGCGTGAACGGCGGTGAACGCGGCCTCCAGGGCGCCGGCCTCGTCGAGCAGCGCGGTCGGGCTGCGTCCGTGCGCGGCCTGGCAGGCGCGGTTCTCGGCCGGCTGCTCGGACACGTGAGCGTGGAGCGGGCGCGAGCGCTCCGCCGCCCAGCGCGCCACGCGAGCCGCGGCTCCGGGGTCCACGGCGCGGACGCTGTGGATCGCGGCGCCCACCCGGGCGACCGGGTCGTCCTCGGGGTGCGCCGCCGCGAGCGCCTCCACGCGCTCGGCCCACGACCCGGCGTCGCCGTCGGAGAAGCGCCGCTGGACCTCGTTCAGCGGCTCGCCGATCCCGCCGTGCAGGTAGCAGGCGTCCAGCAGGGTGATCCTGATCCCGGCCTCCCCGGCCGCGGTGATCAGAGCCTCGCCCATCGCGTTCGGCTCCGCGTAGGGGGCGCCGCCCGCGGCGTGGTGCACGTAGTGGAACTCGCCCACCGCGGTGATTCCCGCGAGCGCCATCTCGGCAAAGGTCGCCCGGGCGAGGCGCCGATAGAGCTCGGGATCGAGCCGCGCGGCGAGCGCGTACATGCCCTCCCGCCAGGTCCAGAACGAGCCCTCGCCGCCGTGCGTGCGCCCCCGAAGCGCCCGCTGGAACGCGTGCGAGTGCGCGTTCGCGAGGCCGGGCAGCGTGAGTCCGGCCAGCCGGGTGGCGCCCGGGGGCGGCGCCGCGACCCCCGCCGTGACCGCGGCGAAGCGCGCGCCCTCCACCTCGACCACCACACCCCGCTCGGCCCGCTCGCCCCCGAGCCAGGCGAGCTCGCACCAATAGGCGTCGCTCATCCGCACTCGCCGCCGGGCCGGTGATCGCGCATCGGGAGGCGCACACCGCGCTCCGCGGCCACCTCGAGCGCGTGCTCGTAGCCGGCGTCGGCGTGGCGGGCCACGCCCATCCCCGGGTCGGTCCTCAGCACCCGGTCGAGCTTCTGCGCCGCGAGCTCGCTGCCGTCTGCCACGCACACCATCCCGGCGTGGACCGAGCGGCCGATGCCGACCCCGCCGCCGTCGTGGATGCTCACCCACGAGGCTCCCGCAGCGGTGTTGACCAGGGCGTTCAGCAGCGGCCAGTCGGCGATCGCGTCCGAGCCGTCGGCCATCGCCTCGGTCTCGCGATACGGGGACGCAACCGAGCCGGAGTCGAGGTGGTCGCGGCCGATCACGATCGGCGCCGAGAGCGCGCCGCTCCTCACCATCCCGTTGAAGCGCAGGCCGAGCCGGTGGCGCTCGCCGTAGCCGAGCCAGCAGATCCGCGAGGGCAGCCCCTGGAACGCGATCCGCTCGCGCGCCATCCGGATCCAGCGGCCCAGCGCCTCGTCCTCGGGGAACTCCGCGAGCACCGCCTCGTCGGTGGCGGCGATGTCGCGCTCGTCGCCGGACAGCGCGACCCAGCGGAACGGCCCCCTGCCGCTGCAAAAGGCGGGGCGGATGTAGGCGGGGACGAAGCCGGGATAGTCGAAGGCGCGCTCGAAGCCACCGAGCTCGGCCTCCCGCCGGAGGCTGTTGCCGTAGTCGAACACCTCGGCGCCGGCGTCGCGAAAGCCGACCATCGCGAAGCAGTGCGCGGCGCACGACGCGCGCGCCCGGCGGACGTACTCGTCCGGGTCGGAGCGGCGCAGCTCCTCGGCCTCGGCGAGCGAGAGCCCCGCGGGGACGTAGCCGTTCAGGGGGTCGTGTGCGCTCGTCTGGTCGGTCACGACATCGGCTTCGAAGCCGGCTCGCTGCAGCTCGGGCAAGACCTCCGCCGCGTTCGCGCAGAGCCCTACGCTGAGCGCGCGCCGCTCGGCCTTCGCGCGCCGGCAGCGCTCCAACGCGTCCGCTATGTCATCGGCCTGCTCGTCGAGGTAGCGGGTCTCGAGCCGACGGCGGATGCGCGCCGGGTCGACCTCTACGCAGAGGGCCGCACCGCCGTTCATCGTCACGGCCAGCGGCTGCGCTCCGCCCATCCCCCCGAGGCCGGCGGTGAGCGTGATCGTGCCGGCGAGCGAGCCATTGAAGCGCCGGCGGGCGATCTCGGCGAAGCACTCGTAGGTGCCCTGCACGATCCCTTGGCTGCCTATGTAGATCCACGATCCCGCGGTCATCTGGCCGTACATCGTCAGGCCGAGCTCCTCCAGCCGCCGGAACTCGTCCCAGTTGGCCCACTCGCCCACCAGGTTCGAGTTTGCGATCAGCACCCGCGGCGCCCATTCGTGCGTCCTGAATGCCGCCACGGGCTTGCCCGACTGCACCAGCAGGGTCTCGTCGTCGCCCAGGCTCCTGAGGCTGCCGACAATGGCGTCGAACGCGTCCCAGGAACGCGCGGCACGCCCGGTCCCGCCGTAGACGACGAGCTCGTCCGGGCGCTCGGCCACCTCGGGGTCGAGGTTGTTCATCAGCATCCGCATGGCCGCCTCCTGCGGCCAGCCCCGGCACGAGAGGGCCGCCCCGCGCGGCGCGCGAACCGGGCGTGGGCCGCTCACTCGAGCTCCCCGATCGCCGCCTCGGCCGCGTCCACGATGGCACCCGAGGCCACCAGCCGTGCGGCGGCCTCGAGCTCCGGCGCCAGCAGGCGGTCGGGCCCGGGGCCGGGCAGCTCGGTGCGTATCGCCGCCAGCGCCGCGGCGGTCGCCACGGCCGGCTCGAGCGGCGCGCGCAACTCGAGCGCTCGCGCCGCGCAGGCCAGCTCGACCGCCACTATCCGGGTCAGGTTTCCCACCAGGGTGCGCAGCTTCCGCGCCGCACCCCAGCCCATCGACACGTGGTCCTCCTGCATCGCGCTCGTGGGCAGCGAGTCGACGCTCGCCGGTGCGGCGAGGCGGCGGTTCTCCGCGACCAGCGCGGCCTGCGTGTACTGGGCGATCATCAGGCCGCTGTGGAGGCCCGGCTCCGCGGCGAGGAATGGTGGGAGCCCATACGAGCGGGTGGCGTCGAGCAGGCGGTCGGTGCGCCGCTCTGCGATCGCGCCCACCTGCGCGGCCGCGATGGCCGCGAGGTCGCAGGCGAAGCCGAGCGGCGCCCCGTGGAAGTTGCCGCACGACTCGACGCGTCCGTCCGGCAGGATCATCGGGTTGTCGATCGCCGCGGCCAGCTCCGCGGCCGCGACGCCGCCCGCGTACGCCAGGGCGTCTCGAGCTGCGCCGTTCACCTGCGGTGCGCAGCGAAGCGAGTAGGCGTCCTGGACGCGTGGATCGTCATCGCGGTGGCTGGCCACGATCGCCGAGCCGGCCAGCAGGCGGCGCATGTTCGCCGCGCTCAGCGCCTGTCCGGGCTGGGGTCGCAGCGCGATCAGGTCCTCGGCGAAGGCGCGGTCGGTGCCGAGCAGAGCCTCGACCGACATCGCGGCCGCCAGGTCGGCCGCCTTCAGCAGCGCGGCGAGATCGTGGAGCGCCAGCAGCAGCATGCCGAGGATGCCGTCGGTGCCGTTGATCAGCGCGAGCCCCTCCTTCGCGATCAGCGTCAGCGGCGCGAGCCCGGCCGCCCGCAGCGCCTCCTCGGCGCCGACTCGCGCCCCGGCGCCGTCGGTGACCTCGCCCTCGCCGATGATCGCCAGCGCGCAGTGCGCGAGCGGGGCGAGGTCGCCGCTCGCGCCCAGCGAGCCGTGCTCCGGCACTACCGGCGTCAGGCCTGCGTTGAGGAGACCGGTCAGCGCCTCGGCCAGCTCCGGTCGCGCGCCCGAGTAGCCCATCGACAGCGTTCGCGCTCGCAAGAGCAGCATCGCGCGCACCACCTCGCGCTCCACCGGCGGGCCCATGCCCGCAGCGTGGGAGCGGATCAGCGCCCGCTGCAGCTCCTCGCGCCGCCCGACAGGGATCGCCGTCGTCGCCAGGGAGCCGAAGCCGGTCGACACCCCGTAGGCCGGCTCCTCGGAGCGGGCGAGCGCGGCCACGACAGCGGCGCTTCGCTCCATCGCCGCGCGGCCGGCCGCACCGAGCACGACGCGCACCTCGCCGCGGGCCACCGCGACCACCTCGGACGCCGACAGCCCCCTGCCGTCGAGCACGATGCCCTCAGAGCTCACGCGCCCGTTATAGCCTGCTTTCGCCTCGGCGAGCCGCGCCGGCGCCGCCTCGTGGCTCATCCGAGAGCACTAGCGTCGCTCTCGCCGACCACGCCGCGCATCGGCTGCACGGACGCCTCAGAGCGTGGAGCACTAACTGAGAATCGTTCTCGTTACGCTCCCCGTCGTGCCCTCGCCGCTCGACCTGGCCGAGCTCGGCTTCATGCGCGACGCGCTCCTGGAGCTCGTCCTGCTGGCGCTGGCCGGGGGCCTGCTAGGGGCCTGGATAGTCCTGCGCCGGCTCGCGTTCTTCACCCACGCGGCGGGCTCGGCCACCTTCCCGGGGCTCGTTGTGGCCGATGCCTCCGGCTTCAGCCCTGTGGTGGCGGGCCTCGCCGTGGCGCTCGGGTACGCGGGCGGCGTCGAACGGGCGGGCCGCGCGGGCCGCGAGCCGGGGGAGGCCACCGCGCTGCTGCTCGTAGCCGCGCTCGCCGGGGGCGTGATCCTGGCGAGCGACGTGTTCGGCTCCGGAGCGGCCGTCGACCGGCTCCTGTTCGGCACGCTGCTCGGACTCGATACGGCCGACCTCGTAGCCTCGGGGCTCGCAGCGGCGCTGGCGCTGGCCGCCACGCTCACGCTCGGTCGCACCTGGTCGGCGCTCGCGTTCGACCCGGACGGGACCGGGGCGCTCGGCGTGCCCACCCGGCTTGCGGACGGACTGCTGCTGGCGCTCGTCGCCGCGGCGGTGGTGGCGGCCCTGCCGGCGGTGGGCGCCCTGCTGGTGAGCGCCGTGTACGTGCTGCCGGCCGCGGCCGGCCGGCTCGTGGCGGGGAGCGTGCGGGCGCTGATCGCATGGGCTGTCGGGTTGGCGCTCGCCGAGGGGTTGGCGGGCCTCTACCTCGCCTACTGGCTCGATCTTCCGCCCGGACCGCCGGTGGCGGTGCTGGGCGCTCTCGCCTACGGCGCGCTCGCGCTGTGGGCGCACCTGCGAGCTCGGGCGCGGCGCCGGTGAGCGCGGTGAGCACCGAGCGCCTGGCCGTGGGCTACGGCGGGGAGCCGGTGTTGCGAGAGGTCTCGTTCGCGGTCGAGCCCGGCCAGTCGGTGTGCGTGCTCGGACCCAACGGCGGCGGCAAGACGACGCTCTTCCGGGCGCTGCTCGGCGAGCTCGCCCCCTCCTCCGGGACGCTGCAGGTGAGCGCTCGCCCCGCCTACGTGGCGCAGACCGAGCGCACCCGGCTC
>DASQNF010000061.1:0-33921 GCA_035645115.1 Thermoleophilaceae bacterium | reverse complement strand
CCCGGCGGCGAAATCGTCGCGCCCGCCGGCGTGAGGGGCACGACAGGCGTGAAGGGGACTTCGTTTCTCAACCGATCAGCGACGCAACGGATTCTCGAAGTGCAGTCGCGCATGGATCCGCGGCGCTTCGCCGGGCGGCCGTGGCGGTAGAGCGGTCCCGACCGGCGCGCGCTCACGAGGTCGATGCGTGGCGGCGCTGGAGCGATCCACGCCGGCGCCGCTTCACGAGGTCGCGCCGCGGCGGTAGAGCGATCCCGGCCGGCGTGCCGGCACCGCGCGGCGCGGGCCGCGCGTGCGCTCCTCCGAGCGCTCCGACGGCGCCTCGCGCAGCGCGTGCTCCACCTCGCGCGGCAACGCCTCGCGGAAGACGCGCGCATCGAAGCGGCGCGCGTTCCCGACGCAGGCGTGCGGATCGATGCCGGCCGGGTCGAACTCCAGCACGGCGGCCGCCAGCTCGTCCGGCCCGCCCTCCCAGAAGCAGCCGGTCTCGTCCTCGAGCACGGTCTCGAGCAACCCGCCGCCCGCGCGCGCGATCACGGGGCGGCCGGCCGCCTGCGCCTCGACCGCGGCGATCCCGAACTCCTCGATGCTCGTGACCACGAACGCCCGGCAGCTCGCCATCAGGCGCTCGGCCTCCGAGTCGCCGACGCGGCCGGCGAAGCGCACGGTCGGGCCGGCGATCCGCTTCAGGCGGCGCCGGTCCGGACCGTCTCCTGCGATCACGAGGGGCAGCCGGAGGCGGTTGAAGGCGTGCACAGCTGTGTCGATCCGCTTGTGCGATACGAGCTCGGACAGCACGAGGTAGTGGTCTCCGACCGGACCGGGCTCGAAGCGCTCGGTGGCCACCGGCGGGTAGACGATGCGCGAGTCCCTCCCGAAGTAGGACTTGATCCGGGCCTGGGTCACGCGCGAGTTGGTGAGGTAGCGGTCGACCCGCTGGGCGGCGATCCAGTCCCACTCGCGCCAGCGCCGGAAGAACCCGCGCAGGGCGGCGCGCGAGACGGGGTCGCCGCGCTCGGCGAGCGTGCGGTGGCGCTCGTTCCACGCGTATCGGAAGGGGTTGTGGCAGTACGAGACGTGCACGGTCTGCTCGCCGCAGATCACCGCGTGGGCCCAGGCGCTCGAGCTCGAGATGACCAGGTCGTAGCCGGACAGGTCGAACGACTCGATCGCGGCCGGATAGAGCGGCAGCAGCGCGCGGAAGGTGCGCGCGGTGGGCCGCATCCGCTGAAGGAACGAGGTGTAGACCGTGCGGTCCGCGAACCGGCCCTCGGTGCCACGCTCGTCGTACACCGGGGTGAACACGTCGGCTTCGGGCCAGAGGTCGCAGATCTCGAGGAAGACGCGGTCGGCGCCGCGGACGCTCACGAGGAAGTCGTGAACGAGCGCTGTGCGCGGGGCCTCCCTGCGAGCGGCGCCTCTCGGGTCCACGGGCGCCAGTCTATGGGCGCGAGCGGCCGATCGACGCCCCCCGGCGGGCGCGCCGCTACCCTGTCCGCCGGATGCGCCCCCTGCTCGCCTGCATGGCCGTGCTCGCCCTGCTGCTGTGCCCCGCGGGGGCTCTCGCCCAGAGCGCCGGCGACGAGCAGTACGCCGACCCGTTCGGAGAGGTGGACGACGGGAAGGACGACCGCGACCAGGGTGGCGGCGGCGGCGGGAACAGCGGCGCCGGCGGTGACAGCGGCGCCACGGCGGGGACACCCGAGGCGGCCGCCCCGACCGGCGAGCCGCTGGCGAGCGCGGACACCGAAGTCGCAGCCGCAGGGGAGACCGCCGGCGCGCAGCTTCCCCGCACCGGTTTGCCGGCGCTGCTGCTCGCCGGCGCAGGTGCGCTGCTCGGCGCCGCCGGGCTGGCGCTTCGCATGCGGCTCTGAGCCGCGCAGCGCTGCGTCGCTCGCCGCCGGCGGCTGAGCCGCGCAGCGATCCACTGCTCGCTGCCGGTGGATTGCGCTGCGCGACTCCGCGCCGCGACCGCCCACTACCAGCGCCGCCTCGCCCCGACCACCGTCCCCTCGACCAGACCGCGCAGCTTCGCAAGGGCCAGCCGCAGGCGCAGCCGCGAGCGGTGGCGCACGGCGCTCGCGGCCATGTGGACCACGTCGAGCGCGCCCCAAGACCAGAGCCAGAGCCCGGCGGCCGGCTCGCCGCCCTTCAGGTGCTTCATCGAGAACCCGGCCCATGCACGCACGTAGCCGCGCTGCAGCGGCGCGAGGTCGGCACTCGAGCGCCACTGGTCGTGGCGCAGGCGCACCCGTGGAGTGAGCCAGGCCACAGCGCCTGAGCGCAGCAGGCGGTGGTTGAAGTCCATGTCGTCCGCGGCGGGGAGATCGGGCACGCCCGGGCCAAGGCGCTCGTCCCAGCCACCGAGCCACTCGGCGGTCGAGCGCCGGACGCAGAAGAAGACGCCGAAGCCGATCCGGCCCGGGATCGTCCAGCGGCCCGAGCGCCGGTGCGCGCGCTCGACCGGGAACACCGTGACCGGCAGGTAGTCCCCGCCCGGCGTGGCGCCGGCCGAGACGTCGCCGGCGATCCAATCCGCCTCCGGGTGGGCCGCGATCTCGGCCATGAGCGACTCGGCCATGTCGGGCGCGGCCACGCAGTCGTCGTCCACGAACGCCACCCAGTCGCCGCTCGCGGCGCCCAGGGCAAGGTTGCGCGCGCGGGAGAGGCCGGCGCCGGCGTCGCGGATGACAGTGGTCCGCGGCCGCTCGCGCTCGAGCTCGGCCACCCACGCGTCCGGCGCGCTGCTCTGGTCGACCACGATCAGCTCGAAGTCGCCGGTGGACTGGCTCTCGAGCGCGCCCACGCTCTCCCGCAGCCGCTCCGGGCGATCCCGCGTGCAGATGGCCACGGTCAGCTCCATGCGGCGGCGCGATGGTAGCGTCGCCCACTTGCCGGATCGCTCCGCGCTGTTCGTGAGCTACTCCTCCACGCTCGGCGGTGCCGAGCGGATCCTGCTCGACTGCGCAACGGCGCTCGAGCCCATGCCGCTGCTGGCGTGTCCGCCCGGGCCGCTCGCCGACGCCGCGGGCCGGGCGGGCGTCGCAGTGCTCGCCATGCGTCCGCGCTCGCTCGAGTTGCGCGCCAGCCCGCGCGACCGGCTCGCGGCGTCCGCACGTGTCCTCGACCTCGCGCTCGAGCTGCGGCGGGTGCTGCGCGAGCGGCGACCGGAGCTCGTGGTGGCCTGGAGCATGCGCGCGCTGCTCGCCTGCGTGCCGGCGCTCGCCGGGCTCGGACCGCGGCCGCGGCTCGTCTTCCAGCACAACGATTTCCTGCCCGGACCGGCGCTGGGTGCGTTGGTGCGGGCGGCGGCCACGAGCGCCGACCTCACGATATGCCTCTCGGCCGCGATCGAGCGCGACCTCGCGTCCGGCGGCCGGCGGCTCCGCACGCAGGTGGTCCACCCGGGCGTGGACCTCGAGCGCTTCGCGCCCGCGCCCGAGGTGGCCGGGGCGAGCGGGGCCGCAGCCGGCGCGGGGCACGAACGCGCCCCCGCGCCCGTGCTGGTGCTCGGCGCGATCGAGCCCTGGAAGCGGCCCGATCTCGCGCTCGAGGTCGCCGCGCTCGTGCCCGACCTGCGGCTGGTGGTCGCGGGCGAGCCGCTGGGCCGGTCCGGGCAGGCGCTGCTGAGCCGGCTCGAGCGGCGCGCGCAGCTGCCGGACCTGCGCGGGCGGGTCGACCTGTGCGGGCGGCTCGCGGATCCGCTGCCCGCGCTCCGCGAGGCCGGCGCCCTGCTCCACTGCGCCGAGCGCGAGCCGTTCGGGCTCGCGCTCGTGGAGGCGCTCGCATGCGGCGTGCCGGTGGTGGCCCCGGCCGCCGGGGGACCGCTCGAGATCGTCGGCGCCGGCGGGCGCCTGTACCCGCCCGGGGATGCGCACGCGGCCGCCGCAGCGCTCCGGGAGGTGCTCTCCCCCGGTCGCCGTCCGGAGCTCGCGGCCGCCGCCCGCGCCCGCGCGGAGGCCCATTTCGACCGCGAGCACGCCCGGCGCCGCTGGCGGCGCGCGCTGGCCTCGGCGTGAGCGCCTCGGTGGTCATCGATGCCCGCGCCGCGATCCGCCGTGAGATCGGCGGTGTGGAGCGCCACGCGCGCGAGATGGCCGCGCGCCTGCCGGCGCTCCGGCCGGAGCGCTACCTGGTCGTGCGCCCGCGCCCGCGGCTTGCCCACCGCGCCGGGCACGCCTGGGAGCAGCTCGCGCTTCCGCTGGTCGCCCGGCGCGCGCAGCTGATCTACTGCCCCGCCAACCTGGCGCCGCTCGGCTCGCGCAGGAACGTGGTGGTGATCCACGACGTGGCGGCGCTCGCGCACCCGCACTGGTACGGCCGGGCCTACGTGCGCTGGCAGGGCCTGGCGCTGCCGCGAATCGCCGCCCGCGCGCGGCTCGTGATCACGGTGTCGGAGTTCTCCCGAGGGGAGATAGCCGAGCGCCTGAACGTGCCCGCCGGCAAGATCGCGGTGGTGCCGAACGGCGTGTCCGAGCGCTTCTCCCCGGGAGCCGACCCCGCCGCCGCGCGAGCCGCGCTCGGCCTCGGGCGCCCCTACGTGCTGGCTCTCGCCACTCGGATAGCGCGCAAGAACCTGAGTATGCTCGGCGCCGCCGAGCAGGCGCTCGCGGAGCAGGGCATCGAGCTCGTCACGGCCGGCTCCGGGCGCGGCTACATGCACGCGGAGGACCGGCCCGCCGGGCGCGCGCTCGGATATGTGCCGGAGGAGCTGCTGCCGGGGCTCTACGCGGGCGCCCTCGCGTTCGCGCTGCCGTCCGTGTACGAGGGCTTCGGGCTGCCCGTGCTCGAGGCGATGGCGAGCGGGACGCCGGTGGTGGCGGCGGACCGCGCCGCGCTGCCCGAGGTCTGCGGCGGCGCCGCGCTGTTGGCCGACCCGGACGACCCGGACGCCTTCGCCGCGGCCCTGCTGCGCGCCGCCGGGCCCGAGCGCGAGCGGCTCGCCGCGGCCGGCCGCGAGCGGGCGGCCGGCTTCAGCTGGGAGCGCAGCGCCGAGCTCACCGACGCCGCGATCGCCACCCTGCTCGCCGCGCCTTGAGGGCGCGGCGAGCCCCTTAACGCTCGTAGTTCAGGACAAACGGGCCACACGGCTTGCTGCCGTTGCGCAGCTGCTCGCCGCCGATGCCCTTGGGAGTGACCACGAGCTGGGTGGCGCTCACGGACACCTGTCCGTAGCTGAACCGGTCGATGACCGAGCACTGCATTCCCACCCCCCCGTTCTGCGGCGAAGCCTCGTGGAAGACCTGGTCCACGAGCGGCCCCGACCCCGGCCGGCCGGTGGCGCCGTCGATCTCGAGGCTGAAGTTCGCCGTCGCCGCCGGTCCCACGGTGACGTCGAGGATGCCGGTGTTCTTCGGGCCGCCAGGCTCGAGCGTCTGGAGCCGGGCGTCGTTCACGAGCGTCGCGTGCACGTCCGTGGTCAGGAAGATCACGTTCTTGACGCTCCGCAAGCTGCGCAGCACCTTCTGGCGCTCGGCCTCGTAGCCCTCCCAACGGTCGTAGGGCAACGAGTAGTACTGCTGGATCGGCAGCTCGTTCATGACGATCTTGAAGCGGGCGCTCGAGCGCCTGACGGCGCGCAGGAAACGCGTGAGCTGGCGCTTGCCGAGGTAGGTCCGGTCCGGGCTGCGGATCGCATCGAGGCACGCCTGCGAGACCGGCGCCGCCAGCGACGGCACGAGCACCGCGAACAGCGCGCGGCTCGACTGCGGCCCGGTCGGGGCGAGGTCGGGCTCGCCCGTCTGCGGGTTGTCGCACACGCCTCCCTCGTCGGCCTTGGCGCTCCGGAACGAGCGCTGGTCGAGGAAGAACAGCTCGGCGTTGCGGCCCCAGCGCAGCGTCCGGTAGATGCCGTTGCGCGAGCTCCAGCGCACCGGTGCGTAGTCCCTGAACGCCCGCACGCCGCGCCGGTAGAGAGTGCGGCCGTCGATGTTCACGTCGTTCGAGAAGGTGCTCTCGTTCGGCGAGAAGTCGTTCACGAACTCGTGGTCGTCCCAGTGCGAGAAGAAGCCGGCTGAGCGCCGCACCGCCCGCAGGTGGCGGTTGGCGAGGTTGACCTTGTACTTCGTCCACTTGGCCGGGACGGTCAGTGCGATCGGGTGCAGGGCGCCCGGCACCTCGCTGTCCGAGTAGATCGTGTCCCCGAGGTGGACGTTGAAGTGGTTGCGCTCGGCCCGCATCCTCGCGAAGACCCCGCCGCTGTTCCAGTAGGGAGTGGTCTTGCCGGGCTCCGGGGTGAAGTCTGTGTCACCGGTGAAGGCGAACTCGAGCTTCGCGTTCCGGCCGCGCCTGGGCGCGGTCACGAACGTGCCGGTGTCGCTCTTCCTGCCTCGCGTGCCGGTGAAGCGGTACCAGTAGCGCCTGCCGGGGGCGAGCCGGCCGACCCGGCGCTGAACCGTGAAGTCGTTGCCGCGCGTGGCGCGCACGCGCACTTCGGCCACCGCGCTCCGGAAGCGCCGGTCGCGCGCCACCTCGAGCGAATAGCGGCCGCCCCTGTTGGCGTGCCCCCAGAGGATCGCGCTCGAGCTCGACACCTCCCCGGCGGTGACTCCGTACGAGAACCCCTTGGCGGCGAAGGCGGACGGGGCGATCAGCAGGGCTGCGGCTGCCGCCGCCACGAGGGAGCGGCCGAAGGTGCGGGTCATGCGGTCCTTTCTACAGCGGTGAGAGGTCACAGGCAATCGCCCGTCTCGGTCTTCTCGCAGCCCTGCAACTCGATCGCGCGGCGCCGGAAGGCCTCCAGCGCGGGCTGGGGCGTGAACTTCCCGTCGCGGTACTGCTGCAGGCCGGCGTAGTTGAAAACGCTGCCGCCCCGTCCGTACTGGGAGGCCCACGTGAACCAGTAGACCCGCTCCAGGCCGAGCGTCCGGCGCCGCCTGGCGAGCACCGCGTACGCCTCTCCGAGCTTGGCGGCCATCGTGCGCGGGGTCTCGTGCGCGAGCCACCTGACCCTCGGCGTGCGCCCCCGCGACGCGGGCCAGCTGATCTCGGTGATGTATATCGGCTTGCGCCTGTCGCCGCGCGCGTTCAGCGCGGCGCGGAAGAGCTGCGTGGCGATCCGGGCGCGACGCACCGTCTGGGGGAAGATCTGCAGGGCCGCGGCGTCGAATGCGCCCTTGATGCGCCCGACGCGGTACATCTCCTCGATCTCCTCCCAGGCGCGCTGGGTGATGCCGGCCAGCACCACGCGCGCGCGCGGGTCGCGCGACTTGATCGCCCGGTGGGAGCGGCGCAGCAGCGTGCCGTAGGCCTTCAGGTAGCCGTAGGGCCCCCTCTCCGGGGCGTCCCAGTAGGAGCGCAGGTGCGGCTCGTTCCAGATCTGCCACTCGCGGATCGACCACTCCGGCAGCTCCGGGTGCTCTGCCCAGAAGCTCCCGTTCGGGCCGTAGCGCTCCACGAGCTCGCCGAGCATCGCCGCGAAGTCGCCGGGGTCCCGCGGAGGAGACTTCTCGCGCCAGGGATAGGCGCGCGCCCAGCGCGGCGCCTCGTTCACCACCGGCAGCACCTCGATCCCGTGCGCGGCTGCGCCGGCCACGGTGCGGTCGAAGCGGGAGAAGTCGATCGGATCGCCCGGCAGCTGCTGGTTCGAGGCCCAGTTGAAGTCCGTGCGGATCGCCTCCACGCCCGAGCGCGCCATCAGCGCGAACTGCGCGTCCTGCACCTCGGCGGGGGCGGCCGCCAGCTCGTGGCTCCAGTGGACGGCGAAGAACCCGAACGGGACTCTGCGCTCCGCGGCGGCCGGGGCGGCTGCAACGAGGCCCATGAGGATCGCGAGCAGCAGCGCTCTGGAGGCGGTTCGCACGGTCATGGAGAACCCGGGAGCATAGGGAGGGTTGCGGCCCCGGCTGCAAGACTTCGGCGCCGATGCTCGCCTCCGGCTCCACGCACGACGTGGCCAACCAGGCGCCTCCGCTCCCGCCCTACAACGTGTTCGAGGCCGACCTGCCGCTGCGCGAGGCGCTCGAGCGCGAGGGCGGCGGCTGGGGGCTCGACCGCCTGCGCGACACCGGCGAGCTGGCCGGCTCCGCCGAGGCCCTCGCGCACTGCGAGCGCGCCGAGCGCAACGAGCCGATCCTCCGCACGCACGACCGCTTCGGCCGGCGGGTGGACGAGGTCGAGCTCGACCCGTCCTGGCACTGGATGCTGCGCCAGGCGATCGAGCGCGAGCTCCACTCCCTGCCCTGGAGGGACCCGCAGCCTGGCGCCCACGTGGTCCGCGCCGCGCTGTTCATGGTCTGGAGCCAGGTCAACTCGGGCGTGATGTGCCCGGTCTCGATGACCTACTCGGCGATCCCGGCGCTGCGCGAGGAGCCGGAGCTGGCCGACGAGTGGGAGCCGCGGCTGACGCGCCCCTCCTACGACGAGGGCGCGCTCGCCGGCATGACGATGACGGAGAAGCAGGGCGGCTCGGACGTGCGCGCCAACACCACCCGCGCCGAGCCCGCCGGCGACGGCAGCTGGGAGCTCACCGGCCACAAGTGGTTCTGCTCCTATCCGCCCTGCCACGTCTTTCTGACGCTCGCCCAGAGCGCGGCCGGGCTCTCCTGCTTCCTGATCGAGGGACGCGACCCGGGCTTCAGGATCCAGCGCCTGAAGGACAAGCTCGGCACGCGCTCGCTGCCCTCGAGCGAGGTGGAGTTCGAACGGGTGCGCGGCCGGCTCGTGGGCGAGGAGGGGCGCGGCGTGCGGACGATCATCCGGATGGTCAACCACACGCGGCTCGACTGCCTGCTCGGGTCGGCCGCCGGGATGCGCTGGGGGCTCGCACAGGCCGTGCACCACGCGCGCCACCGCAGCGCCTTCGGCAAACCGCTCGCGGACCAGCCGCTGATGCGCAACGTGCTCGCCGATCTCGCGCTCGAGTCCGAGGCCGCCACGGCGGTGGCGCTGCGCGTGGCGCGCGCCTACGACGAGGGCGACGACGCGCTGCGCCGGATCGCCACAGCGGTGATGAAGCACTGGGTCTGCAAGCGCGCCACGGGCCACGCCGCCGAGGCGCTCGAGTGCCAGGGCGGGAACGGCTACGTGGAGGAGTCGGGCATGCCGCGGCTGCTGCGCGACTCGCCGCTCAACTCGATCTGGGAGGGCTCCGGAAACGTGTCCGCGCTCGACGTGCTGCGTGCGCTCGCGCGCGAGCCCGAGGCGCTGCCGGCCCTGCTCGCGGAGTGCGAGCTCGCTCGCGGGGGCAACGGACTGCTGGACGCCCAGCTCGACCGGCTCGCGGCCCTGGCGCCGGCCGATCCGGAGTTCGAGGCTCGCCGCGTGGTCGGCGACCTGGCCCTCGCCCTGCAGGCGAGCCTGCTGGTGCGCCACGCCCCGGCCGCGGTGGCGGACGCGTTCTGCGCCGCGCGCTTGGAGGGCGCTGGCGGGCGGGTGTACGGGACGCTGCCGGCGGGCGTGGACGCGGGCGCGATCCTCGAGCGGGCTCTGGTGGGCTGAGGGGCGCGGCGCCTGCGGGCGGCTGCGCGTTTCGTTCCCCCGCGGTCGGCCTGCCGGCGCCCCCGTCTGGGTGGGTACGGAGCGGGGGCTGTCGTCTTGTCCTCGTACAGCAGGCAAAGGCGACTAGCCCACCGGGAGGAGCCTGCCGCGCCGGCCCTGCGCCGGGCGCTTCTAGTCGTCGAAGCGGCCCGCGTATAGCGCGAACACAGCACCCTGCGGGTCCTGCGCCACGACGATGTGCCCGGGGCCCGGCACCTCGGTCTTCGGCATCATCAGCGTGCCGCCGGAGGAGCCGATCTGCTCTGCCGCCGCGTCGATGTCGTCGATGCCGAAGTAGACGAGCCAGTGCGAGGGCATCGGGGCGCCCTCGGGCACCCCCATCATCCCCCCGTTCATCTGCTCGCCCCGGTAGATGCCCCAGTAGGGCGTCTCCCCGTCCGGGACCGCCTCGATCCGCCAGCCGAAGAGCGCCGAGTAGAACTCCTGCGCCCGGGACGGGTCGTTCGTCGTGAGCTGGTTGAGGCAGAGCGCCCCGTGGGCGTTCACGAGCTCCGCCCCGATGCTCTCGCGCGCCTGCCAGATCGAGAAGACGGCGCCCGTCGGGTCCTGCAGAACGGCCATGCGGCCGGCCTCCATCACGTCGAACGGAGGCACCATCGCCACGCCGCCGAGCTCGCCGGCCCGCGCGGCGGCGGCGTCCACGTCGTCCACGGTCACGTACGAGTTCCAGGCGGGTGGCTGGCCCTCCTGCCCCTGCGCGATGGCGGCCACGACGCGGCCGTCGAGACGCGCCATCGTGTAGACGCCGCCGCCCTCCACGGGCACGTCCTCGTTCTCCCATCCGAGCAGCCCGGAGTACCAGGCCTTCGCCGCCTCCGGGTCGGGGACCGCGAGGTCGGTCCAGGAGAAGGTTCCGTGCTCGTAGCTGGTTCGCTCACCCATGGCGCGCGACCCTAGCGCAGCTCCGGAAAGGCCGGCGCGTGGACGGCGCGCGGCTCAGGGCCGGTGCCGGCGGACCATCGCGGGCAGCCCGTAGAGGACGCGCCCGCGCAGGCGCATCCATCGGCCGCGCGCGCCGCGCAGGGTGGCCGCGAAGAAGTTGCCCGCCGGCCGCGCAGCTATTTGCGCTCGAGCCCGCGCACGGCCGGGCCCTGGAGGACCTCGCCGTCAGGGTCGAAACGCGAGCCGTGACAGGGGCAGTCCCAGCTTCGCTCGGCGCTGTTCCAGTTGACCTGGCAGCCGAGGTGCGTGCAGATCGGCGACACCGCCACCAGGCTGCCGTCATCGCGGCGGTGGCCGGCCACCTTCTCGCCCTCGTGGCTCACGATGTCGCCCTCACCGGGCTCGAGGTCCTCGAGCGCGCGAGTGCCGCGCTTCGTCACCCGGTCGCCGAGGAAGCGCAGGGCCACGCGTGCGTTCTCCTCGATCAGCTTGGGCGCGGCGGCGACCGGTCGCAGCCGATTCGGATCGAACAGCCCGGCCCAGGCGTTGTCGCGCCCGAGGATCGAATCGGAGAGCAGCATCGCCGCGGCGGTCCCGCCCGTCATCCCCCACTTCGCGAAGCCGGTGGCCATCAGCAGGCGCTCGGAGCGTGGCGTGACCCGGCCCACGTAGGGCACGCCGTGGACCGTCAGGTTGTCCTGCGCCGACCAGCGGTACTCGATCGAGCGCACGTCCCAGTGCTCGCGCGCGAAGCGCTCGAGCGCGCCGTAGCGCTTCTCGGTGTCGCCGCCCTGGCCGGTGCGGTGGCCCTCTCCGCCCACCAGCAGCAGCTCCTCTCCGTCCACCGGCGCGGCGCGAACCGAGCGGGTGGGCGAATCGGCGCTGATGTGCATGCCCGCCGGCGGCTCGCCGTCGACCCGGCAGGCGAGCGCGTAGGAGCGCTCGGCGTGCACGCGCGCGAACGCGAGCGAGCGGTCGAGGAACGGGTAGCCGCTTGCCACCACCACGTGCTGAGCGCTGACGCCGCCCGCGGCCGTCTCGACGGTGTAGCCGCCCTGGCGGGACGCGACGCCGAGCGCCCGCGTGCCCTCGTAGATCTCGACGCCGGCCGCGCGCAGGGCGGGCAGCAGCCCGATCAAGTACCTGCTCGGGTGGAACTCGGCCTGCGCCTCGAAGCGCACGGCCGCCTCGACCGGATACGGCAGCGGTGTGGTCTCGACGAGCGTCGCCGGCAGCCCGGCCTCGACCGCGGCGGACAGCTCAATCTCGAGCTGCGAGCGCCCCGAGCCCGGGCAGACGTAGACGTACGAGGGCCGGCGACGAAAGTCGCAGTCGATGCCGTCGCGCTCGACCCGCCCGGCGACCCAGCCGAGCGCCGCCTCGTTGGCGGCGGCGTAATGGCGGGCGCCCTCGACGCCGAGCCGGGCGCGCAGCGTCGAGTACATGAGTCCGTGCTGGGAGGAGACCTTGGCCGTGGTGTGGCCACTCACGCCGTGCCCCACGCGTCCGGCCTCCAGCAGCACCACGCGCACGCCAGCCTCCGCGAGCAGCAGCGCGGTGGTGATCCCGACGATGCCGGCGCCGACCACGGCCGCGTCGGCGCGCACGTCGGCCTCGAGCTGGGGGAAGGCCGGCTGCTCGGGCGCGGTGCCGAGCCAGAGGGACGTCGATCTCGGCCCGGTCACGCGAGTCCCCGCCGGAGGGCGGGCGAAACGGCCGCCCGGCCGGGGGCGGACTACTGGCCCACCTCGAGGAAGGCCTCGTAGCGCTTGACCTCGCGCTCGGCGCGCGCGCGCTCCTCCGAGTCCTCCTCGGCACGCTCGGCCGCAGCGCGGGCCTCCTTCAGACGCGCCTCGAAGGCGCCGCGGTCCATCGAGTCGGGGGCGATCGCGTCCTCCACCAGCACGAGTGCGCTGTTGTCCACCACCTGGAGGTAGCCCTCGCCCTGGGCAAAGCGCACGATCTCCGACTCCGACTTGTAGAGCCGCAACTCGGTGGGCTCGAGGATCGCCATCAGCGGAGCGTGGTTCGCGAGCACGCCGATCGAGCCGGTGCTGGTGCGGGTGGAGACCATCTCAACCTCGTCCTCGAAGACCTTCCCCTCGGGGGTGAGGACCTCGACGGGGAACTTACTTCTCGCCATCGCCCTCGCCCGAGCCCTCGTCCGAGTCCTCGCTCTCCGCGGCCGGCGGCGCGTCGCGGCCGCCGCGCGCGGCCTCCACGACCTCCTCGATCGTGCCCTTCAGCAGGAACGCGCGCTCGGGGATGTCGTCGTGCTTGCCATCGATGATCTCCTTGAACGAGCGCACCGTCTCCTCCACGGGCACGTACTTGCCCGAGAGGCCGGTGAACTGCTCGGCCACGAAGAACGGCTGGGAGAGGAAGCGCTCCACCTTGCGTGCGCGCTGGACCGTGATGCGGTCCTCGTCCGAGAGCTCGTCGATGCCGAGGATGGCGATGATGTCCTGCAGCTCCTTGTAGCGCTGCAGGATCTCGCGGACCGCGTTCGCCACCTGGAAGTGCTCCTCGCCCACGATCTCCGCCTTCAGGATCGTCGAGGTCGAGTCGAGCGGGTCGACCGCCGGGTAGATCCCCTTCTCCGAGATCGCGCGCGAGAGCACCGTGGTCGCGTTCAGGTGCGCGAACACGGACGCCGGCGCCGGGTCGGTGAGGTCGTCGGCCGGCACGTAGATCGCCTGCACCGAGGTGACCGAGCCCTGGCGGGTCGAGGTGATGCGCTCCTGGAGCTGGCCCATCTCGGTCTCGAGCGTGGGCTGGTAGCCCACCTGCGAGGGCATCCGCCCGAGCAGCGCCGAGACCTCCGAGCCGGCCTGCACGAAACGGAAGATGTTGTCGATGAAGAGCAGCACGTCCTGGCCGCCCTGCTCGCGGAAGTACTCCGCCATCGTCAGGCCGGAGAGGGCCACGCGCATGCGCGCGCCGGGCGGCTCGTTCATCTGGCCGAACACGAGCATGGTCTTGTCGATCACGCCCGACTCGGTCATCTCGAGCCAGAGGTCGTTGCCCTCGCGCGAGCGCTCTCCCACGCCGCAGAAGGCCGACAGGCCGCCGTGCTCCTGGGCGATGTTGTTGATCAGCTCCTGAATCAGCACCGTCTTGCCCACGCCGGCGCCGCCGAACAGGCCGACCTTGCCGCCCTTCGCGTACGGCGCGAGCAGGTCCACGACCTTGATGCCGGTCTCGAAGATCTCGCGGGTGGGCGTGAGGTCCTCGACGCTCGGGGCCGGCCGGTGGATCGGCCAGCGCTCCTCGGCCTCCACGTCCCCTGCGCCGTCGATCGGGTCACCGAGCAGGTTGAAGATGCGGCCGAGCACGCCGCGGCCGACGGGCACGGTGATCGGCCCGCCGGTGTCCACCACCTCGACCCCGCGCGAGAGGCCGTCGGTGGCGTCCATCGCCACCGCGCGCACGCGGTCGTCGCCGAGGTGCTGCTGCACCTCGAGCACGAGCCTCGTGGCCTCGCCCTCCTGGCCCGGCCGCTCGAGCTGGATCTCGAGCGCGTTGTAGATCTCCGGCAGCTTGTCCGGCGGGAAGGCCACCTCCACGACCACGCCCTGGACCTCCTCGACGTGGCCCAGGTTCGCCTTGGTGTCGGCGGTCTCTTGCGGGGTCTGGGTTGCGGCTTCCATTCAGATGCTCCTGTTCGTACCTGTCGGTGGCGTGCGGTCGGACGGGGCGGGCTGCTCGCGGGTCATCGAAGCCCCTCGGCGCCGGCCACGACCTCCATGATCTCCTGGGTGATCTCGGCCTGGCGCTGGCGGTTGGCGGCGAGGGTCAGGTCGTCGATCAGCTCGGCGGCGTTGTCGGAGGCGTTGCGCATCGCGCTCATGCGCGCGCCGTGCTCCGAAGCCGTCGACTCGAGCAGCGCCCTGTAGATCGAGATCTCCACGTAGTCGGGCACGAGTCGGGCGAGGATCTCCTCGGGGTCGGGCTCGTAGATCCAGAGCGCGCGGCCCTCCGGCTTGTCCTCGCCGGCCTCGTCCTCGCTCGCCTCGGCCTCCCCGCCGATCACGTCGGCCTGCTGGAGCGGGAGCAGCGTCTCCTCGCGCACCTCTTGGCGCACCGCCGAGATGTAGCCGTTGTAGACGATCTCCACGCGGTCGACCTTGCCGTCCACATAGGCGGCGGTCAGGCCGTCGGCTACCGCGCGGGCGTCGGCGAACGAGGGCCTGTCGGTGAAGCCGGTCCACGAGTCGCCCAGCTCGAGCTGGCGGAACTCGAGCGAGGAGACCCCGCGGCGCCCGACCGCGTACCAGAGCGCGCTCTTGCCCTCGGCCTTGAGCGTGGCGGCGCGGCGGTTGCCGGCGCGCACGATCTGCGAGTTGAACGGGCCGGCGAGCCCGCGGTCGCCGGTGATCAGCAGGATGCCGACGGTCTCGACGCTCTCCTTCTCCTGCAGGATCGGCAGGTTCGGGATGTTCTCGGCGGCCTGCGAGGCGCGCGCGGTCATGCGCCGGATGGCGTCCGCGTACGGGCGCAGCTGCTCGATCCGCTGCTCGGCCCGGCGCAGGCGCGCGGCGGAGATCATCTCCATCGCGCGCGTGATCTTTCGGATGTTCTTCACCGACGCGATGCGGCCGCGGATGTCCTTCAGGTTCGCCATCGGGGCAGCTAGGCGCGCACCGCCGCGGCGTCCTGCCCCTTGCCCGGCTCGCCCGGCTCGTCGTCGCGCTCGCCACCGGCGGCCCCCTCCCCGCCGTCCTCGCCGCCGCCGGCGGGCGGCGTGGCGCGGCCCTCCTCGGTGCGCGCCCGCTCCTCCCGCTCCTGCCTCGAGAGGATGCGGTCGGACTCGCCCTCCTCGATCGGGTTGCCCTCGGCGTCGAAGTCGGGCCCGAAGTCGTCGATAGCCTCGGCGATGCTGCTCCCCACGCGCGACTCGATCGAGTCGTCCCAGTCGCCCTCCTTGAGCTGGTCCATCAGGTCGGAGTCCTCGGAGTGGAGGCGCTGCAGCATCGTCTCGTGGAAGTCCTTCACGCGCTCGGTCTTGATGCGGTCGAGGAAGCCGCCCGTGCCCGAGTAGATCGCCGCCACCTGGTCCTCGATGGCCCAGGGGCTGCGCTCGTCCTGGTTGAGCGCCTCCACGAGCCGGGCGCCGCGGTTGAGCGTGGCCTGGGTGTCCGCGTCGAGGTCGGAGCCGAACTGCGCGAACGCCTCGAGCTCGCGGTACTGCGAGAGCTCGAGCCGCAGCTTGCCGGCCGTCTTTCGCATCGGCGTGGTCTGGGCCGAGCCGCCCACGCGCGACACCGAGATGCCCACGTTGATCGCGGGGCGAACGCCGGAGCGGAACAGGTCGGCCTCGAGGAAGATCTGGCCGTCGGTGATCGAGATGACGTTGGTCGGGATGTAGGCCGACACGTCCCCCGCCTGGGTCTCGATGATCGGCAGCGCGGTGAACGACCCGCCCCCGAGCTCGTCGTTCAGCTTCACCGAGCGCTCGAGCAGGCGCGAGTGGAGGTAGAAGACGTCGCCCGGGTAGGCCTCGCGGCCGGGCGGGCGGCGCAGCAGCAGCGACATCTGGCGGTAGGCGTAGGCGTGCTTGGTCAGGTCGTCGTAGATCGCAAGCGAGTGCTTGCCGGCGTAGAGGAAGTGCTCGGCCATCGCCGCGCCCGCGTAGGGGGCCAGGAACTTGATCGGGGCGGCCTCGTCGGCGGGGGCCGCCACGATGATCGTGTGCTCGAGCGCGCCGTTCTCCTCGAGCTGCTGGGCCACGTCCACGACCGTGGACATGCGCTGCCCGATCGCCACGTACACGCAGACCAGGTCCTTGCCCTTGTTGTTGATGATCGTGTCGATGCAGATCGAGGTCTTGCCGGTCTGGCGGTCGCCGATGATCAGCTCGCGCTGGCCGCGGCCCACGTTCGTCATCGCGTCGATCGGCTTGATGCCGGTGAGCATCGGCTCCTTGACCGGCTGGCGCTGGACCACGCCGGGCGCCTTGAACTCCACCGGGCGCGTCTCCGAGGTGTTGATGTCGCCCTTGCCGTCGAGCGGCAGCCCGAGCGGCGAGACGATCCGGCCGAGCATGGCCTCGCCCACGGGCACCTCCATCAGGCGGCCGGTGCGCTTGACCTGGTCGCCCTCCTCGAGCTTGTCCCAGGGGCCGAACAGCACGGCGCCGACGTTGTCGGACTCGAGGTTGAGCGCGAGGCCCGTCACGTCGTGCGGCAGCTCGAGCAGCTCGGTCGACATGACGTTGTCGAGGCCGTGCACGCGCGTGATGCCGTCCGCGATCGACAGCACGGTGCCGACCTCGGAGAGGTCCGCGCCGCCGTCCTCGAGCCCCTCGATGCGCTGCTTGAGGATGCTGGTGATCTCGTCTGGCTTGATCTGCACTTGAACGGGTCTCCTTGATAGTCCGCGCGCGCCCGGCCGGGCCGGGCGCGTGCGCGGCTAGGCCGCCTTGACGACCTGCTTGCGTAGCTGTTCGAGTCTGTTGCGCACCGTGGCGTCGAGCACCATGTTCCCGACCTGCAGCCGCAGGCCGCCGAGCACGTTCGGGTCCACGCTCGAGCTCAGCTCCACGCGCTGCCCGGTCTGCTGCTCGATCTCCTTGCCGATCTCCTCCACGATCGATCCGTCGAGCTCGACCGCGCTCGTGACGCTCACCGGCAGCAGCTTGTTCTCCTCCGCCCACATGGCGTCGAAGCGCCTGCGGATGCGAAACAGGGCGGGCATGCGGTGGCGCTCGGCGAGCAGCTCGAGGAAGTTGACCAGCCGCTCGTCCGCGTCGGACACGATCCGGCTCACGCCCGTCTTCTTCTCCTCCGAGGAGAAGTAGGGCGAGAACAGGAAGACCTGCAGGTTGCGGTCCACGTCCAGGGCGTCGGCGAACTGGCCGAGCTCCTCGTGCACGCGGTCGAGCACGCCATTCTGCTTGGCGGCGTCGAACAGCGCGCGCGAGTAGACCTCGGCGATCTCCTCCATCTAGCCGCGGCTCCCTTCCCTGCCCGACAGCGCCGCGAAGTCGACCTCGCCGAGCGCCTGCTCGATCAGGCGCCGGTGGTCCTCGGGGCGCAGCGCCCCGCGCGTGACCTTCTCGGTGGCGAGCACGGTCAGGTTCGCGACCTCCTTGCGAATGTCGTCGAGCGCGCGCCGGGTCTCGGCCTCGATCTCGCGCCGGGCCGCCGCGAGCAGCTCCTCGCGCTGCTGGCTTGCCTCCACCTTGGCGTCGTCGGCCAGCGAGTCGGCGGCCTTGCGGGCGCGCGCGGTGATGTCCTCCGCCTGCTCGCGCGCCTCCCTGAGCCGGGCGCGGTACTCGGCGAGCAGCTCGTCGGCCTCGCGCTTCGAGCGGGCGGCGTCGTCGAGCGACTTCTCGATCGTGAGCCGGCGCTTGTCGAGCGCCTCCGTGATGCGCGGGAAGACGAACTTGCTGAGAACGAGGAACGTCGCCGTGAACAGCAGCAGCGTCCAGATCATCAGCCCGAGGCTCGGGCTGACGAGGAAGCTGCCGCCCTCCTCCTCGGCGGCGGCCGCGAGCAGCACGGAGCCTGCGATGTCTGCTGCGGCGACCACTTAGAGGAAGAAGGCGATCAGGCCGAAGATGAAGGTGTAGAACGCCACGGCCTCGGTGAGCGCGAAGCCGAGCCACTGGATGCTCGTGATCTCCTCGCGCATCTCCGGCTGGCGGGTCACCGACTCGATCACCTTGCCGAAGATGATGCCGATGCCGATGCCGGCGCCGATCGAGCCGAGCCCGGCGCCCACGCCCAACGCGATCGCCTTGAGCCCGTCGTCGGTGACGCCCTGTGTCTCCTGGGCGATTGGGATCAGCACGTCGAGCATTGATCAGCCTCCTTCGTCAATGGCCTTCGGCGGCGGTCGCCTCACCGAAGTAGATGGATGTGAGCGTGGCGAAGATGAACGCCTGCAGCGTGGCCACCAGCACGACCTCGAAGAGGAAGAAGGCCAGCGCGAGCGGGAACGTGAGCCAGCCGAGCACCGCGAGCCCGAGCAGCACGCCGAGCCCGCCGCCCATGAACAGGATCAGCAGGTGGCCGGCGAGGATGTTCGCGAACAGTCGCACGGACAGCGAGATGATCCGCACGAGCTGTGAGATCGCCTCGATCACGAACAGCGGCGGTCGCATGAAGCCCGGGGTGCCGCCCGGGATCCAGCCGCTGAAGTAGGGGAAGAAGCCCTTCGCCCGGATGCCCTCCACCTGGTAGGAGACCCAGACCACGAGAGTGAAGACCAGCGGGATCGAGAGGTTCGCCGTGGCCGCGTAGATCGCGAAGGTGGGGAAATCGATCCCGAACACGTCCACGGTCTCGTGGGTGTTGGTCGGCAGCGGGATGTAGCCGATCAGGTTCGAGATCCAGATGAAGAAGAACAGCGTGGCTACGAACGGGAACCACTTTGCGCTCATCTGCGAGGACATGTTGCCGCGCGTGATCGTGTTGTAGGTGAGGTCGTAGAGCGCCTCGACGGCGGTCTGCACGCGGTTGGGGCGCTCCTGCATCCGCTTCGCGATGTACGCCATGACGGCGATCGTCAGCACGCAGGCGATCAGCAGGTAGAGCACCGCGCGGTTGAAGCTGAGGTCGGCGAAGCCGGCGTCGAGCTCGATCCAGGGGTCGAGCCGGAACTCCTCCTGGGGCTGGAACTCCTCGTTCTTGCCCTCACTCGGGAACGCCACCAGCAGCAGGACCGCGCCGAGCAGGTAGACCCCGACTGCCGCGAGGATCACCTGCTTGCGGCTCAAGCGGGCCCACCCTCGGCGCTGCGCCCGACGACGAAGGCCGTGAACCAGACCTGGAAGGTCACGGCCGTGAGAACCGCGGCCGGCAGCCCGGCCTCGCGCTCTATCAGGCCGACGGCGAGCACCGCGAGCGCGAGGAACCAGACCCTGCCGATCAGGCTGACGCTCATCAGGCCGAGGGCCGAGCGCGCGTCGCCGCTGCCCTCCGCCCGGCGCAGGAAGCCCGCGTGCACGCTGCGCTGGAGCAACCAGGCGGCGGCGATCCCCGCCCAGCCGAGCAGGGGCAGGTCCGCGGCCAGGAACACCGGCAGCGCGAGCGCCAGCACCACGAGGTCGAGGTACCGCAACATGCGCAGCGGCATGGACTCGGATGCTTTCAGAGCGTGCGTCGTCAAGGCGGGCTCCCGGGACGAGCGAGGGGCGGGCGGCGTGTCAGCGCTGCTCTTCCGGGGCCAGGAAAGGTACATCAGCGGACGACTTTGTGACTACTTTGTGACAGTCGTCCTCAAGGCCGGCGGCCGCCGTCCGATTACCAGGGCGTGCGCGTTCTCGCCGCCATCGCAGCCGCCTGTGCCCTCGCCCTTCCCTCAGCGGCATCGGGGGCACCGTACACGGCTCCCGCCGGCAAGGTGCTATGGGGCGGCCAGGGCGGCTACAAGCCCGGGAACATCACGGACTTCGCCCGCCATTCCGGCAAGGCCCCGGCGGTCTACAACTACTTCATCGCCTGGAAGGGCAGCGACCCCGCCATGCACTGGCTCTCCTTCCGCCTCGCCGACGCGCGCGCACAGGGCGCTCGCCCGATGCTCTCGATCGGCACCGAGGGAAGCGGCATCAGCCCGGGCGCGATCGCGCGCGGCGAGGGCGACGGGTTCCTCGTTCGCCTGAACGGCCTGCTCGCCGAGCACGGCGATGTGGTCTACGTGCGGCCGCTGTCGGAGATGAACAACGCAAACAACCCCTACTCCGCCTACGACGTGGCGGGGCGCTCGCGCGGGGCGATGTACTCGACGCACCAGTTCAGGCGTGCATGGCGGCGGCTCGCGCTGATCCTGCGCGGCGGCGAGGTGGCGGAGATCGACGCGCGGCTGCGACGGCTCGGCATGCCGCCGCTCGCCGCCGGCGCGGGTGCGCTGCCGCGGCCGAAGCTGGCGCTGATGTGGGTGCCGCTCTCGTTCGGCAACCCGGAGATCGCCAAGAACCACCCGCGCTTCTGGTGGCCGGGCGGCCGCTACGTGGACTGGGTGGGCACCACCTGGTACTCGCCCTTCAAGGCTTCCTCGGCGATGCACGCCCTCTACTCCAACCCGCTTTGGGACGACAAGCCCTTCGCGTTCGCCGAGTGGGGCGTGTGGGGCCGCGACGACCCCGCCTTCGTGCGTCAGTTCTTCGGCTTCATGCGGTCGCACTCGCGCGTGCGGATGGCGGTGTACTACCAGTCGGCGCTGCTCTCGCCCGAGTTCAGCCTCGCGAGCCACCCGGGCACGAGCGCGGCGCTGAGGCGCATGGTGCGCTGGCCGCGGCTTGCGGGCGCGTCGGGCTGAGCGGGCTGACGCGCAGGGAGCGCCGGCCGCGACTCGCGGGCGCGTCTTGTTGAGCGGCTTCTCGCCAGAATCCCGCTCGTGTGGATACAGCGGCGGATCTCGCTCGCGCCGCGAGCGCGCGGGTTCCATCTCGTCACCTCGGAGATCGTCGACGGCGTGCCGGAGCTCGAGTCGCTGCAGGTCGGCCTCGCCACGGTCTTCATGCAGCACACGTCGGCCTCGCTGACGCTGAACGAGAACGCCTCGCCCGACGTGCGCCGCGACTTCTCCGCCTGGTTCGACCACGCCGTGCCGGACGGCTGGCCCGAGTTCGCACACACCCTCGAGGGACCCGACGACATGCCGGCGCACGTCAAGTCCACGCTCACCGGGGCGGCGCTCGTGCTGCCCGTGGCCGGCGGCAGGCTGGCGCTCGGCACCTGGCAGGGGATCTACCTGTGCGAGCACCGCGACGACGGCGGCCCGCGCAGCGTGGTCGTCACCGCGTTCGGGGAGCGGGCTTGAGCCCGTCCGGCCGCTGTGCGAACATGCGTTCGTGCGCTGGGACAACCTGAAGGTCTCCTCGGAAGCCGGGCGAGCGCTGCCCGGCTACCGCGAGCCGGCGGCGATCCGCACCTTCGACGCTCCCGAGGCGCTGGACGTCCGCTTCTACGAGGTCCGGGCGCGGTCGATCCTGAACCGGGTGCCGAAGCAGTCGCAGGTTCCGTTCAGGTGGACGATAAACCCCTACCGGGGCTGCACGCACGCGTGCACGTATTGCTTTGCCCGCCCCACCCACACATATCTCGACTTCGACGCGGGCCGCGACTTCGAGCGCGAGATCGTGGTCAAGGTCAACACACCCGAGCTGGCGCGAACGGAGCTGATGCGCCCCGGGTGGAAGCGCGAGCACGTCGCGCTCGGCACGAACACCGATCCGTACCAGTGGGTCGAGAAGCGCTACGAGCTGATGCCGGGGGTCTGGGAGGCGATGCGCGACTCGCGCACGCCGTCGTCGGTGCTCACGAAGTCGCCGCTGCTGCTGCGCGACATCGAGCTCTTCAAGCAGATCCCCAGCTTCGCCGCCAACCTCTCGATCCCCACGCTCGACGAGAGAGCCTGGCGCGCGAGCGAGCCGCACACGCCGAACCCGCGCAAGCGCATCGAGGCGGTGGCGGAGCTCACGCGAGCGGGGATCCCCTGCGGCGTGCTGATCGCGCCGCTGATGCCGGGTATCAACGACTCGCCGCGGCAGGTCGAGGAGATCCTCGCGCTCTGCGGCGAGGCGGGCGCGGTCAGCATCGGCGGCATCTGCCTGCACCTGCGCGGCGACGTGCGGCGGATCTTCATGGACTGGCTGCGCTCCTACCGTCCCGACCTCGTCCCGCGCTACGAGCGCCTCTACGCGCGCGGGGCCTACGCGGCGAAGAGCGAGCGCGAGCGGCTGGCGGAGCTGGTTCGGGCCGGCAAGCGCGCGCAGCGGCCGGCGGGCGAGAGCGCGGGGCCGGGTCCGAGCGGGCACGAGCGCGCGCTCGGGAACGACGCCGCCGTCGATGCGGAGCGTGCGCCGCCGGGGCAGGCGGCGGCCCGGCACGCGTCGCCGCCGGCCGAGCAGGCGTCGCTGTTCTGAGAGTTAGGGGGCCGGTGCATCCAAACGGACTGGCGCACCTTGCGCTGTTAGGCCCGGCGGGCCGGGCCGTCCATAGACTGGCGCGGCTTGCGTGTCTGGGTCGACATGACCAACGTGGCCCACCCGGTCGTGCTGCGCCCCCTGGTGGAGCTGCTCGAGCGCGGCGGGCACGAGGTGGAGATCACGGCGCGGCCGCTGTCGCACACGCTCGAGCTGCTCGACTCCTGGGGCCATCCGTACACGGCGCTCGGTCGCTACGGCGGCGCCGGCAAGCTCGGCAAGGCGCGCGCCGGCGCGGACCGGGCGGCGAGGCTGCTGCGCTTCGCCCGGCGCCGGCGCTTCGACCACGGGCTGGCGCACGCGTCGGTCGACCTGCCGCCGGTCTGCCGAGCGCTGCGGGTGCCCAACACCACGATGTTCGACTACGAGTGGGCGACGCTCCAGCACCACGTCATCTGCCGGCTCGCAACCCGCGTGCTGGTTCCCGAGGCGATCCCGCCCGAGCGCCTGCGGCCCTACGGGGCGCGGCCGCCCAAGCTCGTTCGCTACCCCGGCCTCAAGGAGGAGTACTACCTCGCCGACTTCGAGCCCGACCGGGGGCTGCCCGGCCGGCTCGGCGTCCCGGACGGCGGGCGGCTTTGCGTGGTCCGCACGCCCCCGTCGTACGCGCTCTACCTCGGCGGCTCGGAGAACGACCTGCTGCCGCCGCTGCTGCGCCATCTCGGCGCCCAGGGCTGCTGGACAGTGGTGCTCACCCGGACGCCGGAGCAGCGCGCCGCGGTGCGCTCGCTCGGCGTCGAGCGCGTGATCGTCCCCGAGAGCGCGCAGGATGGCCGTAGCCTCGTGGCGCTGGCGGACGCGCTCGTGTCCGCCGGCGGCACCATGAACCGCGAGGCGGCCGTGCTCGGCACTCCCGTTTGGTCGATCTTCGAGGGCCCGCTCGGCGGAGTGGACGAGCTGCTCGTGCGGGAGGGGCGGCTCAAGCTGCTGCGCGCTCCCGAGGAGCTGGTCGTGGAGCGCAAGCCGAGCGGCGCCTTCGCGCGTCGCGTCCGGCGTGACCCCGCAGACCTGCTCAGGCTGGCACTGCCGGCGGCGGGGGCGCTCGCACCGTCCTGACCTACATGGGCGGGAGCCGGGAAAGCCAGGACGGTACGGACGAAACCGCCGCCTACCGGTACCCGGCCGTGACCGTGCGCTCCACCGTGTCCTGGCGGTCGTCCTCGGACTCCGGCCCCTCGCGCCCGACCTCTGCTGCCACCTCGGCGCGCACCAGGCGCCCGAGCCCGAGCGCCTGCAAGTGGCGCGCCTTCAGGATCTCGAGCGTGTACGCCATCCACACCGAAGCCACCACCACGAGCACCCCGAGCAGGGACACCAGCACCACGTTCCCGCTGTCCCAGTTCCCCTCCGGCCGCGGCGACCTGAAGCGCACCAGGATCGCGTACGCCGACAGCATGATCGCCCACAGGTGAAGGTATGCCGCCGTGCGCCGCTGGGAGAAGCCGATGCGCATGAAGCGGTGATAGAAGTGGTTGTGGTCGGGCGACCACGGCGCGCGCCGGTACTTCAAGCGCTTCAGCACCACGAACGAGGTGTCCAGAATCGGCACCGCCATCACCAGCAGCGGCCCGGCGAGCGCGATCGTGGCGGCCGTCTTCAGCACGCCCTCGACCGCGATCAGCGCGAGCAGGAAGCCGAGCGCGAGCGCGCCCGAGTCGCCCATGAAGATCTTCGCGGGGTGGTAGTTGTGGCGAAGGAAGCCGAGCGTGGCGCCGCACACGATCGCGGCGAGCACGGCCGCATCGGCGCGGCCGAACGACACGGCCAGCAGGGCGAACGAGGCCGAGGCGATCGCCACGATGCCGGCGGCGAGAGCGTCCATGCCGTCGATCAGGTTCACGAGGTTCGCGAGGAACGCGACCCAGAGCAGCGTGAGCGGCACGGCCACCCAGCCGAGGTCGTAGTCGCCGACGAAGGGGAGCGTCACGTGGTCGATCGTCAGGTCCCAGCCGAGCACGGGGAGCAGCGCCACGACCGTGACCGCGAGCAGCTTCGTGCTCGGTCGCAGCCCTCGGATGTCGTCGTAGAGACCGACCAGCGCCACCAGCACAGTCCCGATCAGGATCCCCGTGTACGGCCCGTCGACATCGCCCCAGAGCGCGGCGCCCACGAGGATCGCGATCACGATCGCCACGCCGCCGATCCGCGGGATCGGCCTCGTGTGGACGCGCGGCCGGTCGCCGCCGTGGTCGACGCCGCCTATCCGCGGCGCCACCCGCGCAACGATCGGCGTCAGCAGGAGCACCACGGCGGTCGCGGTCAGGAAGCCCCAGGGGATCCCGTCCTCGACCAGTCCGCGGATGGATTCCCCGAACGACATGGTCGCCGTAAGCCTAGACGCGGGCCCTGACCGCAGGCCCGGGCCGCGCCCTGCAACCGTGGCGAGGGGCGGGATGCCGGTGCTACCCTCGAATTGCCGTGGACGCAGCCACCTCCTACGCCACGGCCGGGGCCACATTCGACGAGCGGATCAGGACGAGGCAGGCCCGCCTCGGGATCGTCGGACTCGGCTACGCCGGCCTGCCGCTCGCCATCCTCTTCGCGGAGGCGGGTTTTTCGGTCACCGGGATCGACCTGAACGAGGAGCGCGTGGGCTGGGTCAACGAGCGCCGGCCCTATCTCGTGGACGTGCCCGCCGATCGCTACGAGGCGGCGGGCGACCGGCTCAGCGCCAGCTCGCAGTACAGCGCCGTAGCGGAGCTGGACGCGCTAACGATCTGCGTGCCCACCCCGCTCTCGAAGACGCGTTCGCCGGACATCTCCTTTGTGATCGGCGCGGCGGAGTCGGTGGCCAAGCACCTGCGACAGGGGCAGCTCGTGATCCTCCAGTCCACGACCTATCCCGGCACGACGGTGGAGATCCTGCTGCCGATCCTCGAGGCGGGCGGGCGCAAGGTGGGCGAGGACTTCTTCCTCGGGTACGCGCCCGAGCGGGTCGACCCCGGCAACAAGACCTGGACGGTGCGCACCACGCCCAAGCTCGTGGCGGGCGTGACGGACGAGTGCCGCCGGCGCACCGAGGCCGTCTACGCGCAGATCGTGGACACGGTGGTCCCGGTGTCGAGCCCGACGGTGGCCGAGACCGCGAAGCTCCACGAGAACACCTTCCGGGCGGTCAACATCGCGCTGGCCAACGAGCTCGCCGTCATGTGCGACCACCTCGGGATCTCCGTGTGGGAGGTGATCGACGCCGCGAGCTCCAAGCCGTTCGCGTTCCTGCCCCACTATCCCGGGCCGGGGCTCGGCGGCGACTGCATTCCGGTGGTTCCCCACTTCCTCGCCTGGCGCCTGCGCGAGTACGGCTACTCGGCGCAGCTGATCGACGCCGCCCACGAGGTCAACGCCGCGATGCCCCAGTACGTGGTGCAGAAGGTGGCCGACGCGCTCAACGACGCCGGCAGGCCGATCAAGTCGTCGCGCATCCTGCTGCTCGGGATGGCGTACAAGCCCGATGTGCACGACACGCGCGAGTCGCCCAGCCTCGAGGTGCTGCGCCAGCTGCTCAGGCGCGGCGGCGACGTGGTCTACTGCGACCCCTGGGTGCACGAGATCGAGATGGACGACGCGCTGCACACGAGCGTCGAGTGGGGGGTCGAGGAGGTCGCCGCCGCCGACTGCGTGGTGATGCTGACCCCGCACCGGCAGTTCCTGGACGAGCCGCTGTGGGACCACGCCCGCCTCGTGGTGGACACGCGCAACGTAGCGCCGTCCGCGCCGGGCGTCTGGACCATCTGACCAGGGCCAGCCGGTGAGGCTGCTCGTCCTCGGCGCGGGCTACGTGGGCGCCAAGCTCGCCGAGCGCGCGTTGGAGGCCGGGCACGACCTGGTGCTGGCCGACAACTGGCGCGTCACCCGCCGGGAGCAGCTTCGTGACGTCGAGGCCCGGGGTGCGCGGGTGGAGACCGTGGACGTGCGCGACGCCCACGCCGTGCGCTCGCTCGTGGCCTCGCCCTTCGACCGCGTGCACCTGCTGGCCGCGCAGGCGAGCCGGCCGCTGTCGGTCTCCGACCCCGCGTACACCGAGCAGACGAACCTGGTCGGACCGCGGGTGGTCGCCGAGGCGCTCGTCGAGGCGGGCGCGCCGCCGCCGGTCGTGTACGGCAGCTCGCTGCACGTCTACGGCCCCGAGCTCCGCGGCGAGGTCGGTGCGGACGCCCCGTACGGGCGCCAGGGCGACCTCGCCCACCTCTCGAAGGTGTACGCCGAGCTCTGCCTCGAGCTCTACGCCCGGCGCCACGGCTTCGACCTCGCGCTGCTGCGGCTCGGGATCGTCTACGGGCCGAGCCCCGTGGAGCACGACCGGCCCGAGTCCCAGACAGTTGTCGACAAGTTCCGCAGGCTCGCGGCCGCCGGCGAGGAGCCACCGCTCGACGACGGCGGTCGGGCCACGATCGGCGTGGTGCATGTGGAGGACGCAGCGCGCATCCTGCTCGAGTCGCCGCGCGAGCCGGGCGTGACACGGGCTAACGTGGCCGCCGAGACGGTCACGGTCGGCGACGTGGCCCGGATGGCGCGCGGGGAGGCACCGCGGGACGAGCCGGCCTGGCGCGTGGCGAGCCCCTTCGAGTACGAGCGGCGGGTGCGGGACTACCTCGCCGGGGCGGCCGCCGCCGGCCCCGCCCCGGGCGGCGCCGGGGCACGCCGGGCCCCCGGCCCAGGCCGCGCCCCGGGCGGCTCCGTGTGAAGCTGCTCCTCACCTCCCCCGGCGGCTCCGCGTGAAGCTGCTCGTGACCGGCGCGAGCGGCTTCCTCGGCTCGCGCGTGACGATCCTGCTGCGCGAGCGCGGCCACGAGGTCGTGGCGGTGACACGGCCGAATCCACGCCGACGGGCGGCGCTCGAGGAGGTCCGGCCGATTGAGGCCGACGCCGGAGCGCCTGAGATCCGCGCCCTGGTCGCCGGCTGCCGCGCGGTCCTCCACTTCGGCGGCGTGCCCGACCCCGGCGGCGCCCGGCGCGACCCGGCGCGCGCGGTGCGCGAGAACGCGGGCACGACGGTCAACCTGCTCGAGGGGTGCGCCGAGCACGGGGCGGGGCTCGTCTACCCGTCGTCGATCCGGGCGGGGGTGGAGCCGCCGCCCGACCCCTATGCGCTCTCGAAGCGGCTCGGCGAGGAGGCCTGCCGGCTGCACCGCGCGCCCGCCACCGTGCTGCGCCTGACCTCGGTTTTCGGCCCCGGCCAGCTCGTCCCGGAAGGCGCGACCGGCGCGATCGCCGCCTTCGCCTGGCGCGCGCTGGCCGGCGAGCCGATCGTGATCCCGGGCGATCCGATGCGAACGCGCGACTTCGTCTACGTGGACGACTTCGCCGCCGCGCTCGAGCAGCTCGTGTCAGCGGGGCGCTGGGACGAGACGCTCACGGTGGCGAGCGGCGAGGCCACCCCGCTGTTCCATGCCGCCGAGCTCGTGAAGGCCGCGGCCGGCTCGTCGTCTCCGATCGAGACGCCTGGCGGAGAGCTCGCCCCCGGGGAGAACGAGAGCTACTCGTCCGGCGCGGGGTTACGCTTCGCGCCGCGACCGCTGGCCCAATCGGTGGAGCTATATGTCGACTGGCTCGCACGCCATCACCCTGCTCAAGGCAGCGCCTGAGCCCGCCCAGATCGCGGAGCGCCTCGAGGGCGGTCCGTGGCGCGGGATCGAGCTCTGCCTGATGCCACGCGATGTGGAGAGCGACGAGCGCATCGATCGGGTGATCGAGCAGGCGCGCGACGCGCTTGCGTCGGCCACCGGCGCCGAGCCGCTCGCGGCGGGCGCCGCCGAGCCGCCCGCCGCCGGCCTCGCCGTGACCGCCGAGGCGCCAGTGGCCTGGCCGAGCGGCGCCTTCGTGCGTGTGGACCGGCTCGACGAAGAGGCGAAGGCGGGCATCGAGCGCAGCGCGCGCTTCGCGGCCGGTGTGGGCTCGCCGGTGCTCACGATCCACCTGTTCGCGCCGAAGACGCCGGAAGAGTTCGGGCGCGACTGGCGCCCTGACGGCCCGGGCGTCGACGAGCGCGAGCTCGAGCGCTTCCTGCGCTTCTACGCCGATGCCTGCCTCGCCCGCGGGGTCACGCCGCTGATCGAGAACGTGCCGCCGGTCCTGCGAATGCGCACGGGCGGCGTCTACCTGTCGCCGGTGGGCGGGCACTGGCGCGACCTGCTCGACTGGCGCGAGCGCATCCCGGAGCTCGGCTTCACGCTCGACACCTCGCACGCCGCGCTCTTCCGCTCGTTCGCGGCCGCCTATCCGTCCCTGTTCGGCCTGAGCGGGGACGACGACCTCGACCTCGGTCGCTACATCGAGGAGCTCGGCCCGGCCACTCGGGTGGCGCACGTGTCGAACGCGCACGGACTGCTCGGAGAGGGGCTCCCCTACGACGCCGGCGAACTCGACCTCGACCCGGTGGTGCGCCGGCTCGCCGCGCTCGTGCCCCACATCGTCGCGGAGATCGCCGAGCCGGACCCGGGCCGGTCGACGTCGATGAAGGCCGCCTACCGCGCGATCGAGCCGCTCCTGGGCGCCCCGGACGGGCAACCGCTGCCCCGCCCGCGCCGGCGCCTGCGCCCGGAGGCGCTCGACTGGCAGCGGGTGCTCGGCCGGCCCGACCCGATGCCGTCGGTGCTCGAGCTGCAGGAGCTCGTGGGTGGGCGGCGCGTGCTGATCACGGGCGGGGGCGGCTCGATCGCGCGCACCCTGGCCACGCTCCTGCTCGGCTTCCGCCCCGATCTCGTCACGCTCGTGGACAGTCACGAGGCCTCGCTCACCGCCGACCGTCGCTCGCGCGACTCGCTCGAGCTCGTGCACATGGACCACGTGCTTTGCGACATCCGCGACCACGGCCGGATCGCCGCCGAGCTCGCGCGGGCGCGGCCCGCGCTCGTCTTCCACCTGGCCGCGTACAAGCATGTGGACTGGGCCGAGATCTATCCGGACGAGTTCCTCGACACCAACCTGCACGGGAGCTGGAACGTGCTGCGAGCGGCGGAGGACGCCGCCGTGGAGACGGTGGTGGTGGCGTCCACCGACAAGGCGGCGCTCGCGGCGAGCTACTACGGGCGCACGAAGCGCTTCATGGAGCAGCTGACGGCGTTCGCGGCGCGGGGCGGCATGCGCCGCACGGCGATCCGCTTCGTGAACGTGCTCGGCAGCGCGGGCAGCGCCTCCGAGCTGTTCCTGCGCCAGACCCGCGCCGGGGTCCCGCTCACGATCACCGACACCGGCATGCTGCGCTACTGGATCACGATGGCCCACGCGGTCACGGCCGCCGCGCACGGCGCGCTGCTCTCAGCCCACGGGGTCCGGCTCGCAACCCCGGCCGGCGCGCCCGAGCTGACAGTGGGCGAGCTCGCCACGCGCATCTGGCGCGGCGCCGGCCACGAGGGCGAGCCGGGCGTGGACCTGCTCGGCATCCGCCGCGGCGAGACGCTCCACGAGGTGCTGGTGGGCGCGGGTGAGGCGCTCGGCGAGGAGCTGTACCCGGGGGTGGCGGCGATCGAGGCCGACATGTCCACCGCGGCGGCGAGCTGGGTGGCCGAGCGCATCGGCGCCTCCACCAGCCGCGAGGCCGCCCGCGAGGTATGGCGCGAGGCGATGGGGCGCCCGGGCCTGATCGTGCCGGGCCAGCCGGTCAGCGGCTGAGCGAGCAGGCCGAGGGGTCGCGGGGTCAGAGCGCGCGTTCGACGATCGCGGCCCTGGCCGACTCGACGAAGATGATGGCCCGGTCGCCCGGCTTCAGCACGTCGGAGCCGTGCGGGAACAGCACGGTGCCGTTGCGGATCACCGCGCCGATCAGGGAGCTCGTGTGAGGAAGGTCCCTGAAGGCCGTGTTCGCGAGCTTCGACTCGGCGCGAACGGTGATGTCCATGACCTCGAAGCGGTGGCCCTCCAGCATCGCGATCTGCCGGATGCGGGGATCGTGCGCGAAGCGCACCATCTCCTCGGCGGTGACCTCCCGCGGGTTGATGGCCACGTCGACGCCGCCACTCTCGTAGACCTGCGTTGCGGCCGGGTCGTGCACGAGCGTGATCGTGAGGCCCACGCCGTGGAGCTTCGTGAGCACCGAGGCGTAGAGGTTCTTGGCGTCGTCGTTCATGGCGAAGACGGCGGCGGCCCCCCCGATCCGCTGACGCTCGAGGAAGGCGGGATCGAACGCGTCCGCGTGGAACACGCGCGCCTCTGACAGCTCTTCCGCCACGGAGTGCGCTCGATCGGTCCGTGACTCGACCAAGCGCACACGAAGGTGATGGTCGAGGAGCACGCGCGCGATCGTGGTGCCCATCTGACCGCCGCCGAAGATCACGATGTCCTGGATGCTCGCGTCACCGTGGGCGAGGATCCGGCTCCAGGTCCGCGCCGACTCTGGGGAGGCGATCACGATGATCCGGTCGCCCGCGGCGATCGAGTCGTCGCCGCGCGGCAGGAACATACGGCCTTCGCGGATCACCCCGGCGAGCTTGGAGTCGGGGGGAAGGTCCGCCGAGCGCAACGGCCGGCCGACGAGCCCGTCGTCGGAAGCAACCTCCGGCACGTCGAACTCGACGATCTGCACCCTGCCATCGGCGAACACGTCGGTCTGGCGAGCCGCCGGAAGGCCGACTATGCCCGCGATTGCGTTCGCGGTCTCGAGCTCGGGGGAGATCATGAAGTCGATGTCGATCTCACCCTCGCGCCACGCCTCGAGCAGCTCGGTGCTGTTCGTGCGAATAACCGTCTTTGCATCCGAGAGGCGCCTGATGAGCATGGCGCTCACGAGGTTCGCCTCCTCGCGCGAGCTGCATGCGAGCAGGAGATCGGCCTCCTCGGCCCCCGCCCTCTTCAAAATCCCGCGAGTGGTCGCGTCCCCTTGGACCGTCCTCACGTCGTAGCGGTCGGCCATCCGGGCGCAGCGCTCGCCGTCCACGTCGATGACGGTGAGCTCGTGCTCCTCGTAGAGCGAGTCCACGAGCGTCTGGCCTACGTGCCCCGCGCCGAGCACGATGATCTTCATCGGTCCAGGATAGGGTCTCGCCACGACCGCAACACCCCGCGAGCCCTCCTCACCCAAGCGTCGAATCGCCTCCGGCGACGCCGTTGATGCCGGCCACTCCCACCGCCGCAGCACTCAAGCCGAGCCCTAGCCGCAGCCTCGGCGTCGACGCTCGCGCAGCCGTGAACCTCACCGGGTCGCTGCTCGCGCCCATCGGGCTCGCGTTTCTCTTTCCAGCCGCCTTCGCGGTGGGCTACCGCGAGGCGATCTGGCCGTTCCTGGTCTCGGGTGTAACGACGACGGCCGTTGGCCTCGGCCTCGAACGCGCCACCAGCGGACGCGAGCGCGTGGGCGTTCGTGAGGGGTTCCTCGTCGTCGCCCTGCTGTGGATGCTCGTGGCGATCCTCGGCGCGCTGCCCTACCTGCTCTCAGAGCCGCAGCTGTCCAACCCTGTCGACGCGCTCTTCGAATCGATGTCCGGCTTCTCCACCGCCGGGGCGAGCGTTCTCACCGACATCGAGGGAATTTCCCGGTCGCTTGCGATGTGGCGCCAGTTCACCCAATGGGTCGGGGGCCTCGGCATCATCGTGCTGTTCCTGGCTGTGCTGCCGCGCCTCAACGTGGCTGGCCGCCAGGCGCTGTTCAGGACGGAGATGCCCGGCCCCGAGATCGGGCTCGAGGCGACGATCCGGGATACCGCCAGGCGCTTCGTCGTCCTCTACATCGCAATCACCGTCCTCCTGATCGTCGTGCTCGCCGCGCTCGGGTGGGTGGGGGCCGATCAGCGCATGACGCTCTTCGACGCCGTGGCCCACTCGTTAACGATTGTCTGCAGCGGTGGGTTCTCGCCGATCGCGCGCTCGCTGGAGCCCTTCGCCGGATCGACGCAATGGGTCATCGTCGTCTTCATGATCGCCGCGGGCACGAACTTCGCCCTGCTCTATGCCGGCATAGTGCTTCGACGCCCCGCCGCGCTCGCTCGCGACGAGGAGTTCCGTGCCTACCTCGCCCTCCTCGCGATCGCGTCGCTGGTCGTCCTCGTCGAGCTGGTGAGCGCCGACATCTTCAGCGGCGAGGTCGCCGTGCGCCATGCGGTCTTCAACACCGTCTCGATGATGACGACCGCGGGCTTCGCAAGCGCAGACTTCAGCCAGTGGACCTCACTGACCGCGCTGGTGCTGACCGGAGTGGTGATGCTCAGCGCGTCGGCCGGCTCCACGAGCGGGTCGATCAAGCTCGTCCGGCACGTCGTGATCGCCAAGATGCTTCGGCGCGAGCTTCGCCAGGCGGTGCACCCCGAGCTCGTGTCCCCACTGCGACTGAACGGCGTCGTCGTCGACGAGCGCACGATGCGGGCTATCATCGTGTTCCTGTTCCTGTACCTCGGCGTGGGTACTGCGGGCGCGGTGACGATCCTGGTCGACTCCTCGCTGCGAGGCCTCGACCTGACCGCGTTCGAGGCCCTCGCCGGCTCCGCGAGCGCGCTCGGAAACGCGGGGCCGAGCAGCTTCGGCTTTGCCGGGCCGATGGGATCGTACGAGCCGTTCAGTGACCTCTCCAAGCTGGTGCTCACCGCCGAGATGTACCTCGGACGGCTGGAGGTCGTCCCGGTCCTCGTGTTGTTCGCTCGCAGCTTCTGGCGCGCCTAGGGCGCGGCTTGGGACAGCTCGCCTCGCTCGGTGCGCACGGGCCGGCGCTCGCGCAAGCTACGCCGGCGGCGCCACGGCGGCGGGCGCCCGGGAGTCGGCGCGTGCGTGCTCCAACAACCGCTCGAGCTCTGAGGTCGCGGCGTCGTCGAGCGGCAGCAGGGGAGCGCGCGTCGGGCCGGGGCTGTCGCCGACGAGGCGGCACGCCGTCTTGACCGCGGCCGGGTAGCTCTGGCCTTCGAGGAACCGGCACAGCGGCCACAGGCGCGCCCAGAGCTCACGTGCGGCGGGGAGGTCGATGTCGTCTATCAGCAACCGGTGCAGCTCCACGCACTGCTCCGGGACGATCGAGGCGGTGCCCCAGACCACGGCTCGCACGCCGGCCGCGAGCGCCGCGAACGTGAGCGTGTCCCAGCCGTTCAGCAGGGTCGGCCCGTCGGTCTGGATCAGCTCGGTTGCGGCCACGGCGTCCCCGCCGGTGTCCTTCAGGCAGCTGACGCCGGCTCGCTGCAGCTCGCGGAACTGGGGGGCGCTGAGCGTGACGCCCGAGGCGCTCGGCAGGTTGTAGTACATGATCGGGATCGCGATCGCGTCCGCGACTGCGGTGTAGTGCGCGAGCAGCTCTCGCCAGGAGAGCGCGTCGTAGAACGGCGGGACGATCATCACCGCGGCTGCACCGGCGCGCTCGGCGTGAACGCTCAGCTCGACGGTCTCGCGCGTGGACAGCGCGCCGGTGCCGGCCACGACCGGGACGCGGCCGGCGGCCGCCTCCACGGTGCCTTCGACGAGCCGGCGGCGCTCGCCGTGGCTGAGCGTGGTGAACTCGCCGGTGCTGCCGCCGGGCACGAGGCCCGCGGCGCGGGCGCCGATCAGCCGGTCGACGATCGAGGCGAGCGCGTCGTCGTCGATCGCGCCGCCGTCCTCGGTGAACGGGGTGATGAGCGCCGGCAGCACTCCGTTGAAGGGCTCAGACATGGCTGACCTCTCGGATTCGGGTGTCCACTTGTTCGGCGGCCGCGAGCCCG
>DASQNF010000060.1:0-6440 GCA_035645115.1 Thermoleophilaceae bacterium | reverse complement strand
GGGTCGCGCCGATCGCGAGCGCGCTGCCCTTCAGCTTGTGGGCGGCGCCGAGAACAGCCTGTGCGTCCCCTGCCTCGGCGGCGCCGACCACCTGCCGGGCGCCGCCGGGCGCCTGCTCGCGGAATGCCGCGGCGAGGCGCGCCAGGACCGGCTCTCCGAGCTCCCGTAGCTCTGCAATGCGCTCCGGGTCGAGCGGCGCGGGCGCGGAGCCGACGGCGGGAAGCCAACGCTCGATCACACGGTCGAGCTCTTCGGGCACGAGCGGCTTGCTCACGTAGTCGTCCATGCCCGCCGCGAGACAGCGCTCCCTGTCTCCGACCATCGCATGGGCCGTCATCGCGATGATCGGCACGCGCTCGTCGTCGTGCTCGGCCTGGCGTATCCGGGCGGTTGCCAGGTAGCCGTCGACGCGCGGCATCTGGCAGTCCATGAAGACGGCGTGGTAGCCGTTGCGGGCCGCCCGCTCTACCGCCTCGACACCGTCCGACGCGAGCTCCACGCGCAATCCGCGCTTGGCGAGCATGCTCATCGCCACCTCGCTGTTGATCTCGTTGTCCTCGGCGAGGAGCACGAGCGGCGCGTCGTCGGCCCCCGCCAGAGACTCGCTCACGAGCGGCTCGTGGCCGGCGACGTGAGGGGAGAGCGCGCTATCTCCGGGTCGACCCGACCTCAGCGCTTCGGCGATGGCGGCTTGCAGCGCAGACTCGCCGACGGGCTTGATCACGTGGCTATCGACTCCAGCCGCCCTGGCCTCTCCACGCTCGCTCCCGGACGATGTGAGCATCACGAGACGCGCCGCGCCCAGCCGGGGGTCGGCTCTGATCCTGCGGGTCAGCTCGACGCCGTTCATCTCCGGCATGTTGTTGTCGAGCAGCACCACCTCGAAGGGGTTGCCGTCCCGGGCCGCCGCGATCATGAGCCCGAGCGCGCTCGCGCCATCCGGCGCGCTCTCGTACGTGGCCTTGAGGGCGGCCATGCGGTACTCGAGGATCTCCCGGTTGGTCTGGTTGTCGTCGACGATCAGGATCCGGGTGCCCTCCAGCTCGGGGCGGGTGTTCGAGGCCGGCGGCCGGTCGCTCGCCGGCAGGGTGACGGTGAACCAGAACGTGCTGCCCTCATCCGGCTTGCTGGTTGCGCCCATCGCTCCGCCCATCATCTCCACCAGCTGCCGCGAAATCGCAAGGCCCAGTCCCGTGCCCCCGAAGCGGCGGGTGGTGGACGCGTCCTCCTGCTCGAACGACTCGAAGAGGCTCTCGGCCCGGGCAGGATCGAAGCCGATCCCCGTGTCGCGAACCTCGCAGCGAATCGTGCCCGGCTCGTCGTCGCCGCTCGGCGCGCACCTGACCACCACCTCGCCCGCGTCGGTGAACTTGATCGCGTTCGAGACCAGATTCACGAGCACCTGGCGCAGCCGGTTCGGGTCGCCGTACACCCACTCGGCCAGCTCCTCGTCGACCCAGAGCGCGAGCTCGAGCCCTTTGACGGAGGCCTGCTCGGACAACAGGCCGAGCGTCAGCTCCACCAGCTCGCGAAGGGCGAACTCGCGGGAGTCGAGCTCGAGCTTGCCGGCTTCGATCTTGGAGAAGTCGAGGATGTCGTTGAGCGTCGCCATGAGCGCATCGGCGGAGGCCTGCACGGTCTCCGCATAGTGGCGCTGCTCGACACCCAGGCCGGTGTCTAGCAACAGCTGGCTCATTCCGATGACCCCATTCATCGGAGTGCGGATCTCGTGGCTCATGTTGGCGAGGAACTCCGACTTCAGGCGGGAGGTCTCGAGCGCACGGTCGCGAGCGATCCCGAGCTCGGCCTCGGCTCGCCGGCGCTCGACGAACTGGCCCACGTGGGCGCCCACTCGCTCCAGGATCTCGGCCCGCTCCGGATCCTCGCTGCGCACCTCGCTGCTGAAGAACTCGAGCACGCCGATCGGCCCTGCGGCTCCCCGAATCGGGATCGCCACCGCCGTCCTCAATTCCAGTGTCGCGGCGACCCCATGGCGCTCGAGGCCGCCGTCGCCGGTCAGCTCCTCCACCCAGAGGATGCGCCCCTGTTCGGCCACGCGCCCGGGCAGCCCCTCTCCAACGCGGAGGTACTGCCCCCGATGGGCAGCCTCGAAATTCGTGGCGTCGATTCCCGCCGCGTGCCAGAACGTGACCGGCTCGAGCCTGCCCTCCACTACGAGCCAGACCTCGCCGAGCTCCCAGCCGAGCTTCGTGCCGAGCTCGTCGAGGACGCGCTGGAGCGTGGGCTCGATCTCGGCGCTCGAGGCGAGCGCATCGGTCACACCCGCAAGCGCGGCGCCCTCCTGGCGTCGTCGGGCGCGAGCGGTCGCCCGGGCTCGCTCCACCTGGGCCTGCCCGCGGAGCGCCGCGTACAGCAGAGCAAGCCCAACGAGAATCAGCAGAGCGATCGCCACGGTGATCGCGTACACCGTGGAGCGCACGTGGTCGACCTCCGCGAGTGCGGTGGCCTTTGGGGTCTGGGCGAGGATCGCCCACCCGATCCCAGGGACGGCGGCATATGCCGACAACACGCTGGCGCCTTCCACCTGACTCTCCCGAGAGCCGCTGCGGCCCGCCAGGGCGGCCCTGATGCGAGCGTCCGAGCGGACCGACCGCAGCCCGCCGGTGCGCTTGCCGGGCGCGGCCGCGACCACGCCGTCCTGGTCCACGACCGTGAGCGACACGCGGCCGCTCTTTGCGAGCCGGTCCACGAAGCTCTGGAGCGGAACGACTCCGTATGCGGCCACGAGCACACCCACCGGAGCCTCCCCGCGCTGGCGAATCAACGCCGTGGCCGCCGTTACGCGTGGCTTGCCCCGCGCCTGCGACTCGTACAGCTCGGAGAGATAGGGCCGACGCGTGCGTGTGACCCCCTTGTACCAGTCTCGGAAAGCGAAGTCCTTGCCGACGATCAGTGGCGTGGAGGGCACGATCTCCACCAGGTGGCCGTCGGGTACGGTCGCGAACGCCGTGGCAATCCCCGGTCGCGCCTCGTTCAGCCCGCGCAGATGCCGAGCAACCACGCGCCGGTCGACCGGCGGCTCCATCGCCTCGACCAGGTTCGGCCTGAGCGCATATGAGGTCGTCAAGTCGAGCAGGCCACTGAGCTCCTGCCGGACGCTCTCGGCGCTGGTGGTGGCGGTGGACTCGAGCTTCTCAAAGGCCTGGGTGCGAACGGCGTCCTCCGCCCGCCGCTCTGACAGGTAGGCGAGGGCGATCAGCGGGATCAGCGTGAAGAGCGCCAAACCGGCCACGACGTGTCCCGGCGCAACCCGAGAAAGCCAGTCCCCCACGCGCGAAGCGATGCGCCGGCTCGGGACGCGCGCCGGGATCGGCTCGAGATGGCTCACCTATTCCGGATCGGCATTTCGACCCGAGGCCTGAAGTCCCGGCCTGGGGAGACGAAGCTCGGCAGCGGCCAGGACGGCCTCGGCCTCGGTGTCGAAAGGCCGGAGGCGCTTCAGCTTCTCCGCGACGATCTCGAACACGTAGAAGACAGTGCGGTCCACCTCGATGCCGCTCCCGCTCCCCTGCCCGGCGAATCGGGCGCGAACGACCACAACGTCATCGCGCGCCTCGACCACCTCCTCCAGCGTCACGGTGAGCTGCTCCCAGACGCTCGTGAAGGCCGCCCACAATCGCCGAACCTCGTCAGGGCCGCGGTAGATCGTCTTCTCCGGCGGCATGTCGGGCAGCCGGAACGCCACGTGCCACTCGATCTCGGGGTCCATGTCCGCGACGCCCGCGTCGAAGTCTCCGCGGCTGAACGCGTCGAGGCCTCGCTGGATCAGCGCGATGTTCTCCCCGGCCACGGTCGCGAAGGATGACACCGGCCCCAGGTGCGGGGCCGAACGCGGCCAGCTACTGGCGGTGCTCGCGCATCCCGTCGCCCTCCGGGATCAGCTCCACCAGCACGCGGCAGGCGAGCCCGAACACGACAAAGGCGAGCAGTGTCTTGACGGCGCCGTCGGAGCGGGCCACGCCGTACGCGAACGGCAGCGCGGCCAGGATCCAGCGCCACACGAGCCAGTTCGGCTCCCAGGGCGCCGGGCCCTCCGGGCGAGGGTCGCGATCCCCGGCGTGGATGTACCCGACGAAGGGCACTCGCTTCCATCCAGCGTAGCGAGGGAGGCGCCCCGCGTGCGACGGTCGCGCGAGCAAGCGCGTCGCCCGCTTCGGCGCCTCAGCCGCGACCCCTGCGCGCCGCGAACGCGGTCAACGCCGCGCGCGCGTCCGGCTCGTCGAACAGCCGCACGCAGTGGCCCGTTTCGCGCTCCATTGCGGCGGGCAGCAGCCAGCCGAAGCGCTCGTTCAGCATCGCCTTGGTCGCCGCGACGGCGGCCCGCGAGCTGCGCGCGAAGACCTCGCTCCAAAGCCGGACGCGTGCCTCGAGCTCGCCGGGCGCGACGAGCTCGGTGGCGAAACCGTGACGCAGCGCCCACTCCGCGTCGCGCGGCTCGCCGCTCAGGAGCAGCTCGCGCGCGGCGCTCTCGCCGAGCAGCTCCGGCAGCAGCAGGGTGCCCGCGTTGCTGGCGGTCAGGCCGATTACGACCTCGGGCGTGAGCAGCCGCACGCGCTCGGTGCACAGGCGCAGGTCGCAGCTCGCCGCGAACTCGAGCGCGCCGCCCACGCAGACGCCGTCGATCGCGGCGATCGCGGGAATCGGCGCGCCGAGCACCACCCGGGTCATGCGCTGGAAGCCCTCGATCGTCTCAGCCCAGGCGGCGCTGTCGGCCTCGACCGCCGCGTGCAGGTCGTCGCCTGCGGAGAAGTGCTCGCCGGCGCCGCGCAGCACCACACAGCGCACCTCCGGATCGGCGCCCGCGGCCTCGATGGCGTCGGCGATCGCGCTCATCGTCGCGAGCTCCCAGGCGTTGCGGCGCGCCTGGCGGTCCCAGGTGATCACCCGGGCGGCGCCGAGCTCCTCGGTCGTGACGGTCATCGGGCGGGGGCTCTCCTCAGGCTCTCCACGGCCGCAGGCAGGGCGTCGCCGCGGGCGGTGCGGTGGACGATACGGGTCTTGTGCTCGGCAGCCGGCAGCGACCCGGGCTCGAGCCTCGTCACCGCGAAGCGCGCGCCGAGCGCACCGCGCAGGCGCTCGGCCAGCGCTTCCACGTCCAGCTCCGCCGGGGCCTCCACGTACAGCTCGAGCGGGGGGCGCACCGGGTCGCCCTCGGCCACCACGCAGTGCCGGCCGAGCTGGGCGTCGGCGGCCAGCACGGCGCCGATCGCCTGCGGGTAGACGTTCACGGCCTGCACGCGAAGCATGTCGTCGAGACGCCCGTCGATGCGGATACGCGGCGAGCGTCGACCGCACGCGCAGGGCGCGGTCCAGACGCGTGCGAGGTCGCCCGAGCGGTAGCGCAGCAGCGGCGAGGCCTCGCGGCGCAGGTGAGTCCAGACGAGCTCGCCGCTCGCGCCGTCCTCGAGCTCCACCGGCGCGCCGCTGTCCGGCTCGACGAGCTCGAGCACGGCGTGGTTGCTCACCGTGAGATGGAGGCCCTCGCCTTGGCCACAGGCTCCGGCCATGGTCGACCAGACGTCGCTCATGCCGAACGTGTCGGCCACCGAGGCGCCCCATGTGCGCTCGATCTCCGCTCGCACGGCGGCCACCCCCGCGCCGGGCTCCCCGGCGGTCACGATCAGCCGCACGCCCAGCTCGAGAGGATCGAGGCCAGCCTCGCGCGCGCGCGCGGCAAGATAGGCCGGGAACGAGAGCGTCCCGAAGATCGCGGTGATGCCGAGCCATGGGATCAGCTCGAGGAGCCGGCGCGACTGGCCGGTGCCCACCGGCACCACCGTGGCCCCGCTTGCCTCCATCGCCATGTGGTCGGCCACGCCGCCGGCGTAGAGCGCGTAGTTGAGGCAGTGAGCCACAACGTCATCGGTTCGCACTCCCGCGATCCGAAACGCCTCGCCGCCCACCGCGCTGTTCGCCTCGTGGTCGTTGCGCGTGAAGCCGACCGCCACCGGGTCGCCGGTGGTGCCCGAGGTCACGTGCATGCGCACGAGTCGCTCCGGCGGAGCGCACAGGTGGGGGCCAAACGGCGGCTCGCGCCGCTGCCCCTCGCGGAGCTCGTCCTTGGTTGTGAGCGGCAGCCGGCGCAGGTCCTCGGGACCGCGCACCTGCTCGCGAGCCCCGCGCAGCCGCTCCGCGTAAAAGGCGCTCGCGCCCTCGAGATAGGCGAGCTGGCGCTGGAGGGCCTCGACCAACGCCGCGATCAGGAGGCCACCGCGGTCGGCGCGCCGAGCGAGCGGGGCACGAATCGACCGTGGCCCGGCTGGGTCACGATCTCGCCACGGTCGTAGACCATCGTCCCGCGGCAGAGCGTGTGGCGCACGCTGCCAGTCGAGCGCTCGCCCTCGAACAGGTCGTAGTCCACGTTCATGTGCGAGCTGCGCGTTGAGAACTCGAAGGGCGTGGCCGGGTCGAAGACCACC
>DASQNF010000059.1:0-1553 GCA_035645115.1 Thermoleophilaceae bacterium | reverse complement strand
AGCTCGTCCTTGGCCTCGTCGGCGCCCGCCACGTCCTGCCAGCGCACCGAGCTCGAGGACTGCGGCTTGATCTCCTGAGGCTTGGTGCGCGGCATGTAGCGCAGCGTCATGATCAGCACCACCGCGATCAGGCCCATGAAGACGATCGGGAGCCAGACCACCATCCAGTCCTGGATCCGGTCCCAGGCGCTCTGGCCGCCGCCGTCCGCGGCGATCGCGCTCGCCACCCGGAAGCTCTCCTCGCCGCCCGCGCTCGAGAAGGTCCGGTCCGACTTGTCGAGCTTCCAGCCCTCGGGCAGCGTGGCCCCGGGGGCCCGCAGGATCGAGCGGAGCTCCTCGATCGCGTTGTCGCAGGTGATCTCCGAGGTGTCGAGCACCGTGAGGTCGTAGGGCCCCGGCTCGAGCGTCAGGCCGGCCACGCGCTGGGCGCGGTCCACCTCGACCGGAGTCGAGCAGACCGCCGATCCGCCCTGCGCGCCCGCGGGCGCCGCCCCGGTCAGGGCGAGCGCGATCAGCGCAGGGGCGAGCGACACGCGGAGGATCCTCATCCGCTAATCCAATCGGCCATCCGGGCCGGTTACATGAGCTACGTGACTCGCGCGAGGCGCGGATTGGGACGCAGCCGGCGCCCAGCCTTCGCGCAGTCGGCGCCGTCCACGCGCACCACGTCGGCGGTGAAGTCGTTCTCCCCGCGCACGAGCGAGGAGCCCACGCCGTAGGCGTCCACAGGCGAGCCGAGCTCCTCGAAGCGGCGGATCTTGGCGGCGTCGAAGCCCCCGGAGACCACGATCCGCACCCGCTGGTGGCCCGCCGAGTCGAGCGCCTGGCGCACCCGCTCCACCAGGACCGGGTTGACCCCGGTCGGGTTGAAGTCCCCCAGCTCGTGCCAGAGCGTGCGATCGACCAGCCGCTCCGAGGTGTCCAGCCGGACCCCCCAGAGCCGCTCGCCGAGGGCGTCGGCCACCTCGAGAGCGGTGCGCACGGAGTCGTTCTCGAAGTCCACGAGCACGGTCACGTTCATCTCGTCTGCGTAGCGGTCGGTGAACGCGCGCGCCGCGGCCACCGTGTCGCCGCCGAACGCCGCGATCAGCCCGTGCGGCACCGTGCCGACGCCGCGGCCACCCCACCACGAGGCCTGCGCGTCGGTGGAGACCCCGATCGCACCGGCCACGTGCGCCGCCCACCCGTCTCCCGTCTGCACGAGCCAGTGGTCGTGCCGCGCCGGGAAGAAGAGGATGTCCTTGCCGTTTGCGGCCCGCACCACCTCGCGCACGTTGCGCATGATCATCGTGCGCCGGGCGAGGCAGCCCAGGTAGACGGTCTCCAGGTGGGCGAACAGCGCGTAGTCGCCCTCAATCGTCATCACGGTCTCCATCGGGCCGATCTCGTCGCCCTCGTGGAGCGCGTGCACGTCGAGCGCGCGCCAGTCGCCGCTGCAGAGCTTGAGCACCGCCACCGCCTCGTCGATCCCGCCCAGCACCGAGTCGTGCTTCTGGAACACCTGCATCGTCACCCGCGGGCGGCGCCCGGTCTCCTCGAGCAGGGCGCGCGTG
>DASQNF010000058.1:0-13779 GCA_035645115.1 Thermoleophilaceae bacterium | reverse complement strand
ACACGCGCAAGAAGACGATCACGAGCCGCTACTACTCGAGCGGCGAGTCGGGCGCCTACTTCGTCGAGAACTGAGCACAGGGGGCGTCGCGAGCTCGCGGCCCGGCCGCCGCCTCAGCCCGCCACGCCCTGGGCGCGGAGTGCGGCTTCCATCGCGGGCTCGAACTGGGCCCGGATCGCCGCGGCCGCCGCCCGCTCCTCACCCAGGATCCGCTCGACCACGCGCGCCGTCTCCTCGTCGCCCGCGCGCTGGGCCACCAGGCGCAGCTGCGAGTACGCTCCGATCTCCAGGTGCTCGAAGGCGAAGGCGAAGCCGGCGAGCTTCGCCGGCGTGTCCGGCTGGGCGCCGAAGAAGCCACCGAGGTTCACGCCGCCGATGCGCAGCAGGACGTTCTTGAAGCGCGACGGCTGCGCGCCGCGCGCCTCGAGGCGCGCGGCGATCGCCGTCTGCTGAGAGCGCGTCTCCTCGAGGTGGTCCTCGAAGACCTTGCGCAGCTCCGGCTCACCCGCGATCGCCGGCGCCTGCTCGAGCAGCTGGAGCGCCTGCGCCTCGATCGCGTGCGCGTCCTGCAGGTACTTGTCGAGCTGCGTGCCGAGGTCGGTCGTGCCCAGCTTCCGGAGCGACGCGTCCACGGCGCGCTCGAAGCCCGCGGAGAGCCGCTCCGCCATCGCCGCTTCCTCGTCGCGAATCGAGCGCGCCAGCTGCGCCGTCTCCTCGTCGCCGGCGCGTGAGGCCACGATCGCGAGCAGGTCGTAGGCCGCCATCTCCATGTGCTCGTAGGAGTAGGCGTGGGAGACGAGCTTGCCCGGGGTGTCCGGCTGCGAGCGTGCGAACAGCACCATCCCGACCCCGCCGGCGCGAGCGTTCAGGTCCTTGACGCGCGACGGGTCGGCCTCGCGAGCCTCGAGCCGGGCCCGCACGCGGCGCTCCTGCTCCCGTGTCTCGTCGAGGTGCTCGCGAAACGCCCGCGCGAGCTGCGGGTCGGCGGCCATGCGTGGCGCCACCACCATCTGCTGGAGCGCCTGCTGCTCGATCGAGTGGACGTCGGTGAGGTGCTTGGTCAGCTGTTCGGAGAGTGTGTCTGGCATACCTCTTGCCTACCCGGGCACGGGCTCGCTAGCCACGGGATTGGGGTCGAGCTCCTCACCCTCCGCGGCGATCAGCACCTGCCCGGCGCTCCCGCCCCGCTCGGTCCAGAGCTCCACGGCGCGCGCGTGGAAGGCCGTGAGGAAGGCGTCGGTGTGCATCGGGTCGTGGTGGAAGAGCGCCAGCCGCCCCACCTCCGCGCGGCGCGCGAACGCAAGCGCATGGGTGAGCGAGGAGTGTCCCCAGCCCACGTGGCTCGGGTACTCCTCGTCCGAGTACTGGCAGTCGTGGAGCAGAAGCGTGGCGCCGGAGGCGAGCTCCACACCCGAGATCCACTCCGAGCCGATCGTGTCGAGGTCGCCCGCCAACGCCGGCTCGTGGTCGGGGATGTAGCAGAGCGTGGTGTCGCCCTCGCTGATCCGGTAGCCGAGCGTGGGGCCGCGATGGGTGACCGAGGCGGCACGCACCGTGGCCGGGCCGATGCGCCACTCCGCGTGGGGCGCCTCGTGGAACGACACGGCGCACGGCAGCTCGCGCACCTCGAGCGGCGCGAGCGGCGCCGAGATGTAGCGGGCGATCCGGTCGAGCAGCGGCGCGTCCGGCGCCTCGGGCCCCCAGACCACGAGCTCGTAGTCGGGCCGGAATGCCGGCGCGAAGAACATGAGCCCCTGGATGTGGTCGAGGTGCAGGTGGGTGAGCAGGATGTCGACCCGGCGCCCGGCGCCGGTGAGGCAGAGGCCGAGGTTGCGCAGCCCGGTGCCGGCGTCGAGGACGATCAGGGTGCCGTCCGAGAGCGTGACCTCCACGCACGAGGTGTTGCCGCCGAACAGCGTCGTCTCCGGGCCGGGCGAGGGAATCGACCCGCGCGCTCCCCAGACCTTCACCCGCACCTCAGGCGTCCTCGTCGCCGCTCGGCCAGAACAGGGCCAGGGCGCCGTGCATCCCCACGCTGGTGACTATCGGGATCGCGCTCACGTGGATGTCGTGCTCGGCGCCGTCGGCCGCGCGGAAGCGCAGGTTGCCGGCCGCCGGCCGCTGCTCGCGCAGCGCGCGGACCAGCGGCAGCGAGTCGGGCGGCAGCGGGTTGCCCTGCTCGTCGAGCGCAGGGAAGGCCGCGCCCCATTCCTCGGTTGCGCTCGGGCCCATCTCCTCGAAGCGCCTCCCGAGCAGCGCGCCCGCGGCGTCGTTGTAAAAGGCGAGGTCGCCGGACGAGTCGACCAGAAAGGCGGGGGTGGACAGGCCCGTGACGAGGTTGCGAGCGTGGATCAGCTCCAGCGGGCGCTGGCCAGCGCTCATCCGAGCCCCCCCTTGATTAGGTTGCGGACCTCGCGGACGGCCACCGGCAGCGTCGTCAGGTCGTAGGTGCGGCCCGCCCGGATGTCCGCGATCGTCTGCAGCGCGCGCTCGGTGGCCGGGTGCGCCTCGACCCAGGCGTCCACCCGGGCAGCCGCCTCGGGGCCCGGCGGCGCCGCCCGCAGCACCTCGGCGGTGAGCTCGCGGTGGATCGCGTACAGGTCGTCGCGCAGGGCCGCGCGGGATCGGGCGCGCCAGTGGTCGTCGCGCGGCAGCTCCACGATCCGGTCCCGCAGCCAGTGCAGCCCGAGCCGTGCGCCAAGCGCGAAGTGGACTGCCGCAACCTCCTCCACGTCGAGCCCGGTCCCGTCGGCCACCTCGACCACGTCGAATACGGAGAACATCGTCGAAAGGCTCGCCACGCGCGAGGCCAGCTCGTCGGGCACGCCGGCGTCGCGCAGCTCGTCCGCGCGGCGCGCGAGCGGCTCGGCGTCGGCGGGTGCGAGCAGGCGCGGAAGCGATTCGAACAGCGTCTCCGCCCCGGGCCTGAAGCGCCCGACAGTCGAGGCGATGTCCATCGGCCGCGTGCGGTTGCGCAGGAGCCAGCGGCTGCCGCGCTCGATCAGGCGCCGCCCCTCGAGCAGCATCGAGATCTGCACGGAGCTCTCAACGCGGTTGTCCAGCGCCTCGATCTCTCCCCACTGCGGCCGCATGGCGTAGATCTCGCGCGTCACGGCGTACGCCCGCGCGATCTCGGAGGCGGGGGCGCCTGACTCCTCGTGCAGCCTGAACACGAACGTAGTGCCGCCTCCGTGCAACACGTTGTTGGCCACCTGCGTGGCCACGATCTCGCGACTGAGCCGGTGGGCGCGCATCGCCTTGCCGAAGCGCTCGGGCAGCGGCGAGGGGAAGTAGCGCTCGAGCTCGGCGGAGAGGTAGGGGTCCTCCGGCACGTCGGAGTCGATCAGCTCGGCGTAGAGGTCGATCTTGCTGTAGGCGAGCAGCGCGGCGAGCTCCGGCCGCGTGAGCCCGCGGTGGTCGCGCTTGCGCTCGGCGACCTCCTCGTCGTCCGGGAGCGCCTCGAGCTCGCGGTCGAGCTTGCGCGCGCTCTCGAGGCCGCGCATGAAGCGCTCGTGGACGTCCAGCATGCCGGCTGCCTGCGCCTCCGCGAGGCTGAGCGTCTCGGCCTGCTCGTAGTTGTCCCTGAGCACGAGCGCGGCCACCGAGTCGGTCATCTCCACGAGCAGCTCGTTGCGCTGCTTGTTGGTCAAATCGCCTGCCTCGACCACCGCATCGAGCAGGATCTTGATGTTGACCTCGCGGTCGGAGCAGTCCACGCCGCCGGAGTTGTCGATCGCGTCGGTGTTCACGCGGCCGCCGGCGAGCGCGAACTCGATGCGCCCGCGCTGGGTCAGGCCGAGGTTGCCGCCCTCGCTGATCACCTGGCAGCGCAGCTCGTCGGCGTCCAGGCGCAGGGCGTCGTTGGCCTTGTCTCCGGCGTCACCGTGCGTCTCCGTGGTCGCCTTCACGTAGGTGCCGATGCCGCCGTTCCAGAGCAGGTCCACGGGCGCCCGCAGGAGCGCCCGGATCAGCTCGTTGGGGGGGAGCGCCTCGGCCTCGATCTCGAGCGCCGCGCGCATCTCGGCCGAGACCGGGATGCGCTTCGCGCTGCGCGGCCAGATCCCGCCGCCCGCCGAGATCAGCCCGGTGTCGTAGTCGAACCAGGAGGAGCCCGGCAGCTCGAACAGCCGCCGGCGCTCCTCGAAGCTCACCTGGGGGTCCGGGTCGGGATCCACGAACACGTGCCGGTGGTTGAAGGCGCCGACCAGGCGGATGTGCCGCGAGAGCAGCATGCCGTTGCCGAACACGTCGCCGGCCATGTCCCCGATACCCACGACCGTTAAGTCCTCGTTCTGGATGTCACGCCCGAGCTCGCGAAAGTGGCGCTTGACCGACTCCCAGGCCCCGCGCGCGGTGATGCCCATCTTCTTGTGGTCGTAGCCGATCGAGCCACCCGAGGCGAACGCGTCGCCGAGCCAGAAGCCGGCCTCCTGGGCGAGCCCGTTGGCGATGTCCGAGAAGGTGGCGGTGCCCTTGTCGGCGGCCACGACCAGGTATGGGTCGTCATCGTCGTAGCGCACGACGTCGCGCGGCGGCACGATCTCGCCGCCCACGATGTCGTCGGTCAGGTCGAGCAGGCCGCGGATGAAAGTGCGGTAGCAGAAGACGACCTCGTCGGGAAGCTCTCCGCGCTCCGCGGGCGGGCGCTTGACCACGAAGCCGCCCTTCGCGCCCACCGGGACGATCACCGCGTTCTTGACCATCTGCGCCTTCATCAGGCCTAGCACCTCGGTGCGGAAGTCCTCGCGCCGGTCGGACCAGCGCAGCCCGCCGCGCGCCACCCGACCGCCGCGCAGGTGCACGCCCTCCACCCGCGGCGAGTACACGAAGATCTCGAAGCGCGGCCGCGGCTGCGGCAGCCAGCCAAGGCCGGTGGGGTCGAGCTTGAAGGAGAGGTGGGCGAGCGGGGCGCCGTTCGGCTGTGAGGCGAAGAAGTTGGTGCGCAGCATCGCGCGCACCACGCCGAGGAACATGCGCAGGATCTGGTCCTGGTCGAGGCTCTCAACGGCGTCGATCGCGGCGTCGAGCCGGCCGCCGATCTCATCGGCGTCGATGCGGTCGTCCCGGCGCGGGTCGAAGCGGGCCCGGAACAGCGCCACCAGCAGCCGGGCCACCTCGGGGTGCGCCACGAGCACGTCCATCACGTAGCGGTCGGAGAAGTTCATGCCGGCCTGGCGCAGGTACTTCGCGATCGCCCGCAGCACCGTGACCTCGCGCCAGCTGAGCCCGGCGCCGAGCACGAGCCGGTTGTAGCCGTCGCTCTCGACCTCGCCGCGCCGGGCGCGCAAAAAGGCGTCCTGGAAGGCCTCCCGCACCCCGTCCGCCTCGAGGTCGCCCTTGCCGGCGTAGGTCAGGCCGAAGTCGTAGATCCAGTACCCCTCGGCGTCGCTCGGGGCGATCGGGTAGGGCCGCTCGTCCGCGACCTCCACTCCCATGTTCTCGAACAGCGGCAGCACGTCCGAGAGCGTCAGCGCGCGTCCCGAGCGGTAGAGCTTCGCCCGCAGCATGCGCGGTCCCGCCTCGAGCGGCCGGTAGAGGCTGATGCTGAGCGAGTCGCCCGGCTCGAGCTCCTCGAGCTTGCGGATGTCCGCGAGCGCGGAGCGTGCCACCCAGTCGGCGCGGTAGGCGGCCGGGAACGCCTCCCTGTAGCGCCGGAAGGCGCGCTTTCCGAGCTCCTCGCCGAGCTCCTCGGTGAGCGCCTCCTCGAGATCGTCGGCCCAGGAGCGGGTGGCAGCCACCAGCAGCATCTCGACCTCGTGAGCGTCCAGGTCCGGCATTCGGGCGGGGTCCACGTACGCCATGTAGTGCAGGCGCACGAGCACCGACTCCGACACGCGCGTGGTGTAGTCGATCGCGGCGGCGCCGGTGGCGCTGCGCAGGATCGCCTCGATCCGGCGGCGGTTCTCGGTGTTGAAGCGGTCGCGCGGGACGAACACGAGCAGCGAGAAGAAGCGGCCGAAGGCGTCGCGGCGCACGAACAGGCGCAGGCGCTGGCGCTCGCCGAGGTGGAGGATCCCCATCGCGACCTTGAACAGGTCGTCCTCCGAGATCTGGAAGAGCTCGTCGCGCGGGTGGGTGTCGAGGATCTCGACGAGCGCCTTTTCGTTGTGGCTGCCGTGCGGAAAGCCGGCGCGCTCGAGCACGGCGGCCACCTTGCGGCGCAGGATCGGGATGTCGTCGGGTCGCGCCTGGTAGGCCTCGTGGGTGTAGAGGCCGAGGAAGCGCCGCTCGCCGACCACCCTGCCCTCGGCGTCGAAGCGCTTCACGCCCAAGTAGTCGAGGTACGCCGGCCGGTGGACGGTGGCGCGCGAGTTAGCCTTGGTGAGGTTGAGGATGTGCGGCTCGAGGGCGAGCGCGCGAACGCGCGGGGGCAGCTTGTCGAACCCGCGCGAGCTCTGCTTGCCGCCCGGCTGGCGCAGGATGCCGAGGCCGCTGCCGGGCACGGAGCCGAGCCGCAGCTCTCCGTCCTCGCTGGCCAGCTCGTACTCGCGGTAGCCGAGGAACGTGAAGTTGTGCTTCTCGAGCCATTCGAGGAAGGCGCCGGCCTCGCGCACCTGCTCCGGATCGTCTGCGTGGGGCAGCCCCGAGCGCAGCTCGGACGCGATCTCGAGCGCACGGCTGCGCATCGCCGCCCAGTCCTCCACCGCGGCGCGCACCTCCCCGATCACCCGGATCAGGTGGCCCTTCAGCTCCGCGAGCCGCGCGGGCTCGGTCTGGCGGTCGACCTCGGCGTGGATCACAGACTCCGCGGGCTCGCCGGCCACCGGCTCCGGCAGGATCTCGACGAGCTCGCCCGCGTCGTCCCGACGCAGCGCCATCACGGGGTGGACGATCAGGTGGACCCCGACTCCGCGCCGGTTGAGCTCCATCGTCACCGAATCGATCAGGAACGGCATGTCGTCGGTCACGATCTCTACGGCCGTGTGCGTGGACTGCCAGCCGTGCGACTCGAAGAGCGGGTTGTAGACGCGCACCTTGGGCGTGCCGGGCGCGCGCTCGCGCGCGAAGTTGAAGTGCCCGAGCGCGACGCCGTAGAGGTCGAGCGGGTCGCGCTCGGCGATGTCCTCGAGCGGCAGCCAGCGGTAGTACTGCCGCACGAAGGTCTCGACCTGCGCCGCCTCGTCCGCCCCGAGCTGGTCGCGCACCCGGGTGCAGACGTCTTCGATCAGCGTCTCCTCGGCGTCCTTGACACTCACGGTTCTCCTCCGGGGTGAGTCAGGACGAGTCTATGCCCCTGTGCGGACTCCGCCCGGTCCGGCAATCGGGCGGTTCGCTCATGGGATCGGGTCGAGCTGCCGAGGTAGACAAGGAACCTCCGTCCCAGGCCTATGCGAAGGGGACCCTCTACCCCGTGGCGTTGCTAACCAGTCCCGTACCTCATCTCAAGCCGCACGTCGGCGCTCCCCGCCGACGGCTGCGTCTAACCGTCGCCGGCGGCCCGCGCGCCCCCGAGCGCGCCCGCGCCTGGCTTCGCAGGGGAGCGTCCTGGCTCCCGGACGAGCTCCGCAGGTCGCTCGAGCTGCTTCTGTCCGAGCTCGTGAACAACGCCGTCCGACACGGGGGTGCCGGTGGCGAGCAGCTGATCGAGCTCGAGCTGCGGACGATCGAGGGGGGCGTGGGGATGGCGGTGATCGACCATGGTGCGGGCTTCGCGCCGGCCGCGTGCGATCCCCCGGTGGACCCCGGCGGCTGGGGCCTCGTGCTGGTGGACCAGATTGCGAGCCGCTGGGGCGTGGTGCAGGACGGGCGCACTTGCGTCTGGTTCGAGCTCGCGGCGGAATAGCGCCCGCGGGTCTCAGGCGCGGCGCGAGCGAATCAGTGCTCAGTCGCCGTCGGCCGAGCGCCGGCGCTCAGAGGACGGCGCCTGCCATGAGAGCCTTCCTCGTCCTGTTGGTCATGCGGTAAGCGGCTCAGGCCGCGAGGCGCTTGCCGAAGCGGACGCGGGTCTCCTCCGCGGTCGGCTCGATCTCGAAGTGGTCCGACACCGCCGCGATGATCGGGAGGCCACGGCCGTCGAGCGCCCAGGGGCCGGGGAGCTCCACCCGGGGGGTGAAGCGCCCACAGTCGCACACCTCCACGCACAGTCCGTCGCTGCCCGACTCGATCCGGAGCATGATGCCGTCGCGATCGCAGGAGGCGCCGTGCTTGACGGCGTTCGCCACGGCCTCGGTCGTGGCGAGCAGCAGGTCCCAGACTGCCGCTTGCCCAAGGCCGAGCTCGCCCGCGGCGTCGCGCACGAGCGTTCGCGCGGCAGCCGCGCTCTCCGGCTCTGCCGGTAGCCATGATTCCCGCTGCATGACATCACCCCCATGCCCGGAACGGCGCCCGTCACACCAGGGAACCGTCACGAGACCGGGGCGCCGTCGGCGGCGAATGTCCAGCGCCCGGCCAGCATCGTCGCGAGCACGCTCAGCTCGCTCAGCTCCGCCGGCGGGCAGGCCAGCGGATCGCGGTCGAGCACGACCAGGTCGGCGAGCATCCCTGCCCGCAGCCTGCCGCGGCGCCGATCCTGGTGCTCCAACCAGGCGGGCGTGACGCAGGTGGCGTGGAGCGCCTCCTCGACGCTCACCGCCTGGTCGGGGCGCCAGGCGGGACGGTCGTCGAGAGTGCGCAGCACCCCGGCCACGATCCCGGCCAGCGGGTCGAGCTCCTCGACGGGGGCGTCCGAGCCGTTTGCGAGCAGGGCGCCGGCGTCGAGCAGCGAGCGGTACGCGTAGGCGCCCTGCCGGCCCTCCCAGAGACGCTCGGCGAGGTCGCGGTCCGAGGGCGCGTGGCTGAACTGCACCGAGGCGGCCACCCCCACGCGCGCGAAGCGCTCGACCTCCTCCGGCGCCAGCAGCTGAGCGTGCTCGATCCGCTGGCGCAGCCCGCGCGGCGCCCACAGCTCGCGCGTGGCCTCAAAGGCGTCGAGCGCCGCGCGGTTGGCGGCGTCGCCGATCGCGTGGACCCCCACCGGCCAGTGCGCCTCGGCCGCCCGCCGGATCACGTCCTCCAGCCCCGCGCGGCTCGTGATCTCGACCCCGGAGCCGTCCAGCAGGCGCGCCGTGGCCGAGCCGAGCGTGCCGTCCATGAAGCCCTTCAGGTAGCCGATCCGCAGCAGCTCGTGGCCGAACCCCGAGCGCAGCCCGAGCGCGCTCAGCTCCTCGAGCCGGTCCCATGGCAGCGACTGCCACACGCGCAGGTCGAGCTCGCCGTCCTCGAGCAGCCGCTCGTACACCTCGAGGGCTCCGAGCCAGCCGTCCTTGTCGTGTATCGCGGTCACCCCGCGCGCGCTGGCCACGCGCATGCCCTCGCGAACGGCCTCGACCATCTCGTCCACGCCCGGGCGCACGTAACTGTCGCGGAAGCTCCAGGCTGCATTCTCGCGCAGCACCCCGAGCAGCTCGCCCCGCTCGTCGCGCTCCACAACGCCGCCGGGCGTTTCGAGCGGGCCGTCGGCGCGCGCCAGCGCCGCGCTGTTCAGCCAGAGCGAATGGTAGTCCTTCGACATCAGCGCCACCGGCACGCCCCCGGCCACGCGGTCGAGAGCCGCGCGCGTGGGGGAGTCGGGCCAATCGCCGTCGCGCCAGCCGAGCCCGCGCAGCCAGCCCCCGGGCGCCACCCGGGCGAGCCCGGCCGCCACCCGCTCGAGCGCCTCGTCGAGCGAGCGCACGCCGTCGAGCCGCACCTGGCGCAGGCCGAGCGCCCAGGTGGGAAAGTGCACGTGGGCGTCCGCGAAGCCGGGCACGACGCAGGCCCCGCCGAGGTCCACGCGCCGGGCGTCCGGCGCCGGCGCGGCCACGATCAGCTCGCCGGCGATCGCCAGCGACCCCAGCTCGGGCGCGGCGGGGTCGAGCGTCCTGACCGTGCAGTTGTCGAGCAGCAGGGTGGCCATCGCCGCGGAGGCTACGCACCCCGCGCCGGACGCCCGCGCCACCCGGTCGAAAGGCGCTTGGGCGCTACCGCCTATGCGTGCTGGCGAGCCGCGCTGCGCGGGTTCTCGAGTGGCCGGATGCCCGCCTCGATCTCTGCGCGCCGCCCCTCGAGGAACGGCGGCAGCGCGAGCTTCTCGCCGAGGCTCTCGATCGGCTCGTCCACGGTGAAGCCCGGGCTCGGCGTGGCGATCTCGAAGAGCACGCCGCTCGGCTCGCGGAAGTAGATCGACTTGAAGTAGAAGCGGTCGATCACATCGGTCGGACGGCCGCCACCGCGGATCGCGCGCTCGCGCCAGTCCGCGTGCTCCTCGTCGGTGGACGCCCACGCGACGTGGTGGACGCTGCCCGCACCCTGCAGCCCGCGCTCGGGCGGCGCCGGGTCGTAGGCGTACAGGCCGCCCCGGGTCTCGCCGCGCGCCTCCCAGCCCTCGCCGCGGGGCTCGAATCCGAGCGCCTGCTCGAGCATCGGGCGGCTGCGCTCGGGATCGGAGGCGTAGGCGCGCACGCCGTGAAATCCCTGGAGCGCGTGCTCGGCCGGGATCTCCGGGTGCTCGGCCACGAGCGGCTCGTCCTCAACGCGTACCGCGGCGAGCTCGTGCCCGAGCCCCTCCGGGTCGCGGAAGCGCAGCGTGCCCGCGCCGCGCTCAACCTCGATCCCGCGCCCGCCGAGGCGCTCGGCCCAGAAGTCGAGGGCGGAGTCGTCGCCCACGCGCCAGACGACCCGGTGGACCATGCCCGCGCCGGCGCGCCCCTTCACCGCTCCCGGGTACTCGAAGAAGGTCATGTCGGCGCCCGGCCTGGCGTGCTCGTCGGAGAAGAACAGGTGGTAGACGGTCGGGTCGTCCTGGTTGACCGACTTCTTCGCCAGCCGCAGGCCCATCACCCCCACGTAGAAGTCGACGTTCGCCTGGGCGTCGCCGGTGATCGCGGTGATGTGGTGGATGCCGTTGAGCTTCATGTGCGCCTCCGGTGCCGGGCTGGGTGAGCGTTGATTGCACATGCAACTATAGCACGGAGGTCCGTAAGGGGGCTCGGCGTCTTGTGCCTGCTGTACGAGCACGACCCGACAAGCCCACCCCCACCCAGCCCATCGGGTGCTGATCAACCAACCCCCGGAGCGAACGGAACGCGCAGCGGCCGGGCGCAGGTGCGGAGAAGTCCCCCACGGGGCGAACGGACTGCTCAGCGGCCGGACGCAGCCCGGCCCCCGCTCACCCCACGAACGCCTCGCGGGCCGCGCGCGTGCGCAGCTCCCCGAGCGTGTCGCGCTGCTGCTCGCCGCGCTGGACCAGGCGCTCGAGGTGGGCGCGGTCGAGGCGCGGCTCGTGCGCGGAGAGCTCGAGCAGCGAGCCCCAGAGCGACAGCTTCGCGCTCACGCCTGCCCCCAGGCCCTCCAGCTCGATCAGCCTGCTGAGCGGCGAGTATCCCGTGAGCTGACCGTTCAGCTTCAGCCGCCCCGCCTTCTCGCCGGCCCACATGAAGAGGTGCTTGGCGCGGTCCCGGCCAACCCCGAGGTCGCGGGCGATCGCCTCGAGCGCCCGCCTGTCGGCGTCGATGTCGTCGGCGAGCTTCGCGAGCGCGTCCCCGTAGGGCGTGCCCTCGTTCGAGCCACGCAGCCGGCGCGCCAGCTCGACGCCGGCGTTCGCGGCGGCCATGTGGTCCTGGAGGTAGATGCGCAGCAGCTTCCGGTGGTCCATATGTGGAGGGCGGCTACCCATACCCTGAGCGAGTGCAAACGCCCAACGAGCTCGAGCGGGCGCTCGCCGAGGCCGGCGGCGCCGACGCGCCGCGCGAGCTCGGCGCCCGGCTGAGGGAGCTGCTCGCCGCCGAGCTCGAGCGAGGCGCACGTGAGCTGGGTGAGCCGAGGACCGGGCGCGGGCGGCCGATCGCGCTGGGAGTGGCGCCGGGTGACGGCGCGGTGCTCGCGGTCCTGCCGCTCGACCCGCGCGTGCGCGCCGATCCTCAGGCGGTGAGCGAGCGCGGCTTCGAGCTGGCGGCCGCCGCCGTCGCGGCCCTCGTCGAGGGCGCCGAGCCCGGCCCGCCGGCCACGGCCGCCGACCTGCGCCTGCTGCTGGGCGAGCACGGGGGGCGCCTGTTGCTCTCCTACCCCGCGGCCGATCCGAGCTGGGCCGCCGACTACGCGCGCGAGGCACTCGACGAGGCGTGCGCCCGCATCGACCGCCTGCGGGCGCGCGCGCTGCTGCTGCCGGCGCACGTGCTCGAGCCAATCGACCTTCGTCCCGCCAGCGGCGCCGGCCACCAGCTGCGGGTGGCCGAGGCGCTCGCGCGGCTCGGGGGCTCGCCGCTCGACGGGGAGTCGGTCGAGGCCCTCGAGGACGAGGTGCTGCGCCTGCTCGAGCCGCAGGGCGCCGTCGCCCGTGCCCACGCGGACGACGACCCGCGCCGCCGGGTGATGCGCCGAATCCTGCAGCGGCTCGACGGCATGGGCAAGTGGGGCGGCTACCACACCGCGTTCGACCACCTCGCGCGCGGGTTCGCGGGCAACGAGCGCCGGCTCGCGTACGAGGTGGGGGAGGAGCTCGTGTCCGCCGGGCTGCTCGCGGAGAAGCCGAGCGCGGGCCAGCGCCACGTCTTCCTCAACCCGCGCCGGGCCGGCGACATCCGGCGCCTGATCGAAGCCGGCGAGCTGCCGCCCGGGCTCAGCTCGGGCTGACCCGCAGCTTCCCGTCCGCCCCCACGCCCAGCGCCCGCCGACCTGCCACGAGCTCCTCGAGCTCGGCGCCCACGAGCTCTCGCCGCCAGCCGTGCACCACCCGCAGGGCGTGGCCGCGCTCGCCGCGCCGCAGCGCCGACACGAGCGTGGCGAGCTCGGACTGGGTGGCGATCAGCTCCACCGCCACGCCCGACTCCATCGAGCGATGCCGGACCAGAGCCTGGGCGAGCGACACGAGCGGAGCGTCCGCCGAGTCACGCGCAGGCGGCTCGGGCGGGGGCGGCGGCACGGGCCGCCCGCGCCCCCGCGCGATCGCCTCGAGCAGGCCGTCGCCGCGGCGGTGAAGCGTCTGCGGCGGCAGGCCCCGAATCTGCTCGAGCCCGCGGCGATCGCTCGGCGTGCGGCGGGCGATCTCGATCAGCGCCTGGTCCGGCAGCACGGTGGAGGGAGGGCGATCGGCCTCGCGAGCCGCGCGCTCGCGCCACTCGATGAGCTCGCGAGCCACGGCGCGAGCGCCCCCGCTGAGGCGGCCGAGCCGCGGCAGCCGCTCGTACAGGCGCTCGGGCTCACGCTCGTCGCTCACGTCCTCGAGCGCGCGGCACTCCTCGCGGGCCCACGCAAGCCGCCCACGCTCCTCGAGCCGGCGCTCGAGCGCCTCGCCGAGCGCGAGCAGCAGGCGGGCGTCGTCGGCCGCGTACTCGACCTGCTGCGGGGTGAGCGGACGGCGGTCCCAGCGGGTGAAGCCCTCCGAGCCCTTCAGCTGCACGTTCAGGACCTTGCGAACGAGCGCCTCGTAGCCCTCCTGGTTGCCGTGGCCGAGGAAGCCGGCGGCCACCTGCGTGTCGAACACGTTCGTGACATCGGTGCTCCAGGCGCGCTTCAGGATCGCAACGTCCTGGCGGCCCGCGTGCATCACGACCTCGACGGCTGGATCGGCGAGCACCTGCGCGAGCGGAGCCGGGTCCACCGGCGACTCCGCCAGCGGGTCGATCACCTCGGTGCGCACCCCCTCCGCTGCGTTCGGGTCGGGCACCGCCACCTGGGCGAGGCAGAGCAGCGCCTGGTATCGGCGCTCGGAGACGAACTCCGTGTCGATCGCTATCCGTCCCCCGGCGGCGGCTCGTTCGGCAAGCTCCGCGATCACTTCGCCACCATACTCAGGGCATGCTGTCCCTCGCGGCGCTCTTCCTT
>DASQNF010000057.1:0-17880 GCA_035645115.1 Thermoleophilaceae bacterium | reverse complement strand
GACGCCGAGGCGCTGCTCCACATCATCCTCAGCCATCACGGCAGGCTCGAGCACGGCAGCCCGGTGGTCCCGTGCACGCGCGAGGCCACGCTCGTGCACTTCATCGACAACCTGGGCGGCAACCTCGGCAGCTTCGACCGGATCGAGAAGTCGCTGGTGGAGGGCGCACGCTGGTCGAACTTCGACCGTGGCATCTCCGCCTCCGCCTACTTCGCGCCGCGCGAGGCGCCGCCGGGCGCCGAACGGGCGGCCTGACCCCGCAAATAGCGGCAGCACGGTCGCTCGGAGGGGCGCGAAGTCCCGGGATTCCCGCTTATCGTTGTGCGGGCCATGGCCAAGGACACGGAGAAGCTCATCCGGCAGCTCAGCCTGATCTCGTTCCTGATGGCGGAGCGGCGCCCGGTTTCGGCGCTCGAGATCAAGCAGGACGTGGAGGGCTACTCGCAGATGAACGACGAGGCCTTCGCCCGCCGCTTCTACGCGGATCGCGCGGAGCTCGAGGCGCTCGGCATCCAGCTCAAGGTCGACAAGCCGGCCGAGGGCTACTACGAGTCCGAGAACTACACGCTGCCGCCTGAGAACTTCTACCTCTCGGCGATCGAGTTCACCGACGAGGAGCTGAGCGCGCTGCGCATGTCGCTGTCGCTGCTCGACGGGGAGTTCGCCTACGCCGAGCCGCTGCGGCTGGCTCTGCAGCAGCTCTCCTGGGGAAAGCCGAGCCCGCTCGACGCGCCCGAGCAGCGCACGGTGGCGCTGGCGGTCACCGCCGGCGCGGGCGGGCGCGGGCTCTCGCAGCGGCTGTCGAAGATCGAGACGGCGATCTTCCGGCGCAAGACGGTCCTGTTCGACTACTACACGATCGGCCGCGACGCCGAGGAGAAGCGCAAGGTCGACCCCTACCACCTGCTCTACCGCGGCGGCCAGTTCTACCTGATCGGGTATTCGCACGAGCGCGACGACGTCCGCGTGTTCCGGGTCTCGCGGATCCGCGGGAAGGTCGGCTACTCATCGAAGGCCGAGCACGACTTCAACCGTCCCGACGACTTCGACCCGCGCGCGTACGCCACCCGCACCGACTGGCAGCTCGGCGACAAGGCCGGCCGCGCGCGCATCCACCTTTCCCATCGCATCGACTGGCTCGCGCTGCGTCACTTCGGCCACGCCGGCGAGGTCAGCTCAGCCGAGGGCGGCGGGGTCGTCTTCGAGACCGACTACGCCGACTCGCGCCAGATGCTGTCCTGGGTGCTCGGCCTCGGCGAGCAGGCGCGCATCGAGGCGCCCGACGAGCTCGTGGAGGAGGCGCGCGAGCGGCTCGAGCTGGTGATCGAGCGCCACGCGCAGCCGCCCGAGCTCGCGGCGACCGCGCCGGCGCGCGCCCCCGAGGAGGACGAGGACGACGAGGACGGCCACGAGTCGCCGATCCGCCCGGAGCGCTTCGCGCGCCTGGTCACGCTCGCGGGCATCCTCATCGACGCCGCCCGCGAGAGCCGCAAGCTCGAGGTGGGCGAGCTCTGCGAGTCGCTCCAGGTCACCGACACCGAGCTGCGCCAGGACATCGACGTCCTGAACGTCGTGAACTTCGGCGGCGGCTCGTACGTGCTCTACGCGGAGGTTCAGGGCGACCAGATCGAGGTCGACCCCGAGCCCTACGGCGACAACTTCGCCCGCCCCGCGCGACTGCTGCCGCTCGAGGCCAAGGCGCTCGTGGCCGCCATCGACCTGATCGGGGAGCACCTCCCGAAGGGTTCGCTCGCCTCCGCGCGCCAGAAGATCGTGGACGCGCTCGGCCAGGACCCGGCCGAGGACGGCCTCCACATCACCACCGCCAAGGGCGATGACTCGGAGGTGGCGCGCGTGGTGTCGAACGCGATCGTGGCGCGCCGGCTGCTGCGGATCGAGTACTACAAGGAGAACGAGGACGAGTTCACCGAGCGCACGATCGAGCCGTACAAGCTCGCCAACGGGCAGGAGGGCTGGTACGTCCACTCGTACGACCTGGAGCGCGACGACACGCGCTCGTACCGGCTCGACCGCATCAGGCAGGCCACCGTCCTCGACGAGACCTTCGAGCCTCGCCCCGGGATCGAGCCGGACGTGCACGGCTGGCTAGCCACCGGCGAGGTCGACTCGGCGAGCACCGCGCGCATCTGGGTCTCCCCCGAGCGGGCGCGCTGGGCGCGTGAGGACCGGCGCGTGGTGGAGGAGCTGCGCGACGGCGCGGTGGTGGTGGAGCGCACCTATGCGTCGCACGAGTGGCTCGCCCGCGAGATCCTGAAGGAGGCCGGCGACGCAGTTGTGATCGAGCCCGAGGAGGCCCGCCGGGCGGTGCTCGAGGCCGCCGAGGCGCTGGCCGGCGCCGCCAAGCGCTAGTGCCCTCGCGCCGCGAGCTCATCCAGATGAGCGAGTCGGAGCTGCTGGCCTTCCTCGCCGAGCGGATGGTCATGCAGTGCGCCACCGTGGGCCCGCGCGGCCTGCCGCACCTGGTGCCGCTCTGGTTCGTCTCCGACGGGATGGAGCTGCGCGGCTGGACCTACGCGAAGTCCCAAAAGGCGAGGAACCTCGAGCGCGACCCGCGCGCCACGATCGGCATCGAGGACGGTGTCCAGTACCACGAGTTGCGCGGCATCATGTTCGAGTGCGACGTGCGGGTGGAGCGCGACCCGGCCGAGGTGGAGGGCTACGGGCTCGCGCTCTTCAAGCGCTACGCAGGCGAGCTCGGGCCCGAGATCCGTGAGATGGTTGCGGCACAGGCTCCGAAGCGCGTCGGCCTGAGCTTCGTCCCGACGCGGACCGTGAGCTGGGATCACCGCAAGCTCGGAGGCGTGTACTGAGATGAAGGGCCTGATCCTCTCCGGCGGCAAGGGCACGCGCCTGCGCCCGCTCACCCACACGAGCGTCAAGCAGCTCGTGCCCGTGGCCAACAAGCCGGTGCTGTTCTACGGCATCGAGGCGATGGCGGCCGCCGGCATCGAGGACGTGGGAATCATCATCGCGCCCGAGACCGGCCACGAGATCCGCGACGCGGTGGGGGACGGAAGCGCCTTCGGGGTCAGGATCGAGTACATCGAGCAGGAGGCGCCGCTCGGGCTCGCGCACGCCGTCCTCACGGCCGAGCCCTACCTGGGCGACTCCCCGTTCGTGATGTACCTGGGCGACAACCTGCTGCGCGACGGCATCGTCGCGCTGGTGGACACCTTTCGAACGGACCTGCCGGACGCGTTGATCCTGCTCACCCCGGTGCCGGATCCGGAGAACTACGGCGTGGCCGAGCTCGACGGCAAGCGCCGCGTCGCTCGGCTGGTGGAGAAGCCGCCCGAGCCGAAGAGCGACCTCGCACTCGTAGGGGTCTACATGTTCAAGCCCGCCATCTTCGACGCCGCGCGCTCGATCGAGCCCTCGGCGCGCGGGGAGCTCGAGATCACCGACGCGATCCAGGCCCTCGTGGACGGCGGCCTGCGCGTGGACCCGCACATCGTCCACGGCTGGTGGAAGGACACCGGTCAGGTTCAGGACATGCTCGAGGCCAACCGGCTGATCCTCGACGACCTGCCGGGGCGCATGGACGGGGAGCTCATCGACTCGCGCGTCGAGGGCCGGGTGGTGATCGAGGAGGGCGCGCGCCTCGAGCGCGCAACTGTGCGCGGCCCGGCGATCATCGGGCGCGGCTCGCGCCTGACGGACGCCTACATCGGGCCGTACACGGCGATCGGGGACGGCGTGCACATCCGGCAGGCCGAGCTCGAGCACTCGATCGTGCTGTCGGGCTCCTCGATCTCCGATCTCGAGCACCGCATCGAGGCCAGCCTGATCGGCCGCGACGTCCGCATCGGGCGCGGCCCGGCCTTACCCCGGGCCTACCGCTTCGTGGTCGGCGACAGCGCCGACGTCCAGATCTTGTAAGGCCGGTCCGGGCGTCTCGGCGCTCGGGGGGCGAATCTCTGCGCTGTCCTGCTTTTCATGGCTGGTGGCCCCAAAAGTCAGGCCAGCGGAGCAGATCGCGGCCGGGCTGGCCTCCCGAGCGCATGGGATCGTCACGCGCTCCGAGCTCATCGAGGCGGGTCTCAGCGCCGAGGAGGTCCGTCACCGGCTTCGGATCGGAGCGCTGATCCGGCAGCACCGCGGGGTCTACCGCGTGGGACACAGGGCGCCGAGCGTCGAGGCGCTCTACATGGCCGCTGTCAAGGCTTGCGGCGAGGGCGCGCTCCGTGCGGACCCGCCGCGGCATTTCTGTACGGGCTCCTGAAGGGCAGGCTCCCGCCGCCGCGAGGTGATCGCGCCCACGCAGCGCAAGGTGGCCGGGGTGAGGACGAGGCGCGCCCGTCGAAGTCCGCTCGAGGCGACCATCCGGCACGCGATCCCGATCACCACGGTGGCCCGCACGCTGGTCGATCTCGCCGCCGAGATCGGCGAGGACAAGCTCGCGCGCGCATGTCACGAGGCCGGCGTCAGGTTCGGCACCACACCGGCGCAGGTCGAGGCCGTGCTCGCCCGCCACCCGAACGCGAAGGGCGTGGTGACGCTGCGCAAGGTCCTACGCGGCGAGGTGCAGGTGGTGCTGAGCGGACTCGAGCGGAGCTTCCTCGCGCTCGTGCGCGACGCGCACCTGCCGCTGCCGCTCACGAACCGCGCGGCCGGCGGGCGGCGGGTCGACTGCCCGCTGGCCGGAGCAGCGGCTGACCGTCGAGCTCGACGGCTACAGCTTCCACAACAGCCGCTACTCCTGGGAGCAGGACCGGCGCCGAGAACGCGAAGCCCACGCCCGCGGCGACCGGCTTCGCCGCTATACCCACGACGACGTGTTCGCCCGCCCGGCTTCGGTCGTGGCGGAGCTGCGACCGCTGCTCGCCCCGTGACCGGCTCCCGAGACACGGGGGGCTGCCCGAGGCGGCGGGGGGCGCCCGTGAGCTGCGCCCCCAGCGCAGTCGAGACCCCCCAGAGCTGCCCCGGCGCCCGTCGAGAGCCGTCCCACGAGCTCCCCGCCCCGGCCCTGGAGGCGTCCTCGAGAACCGCTGCCCCCAACCCGACCGCGAGGCGCCTGCGAGCTGAGCCGCGTGTTGCCCCCAGGGTCCGTCGAGAACCCTCCCACGAGCTTCTTCCCGCCCCGCCCTGGAGCGTCCCTCGAACGAGCTGCCCCCCGCCCTGTCCGGCCCCGCCCGATGAGGTGCGCCCCACGCGCGGGCGCAGCCCGGCGCCCTGGCGCCCCAGCCCGACCCGACGGGCGCCTATCGTCAGCCCGGTGAGGCTCGTGATAGTCGGCGCGGGAGGCATGCTCGGCCGCGCGGTCACGCGCGCGGCCGGCTCGGGGGCGCTCGCGCTCGCGCGCTCCGACCTCGACGTGACCGACCGCGCCGCGGTGCGCGCCGCCCTTGCGGGCGCCCACACGGTGATCAACTGCGCGGCCTGGACCGACGTCGACGGCGCCGAGCGGCACCCCGACGAGGCAATGCGCGTGAACCGCGACGGCGCGCGCAATGTCGCGGAGGCCGCCGAGCGGGTCCTGTACGTCTCGAGCGACTACGTGTTCGACGGCCGGAAGGGCGCGCCGTACCTACCGGGCGACGAGCCCAACCCCCTGTCCGCCTACGGCCGCTCCAAGCTCGCCGGCGAGCGGGCGACGGCGGAAGCCAACCATCGTCACATCGTCGTGCGGAGCTCGTGGCTGTTCGGGCCGGGCGGGCGCAACTTCGCCGACACGATCCTCCGGCTGGCCACGGAGCGTGACAGCATCCGAGTGGTGGACGACCAGCTCGGCTGCCCGACCTACACGCGACACCTCGCCCACGCGCTCCTGCAGATCGCGCGCAGCGACGCGTACGGCACCCATCACAGCGCTGCGGCCGGGCAGTGCAGCTGGTTCCGGTTCGCGTCGTACCTCGTCGAGCGCGCCGGCCTCGACTGCATCGTCGAGGCCTGCACGACGGAGGAGTTCCGGCGTTCGGCCCCGCGGCCGCGCTACTCGGTGCTCCAGAGCACGGGAGGCGAGGTCGAGGCAGCTGGTGCCCCCACGCTGCCGCGCTGGGAGCAGGGCGCCGACGACTACCTCGCCGAGCGCAGGGCCGCATGAAGCTGCTCGTGACCGGCGCCGCCGGCTTCATCGGCTCGACCTACGTGCGGCTCGTGGCCGACGAGCACGAGGTGGTCGTGCTCGACAAGCTCACCTATGCCGGCCGGCGCGAGAACCTGCCCGGCGACGTGGAGCTCGTCGTGGGCGCGATCGAGGACCGCGAGCTCGTGATGCAGCTCGCCGAGGGGCGGGATGTGATCGTCAACTTCGCGGCCGAGTCGCACGTGGACCGCTCGATCGCCGACCAGGAGGCGTTCGTGCGCACCCACGTGATCGGCACCGGGGTGCTGCTCGACGCCGCGCGCGAGCGTGCGGTCCCGCGCTACCTCCAGGTCTCGACCGACGAGGTGTACGGCTCGATCGCCGACGGGTCGTTCACCGAGAGCTCACCGCTCGAGCCGTCGTCGCCCTACTCCGCAACAAAGGCGGCGGGCGACCTGCTCGTGTCGGCGCACGCGCACACCCACGGGATCGAGGCCGTGGTCTGCCGCGGCTCGAACAACTACGGCCCGCGCCAGTACCCGGAAAAGCTGATCCCGCTCTGCGTCCTGAACGCGCTGAACGGCGACAGCCTGCCGGTGTACGGCGACGGCCGCCAGGTGCGCAACTGGCTCTACGTGGAGGACTTCTGCCGCGCGATCCACACGGTGCTCGAGCGCGGGCGCCCGGGCGAGACCTACAACGCCGGCGGCCCGGACGAGTGCGAGAACCTCGACGTGGTGCGCGCGATCCTCGAGCTCACCGATCGCGACGAGTCCCTGATCGAGTACGTGAAGGACCGCCCCGGGCACGACCGCCGCTACTCGCTGAGCTCGGACAAGCTGCGCGCGGAGCTCGGCTGGGAGGCGCAGGTGCGCTTCCGCGACGGCCTCGCCCGCACGGTCGAGTGGTACCGCGACAACGAGGCCTGGTGGGGGCCGATCCGCTCAAGCGAGTACCGCGAGTACTACGAGAAGCAGTACGGCCGAGCCCTCGGCTGAGCCGTCGATAGCCTCGAAGCGGTGTTCCTCGATGTCCCCGCCCTCGAGCTGAAGGGCCTGACCAAGCGCTACGACGACGGCCTCCTCGCGCTCGAGGACTTCGACCTGCGCATCCCGGCCGGCTCGTTCTTCGGCCTGCTCGGTCCGAACGGCGCCGGCAAGACCACGCTGATCAGCGCGGTCTGCAACCTGCTGCGCGTGACCGCGGGCGAGATCCGGGTGTTCGGCGAGCCGCACGACTCGATGACCGCCCGGCGCTGGGTCGGGCTCGCCGAGCAGGACATCAACCTCGACCGCTTCCTGACCGTGCGCGAGACGCTCGTCTACCACGGCGGCTACTTCGGCATGCGCCGTGCCGAGGCGTGCGAGCGCGCCGACGAGATGATCGCGGCGTTCGCGCTCGAGGCCAAGAGCGACACGCGCGCGCCGAAGCTCTCGGGCGGCCAGCGCCGGCGCCTACTCCTGGCGCGCGCGCTGATGCACCGGCCGCGCCTCGTGATCCTCGATGAGCCCACCGCCGGGGTGGACTTCGAGCTTCGCACCGAGCTCTGGGAGTACATCCGCCGGCTGCACGCGGCGGGGACCACGATCCTGCTGACCACGCACTACCTCGAGGAGGCCGAGGAGCTCTGCGAGGAGATCGCACTGATCCGCGACGGTCACCTGATCGCGCGCGACTCGGCCGACGGGCTGCGCACGCACTTCGGCGTTGAGCGCCTTCAGGACGTGTACGTGAAGGCGATGGCGTCGTGAGGGGGCTCGTCTGGCTCTGCCGGCGCGAGACCCTCAGGGTCTCCAAGCTGTGGACGCAGACCGTGCTCGCACCGGTGGTGGCGTCGATCCTGTTCATCCTCGTTTTCGGCCTGTCGCTCGGCGGGCGGATCAAGCAGGTGGGCGGGCTCGACTACGAGGTCTTCATCGTCCCCGGACTGATCACGATGGCGATGGTGCAGGCGGCTTATGCGAACAACGCGTCGACGATCTTCCAGGCGCGCTTCGACCGCTACGTGAACGACGTGCTGTCGGCGCCGATGCCCTCATGGCAGATGACGCTCGGGTACACGGTCGGCGGGGTGTTCAGGGCGCTCGCGATCGGGGTGTCGCTGCTGCTGCTCGCGCTGCTGCTGGTGGACGTTCCCGTGGAGCGCCCGTTGGCGCTGCTCGCGGCCGTGTCGCTCGGCCTCGTGCTGTTCGCGTCGCTCGGCCTCGTGGTGGGGGTGTACGCCGAGAGCTGGGACTTCACGACGTTCATCAACAACATCGTGATCCTGCCGCTGGTGTTCATGGGCGGGGTCTTCTACTCGGTCGACGTGCTGCCCTCGCCCTGGGAGGAGCTCTCGCACGTGAACCCCGTCTTCTACTTGGTGAACGCCGTGCGCTTCGGCTTCCTCGGCCAGAGCGACGTGTCGATATGGCTCTCGCTCGGGGTCACCGCCGCGCTGGCGGCGCCGGCGTACCTGTGGGCGCAGCACCTGTTCGGCACAGGCAAGCGGCTGAAGGCGTAGGCCTGGGACGGTGACCCGCTCCGCCGCGCTGGCCGAGCTCGAGCGGCGCGTGACGAGCTGCCGGCGCTGCCCGCGGCTCGTGGAGTGGCGCGAGCGGGTGGCCCGCGAGAAACGCGCCGCCTACGCGGACGAGGTCTACTGGGGCCGGCCGCTGCCGGGCTTCGGGGACCCGCGGGCGCGCGTCTACGTGCTCGGGCTCGCGCCGGCGGCGCACGGCGGCAACCGCACCGGCCGCGTGTTCACGGGTGACCGCTCCGGCGACTGGCTGATCGGGTCGCTCCACCGCACCGGGTTCGCGAACCAGCCGCAGTCGGTCGCGCCCGGCGACGGCCTGCGCCTGAGCGGCGCCTGGATCGGGGCGGCCGTGCGCTGCGCGCCACCCCTGAACAAGCCGCTCCCGGCCGAGCGCGACCGCTGCCTGCCGTACTCGGCGGAGGAGCTCGCGCTGCTGCGCCCGGCGGTGGTCGTGTGCCTCGGCGCCTTTGCCTGGGACGCCGCCTGCCGGCTGCTCGGCGTGCGGCCGCGCCCGCGCTTCGGGCACGGCGCGGAGCACCAGGTCGCGGACGGGCCGCTCATGATCGGCTCGTTTCATCCCTCCCAGCAGAACACGTTCACCGGCAAGCTCAGCGAGCCGATGCTCGATGCGGTGTTCGAGCGGGCGCGCTCGATCGCCTACGGCAGCTCCACGGCCCTGCCCAGCCGCCGGTAGCCCGCAATCGACGGGTGGGCGAGGTCGGCGGTGAGCTCGAGCGCCATGCGCCCCGGCCGCTTCGGGTCCTCGAGCAGCTCGTACCACTGCAGCACGGGCACGCCCTCCTCGCTCCCGATCCGCGCGATCCGCCGGTTGAGGTCTCGTACCGGGCCGTGGGCCTGCGGGTAGCCGCCGTTCCACGGCAGCAGCTCGGCGATCGCCACGCGCAGGCCGCGCTGCTCACCGCGCCGAACCATCCTGCGCAGGTCGCGCGCGGCGGCTGCGACCGCACGCCCCTGCGCGATGTCGTTCACGCCGCCCTGCACGATCAGCACCTCCGCGCCGGCGGCGCACTCGTCGAGGCGATCGGCGATCTCGTCGGTGCGCTCCCCGGGAACCCCGCAGTTGCGGAAGTCGGTGCCGGCGAGCGCCAGCTCGGCCCAGTAGCCGTACTGGCTGCGCGGGTCCGGTGCGGCTATCTGGGCGCGCAGCGCCGGATCCGGGTCCCAGAGCGGGGAGCCGGCCGTGATCGAGTCGCCGAGCGCGGCGACCACGGTGGTGCCCGCCGGCGCGGCAGGGGGCCGGCGCTCGTCGGAGCCGCCGTCGCCGCCGCAGCCGGCGGCCGGCACTGCCAGCACGGCGAGGAAGACCAGCACCGGGATCGCGCGCAAGCGATGGATCATGCTCGGGTGTTATCGTGCCCGCCCGCAAGGAGCCATAGCCGAATCCCCGGTCGCCGTGGCCGGGGAGCGGGGGACCCACAGCAGTACGGGGCGAATCGCGAGCGCGAGCCCGTGTAGCGCCACTCTTCCGGCGCGAGCCCGACAGCTAACCCCGTAGGCGCACGAGAAGAGATTGGAGCCCTACGGATGCGTAGATCGCTGCCCGCGCTTGCTGTCGCCGCGCTCAGCCTGGTTGCCGTCGCCGACACGCTGGCGGCCTCGTATGCCACCCGCACCCTGAAGCTCGGGTCGAGCGGGTCCGACGTGCGCGTCCTGCAGCGCTATCTCGACCGCGCCGGGTTCGACACGAGCGTCGACGGCCAGTTCGGCCCGGCCACTCGGCGCAGCGTCCTGGGCTTCGAGACCGCCGAGGGTCGCCGCGCCAACGGCGCCGCCTCACGCGCGGAGCAGCGGCTGGTCAAGGCGCGCGCCGAGGCGGCGCTCGCGCCGGGGGTCACGGATCGCGCCGCGCCGGGCGCTTCGGCCGAGAAGGCGTACCTCGGGGCCGACGGGCTCGCGGTGGCGCCGGCTTCGGCTCCCGAGGAGGTCAAGGCGATCATCGCCGCCGGCAACGAGATTGCCACCAAGCCCTACACGTACGGCGGCGGTCACGCGCGCTGGAACGACACCGGCTACGACTGCTCGGGCTCGGTCAGCTACGTGCTGCACGCCGCCGGCCTGCTCGACACGCCGCTGAACTCGAGCGGGCTGATGCGCTGGGGCACGAGCGGCCGGGGCGAGTGGATCACCGTGCGCACGAACCCGGGCCACGCCTACCTGGTCGTGGCCGGCCTGCGCTTCGACACGAGCGCGCGGCGGCAGACCGGCAACCGCTGGAGCGAGCAGATGCGCTCGGCGCGCGGCTACACCGCACGCCACCCCGACGGACTCTGAGCGGAGCTCGAGGATGGCGTTGATCGTGCTGATGGTGCTGCTGGCGGCGTCGCTTGCGGGGCTCGCCCTCGGCCGGCGAAGGGCGGCGGCGGCAGCGCTCCCCGCTGTCCCGGCGTGCGCGCTCGTGCTCGGTGTGGCGGCCGGCGGCCTGGCGGCGCTGGCCGTGGCGGGCCTGGCGGCCGGCGCGCACCTCCACCGCGTGGTGGCCGAGGACCTGCAGGCGCGCGGCGCGTGACCTGGCGCGCCGCCTAGCCGTTCGCGCCCTCGGGGCGCGGCGCGTAGCGGTGGTGGAGCATGAGCGCGTTCCCGTCCGGGTCCCTGAAGTGGGCCATGTGGCAGACCCCGCTGTCGATCGTGTCGGCGCCGAACTCGATGCCGCGCGACTCGAGTTGCGCGCGCCCGGCCTCCACATCGTCCACCCGCAGCGCGATCGGGACGCTGTTCGGCTGGAACGGGATCCCGAGCCGCTCGGAGGCGATCAGCCCGAGCGTTAGGTTGCCGGTCTCGAACTCGGCGCCGAGCGCCTCCTCCCCCTCCCGCTGCCAGACGCTCGAGCGCCGCAGGCCGAGCACCTCGCCGTAGAAGTCCATCGCGGCGGGCAGGTCCCTGGTGGGCACCGACACGAAGTCGACGCCGGTGACGAGCGAGGTGGTCGAGACGGTCATTCGCGGGCTCCTTGGCAGCTCGGGACAGCTCGGGTGGTGGAGAAGGCCCATCATCCCAGCAAGGTACGCTCGTGGGTCGCGTGACTTCGGATCCGCTCGCATCGTTCACCCCGCAGGTTCGTGACTGGTTCACCCGCTCGTTCGAGCGACCCACCGCCGCTCAGGAGCAGGCCTGGCCGGCCGTCGCGGCGGGCGAGAACGTGCTGGTGTCGGCCCCCACCGGCTCCGGGAAGACGCTCGCCGCGTTCCTCTGGGGCCTCGACCGCCTGGTGGCCGAGCCCAGCCCGCACGCGCCTGGGCGGGGCGCCACCCGGCTCGTCTACGTCTCGCCTCTGAAGGCGCTCTCCTACGACGTCGAGAAGAACCTGCGCGCGCCGCTGAAGGGGATCGGCGGCGAGATCAGCGTGGCGATCCGCACCGGGGACACCCCGCAGCGCGAGCGCCAGGCGATGCTGCGCACACCGCCCGACGTGCTGATCACCACACCGGAGTCGCTCTACCTGATGCTGACCTCCAGGGCACGCGAGTTCCTCACCGGGGCCGAGTGGGTGATCGTGGACGAGATCCACGCGGTGGCGCGCACCAAGCGCGGCGCACACCTCGCGCTGACGCTCGAGCGGCTCGAGCAGCAGGCCGGCAGGCCGCTGCAGCGCATCGGCCTCTCGGCCACCCAGCGCCCGCTCGAGGAGGTCGGGCGCTTCCTCGCGGGGACTGGTCGCGCCTGCACGGTCGTCGACGCGGGCGTGCGCAAGCCGCTCGACGTGAGGATCCACGTTCCGGTGGAGAGCATGAGCGAGCCGGACCCTCCCGACGTGACCGACCCGGCGCTCGGCGGCATGGGCACGGCCGCCGGCGGCGGCGACCTCGTCGGCGCCGGAATCGGCCCGGCGGGCGGGCTGCCGGTCACGGGCCGCTCGATATGGCCGGCGATCTACCCCGAGCTGCTCGAGCTCGTCAGGAAGCACCGCTCCACGATCGTCTTCGTGAACAACCGCCGCGGCGCGGAGCGGCTCGCGGTGCGCCTCAACGAGCTGGCGAGCGAGGGCCTCGAGGAGCCCGTGTACATCGCCCGCGCGCACCACGGCTCGCTCGCGCGCGAGGAGCGGCTCGTGGTGGAGGACCTGCTCAAGTCGGGCGAGCTGCCGTGCCTCGTGGCAACCAGCTCGCTCGAGCTCGGGATCGACATGGGGGCGGTGGACCTGGTGATCCAGGTGGAGTCTCCGAAGTCCGTGACCGCCGGGCTCCAGCGCATCGGGCGCGCCGGACACGGCGTGGGAGAGGTCTCGCGCGGGCGCATCTTCCCGAAGTTCCGCGCCGACCTGCTCGAGTGCGCCGTGGTGGTCAAGCGCATGCGCGACGGCGAGATCGAGTCGACCGTGATCCCGCGCAACCCGCTCGACGTGCTCGCTCAGCAGATCGTGGCCATGGCCGCCACGGGCGACGAGCTCTCCGTTCCGGCTCTGCACGAGACGATCCGTCGCGCCTACCCGTTCGCGGAGCTCTCGCGCGAGCTCCTCGACAGCGTGCTCGACATGCTCGACGGCCGCTATCCGTCGGAGGAGTTCGCCGAGCTGCGCCCGCGGATCGTCTGGGACCGCGTCGAGGACACGATCCGCGCGCGCAAGGGGGCGCTCCAGCTCGCTGTGACCAACGCCGGGACGATCCCGGACCGCGGCCTCTACGGGGTGCACCTGCCGGACGGGCGCCGCGTCGGCGAGCTCGACGAGGAGATGGTCTACGAGGCCCGAGCGGGCCAGACCTTCCTGCTCGGCGCCTCCACCTGGCGGATCGAGGAGATCACTCGCGACCGCGTGATCGTGACTCCCGCCCCGGGCGCCCCCGGCGCGGTGCCGTTCTGGCGCGGCGACGGCGTGGGCCGCCCAAAGGAGCTCGGCAGGGCGATCGGCGCGTTCGCGCGCGAGTCGGTCGACGTCGATCCGGCCGCGCTCGCGGTCGACTACGACCTCGACGAGCGCGCCGCGCGCAACCTGTCGAGCTTCCTGCGCGAGCAGCGCGACGCCACGCGCGTGGTCCCGAGCGACCGCACAATCGTGGTCGAGCGCTTTCGCGACGAGATCGGCGACTGGCGCCTGTGCGTGCTCTCCCCGTTCGGCGGCCGCGTCCACGCCGCTTGGGCGCTGGCGCTCTCGGCGCGCATCCGCGACGAGTTCGGGCTCGAGTCCGACGCCATCTGGTCCGACGATGGCATCATCGTGCACCTCCCCGACGCCGACGAGCCACCCTTGTCCGAGCTCGTGATGGTGGAGCCGGACGTAGTCGAGGACCTGGTTGTGCGCGAGCTCTCGAGCTCCGCGCTGTTCGGCGCGCGCTTCCGGGAGAACGCGGCGCGTGCGCTGCTGCTGCCGCGCGCCTATCCGGGCAAGCGCACGCCGCTCTGGCAGCAGCGCCTCAAGGCGCAGTCGCTGCTCGAGGTGGCCAAGCGCTACGGCCAGTTCCCGATCGTGCTCGAGACCTACCGGGAGTGCCTGCGCGACGTGTTCGACCTGCCCGGGCTCGAGGAGCTGCTCCGGGGGCTCCACACGCGAGAGCTGTCGCTCGTGGAGGTGGAGACACAACGGGCGTCGCCGTTCGCCTCGTCGCTCCTGTTCGACTACGTCGCCAGCTACATGTACGAGGGCGATACGCCCAACGCCGAGCGCCGCGCCGCCGCCCTCTCGCTCGACCGCGACCTGCTGCGCGAGCTGCTCGGCCAGGAGGAGCTACGCGAGCTGATCGACCCGGGCGCGCTCGCCGAGGTCGAGGCGGATCTCCAGCGAACGAGCGAGCGCATGCGCGCCGCCAACGCCGACGGCCTCCATGACGTGCTGCGCGCCGTTGGCGACCTGACCCCCGCCGAAGCCCAGGAGCGCTGCCTGGAGGCGGTGGCCGCACGGCGCATCCTCGCCGAGCTCGAGAAGAGCCGGCGGGCGGTGAGGATGCGGATCGGCGGCGAGGAGCGCTGGATCGCCGCGGAAGACGCCGGCCTCTACCGCGACGCGCTCGGAGCGGTCCCGCCGGGCGGGCTGCCCGCCGTCTTCCTCGAGGAGGTGGCCGAGCCGCTCTCGAGGCTGGCTCGACGGTATGCGCGCACGCATGGGCCGTTCACCACACGCGAGCTCTCCGAGCGCTACGCGGTCGACCTCGCCCCCGTCCTGCGCGAGCTCGAGCGCGCGGGCGAGCTTGCGCGCGGGGAGCTGCGCCCGGGCGGGAGCGAGCGCGAGTGGTGCGACCCCGATGTGCTGCGCCGTCTGCGGCGCGCCTCGCTGGCCACGCTGCGCAAGGAGGTCGAGCCGGCCGACCAACGCGCGCTGGCGCGCTTCCTGCCCGCCTGGCAGGGCGTCGACGCCGCGCCACCGGGCGGCGCCGGGATCGACCGCCTGCGCGAGCTGCTCGTGCCGCTCCAGGGGGTGGCGCTCGCACCCGAAGTCTGGGAGCGCGACGTGCTGCCGCGTCGGGTGGGCGCGTACTCGCCGGCCTGGTTGGACCAGCTCTGCGCGAGTGGGGAGCTCGTCTGGATCGGCGCGGGCGCGCTCGGCCGGAGCTCGGGTCGGGTGGCGCTCTACTTCCGCGAGGACGCCCGCTGGCTCGGTCCGCCTCCGTCCAAGGGGGAGCGGCCCGACCAGCCGCTGCACGACGCGATCCGCGAACGGCTGGGCGCGGGCGCGTCGTTCTGGACGGACCTGCTCGCGGACCTCGGCGAAGCCGAGCCGCTCGAGCTCCAGGAGGCGCTGTGGGACCTCGCCTGGGCCGGCGAGATCACCAACGACGCGTTCGCTCCGCTTCGAGCGCCGCGACTCTCGCTTGCGAAGGCGAACCGCGACGGCGGCCGGCGCTTCGCTCGGCGGCGCCGGCCCGGGGCGCCGCAGGTGCAGGGCCGATGGTCGCTCGCCGCGCCGCTGTTCGCGGACCCGCCGGCACACGGGCCGCGCATGCGCGCGCTGGCGGAGGTGATGCTCGAGCGCTACGGGATCGTCACCCGCGAGACCGTGCTCGCCGAGGGGGTGCCGGGCGGCTTCGCGGCGCTCTACGGCGAGCTCGCGAACCTCGAGACGCTCGGCACCGCCCGGCGCGGGTACTTCGTCGAGGGCCTCGGCGGCGCTCAGTTCGGGCTCTCGGCGGCTATCGAGCGCCTGCGCACGATGCGCTCGGACGAGCCGGCGCCCGCGCTCGTGCTGGCGGCCACCGACCCCGCCAACCCCTACGGCGCCACGCTGCCTTGGCCCCGGCGCGACGACGAGGAAGCGTCGCCGTCCACAGGCGGGCGGCGTCCCGCGCGCGTGGCGGGCGCGTACGTGGTGAGCCTCGACGCCGAGCCGGTGCTCTACGTCGAGCGTGGGGGCAAGGGCGTGCTCTCGCTCCGGGCGCCCGACGAGGGCTGGCTGCGCCCCGCTCTCGAGGCGCTCGCCGAGGCCGTCAGGCGCGGTCGCGTGCCCCGCCTCGGACTGGAGCGATTCGACGGCGAGCCGGTGGTGGGCTCGCCGGTCGGGGCGCTGCTGATCGAGCTCGGCTTTCGCCAGAGCCCGCGCCGGCTGACGTTGAGCGCCTGATCAGCGCTCGAACAGCGCTTCGAGCGCGAGGGCGAAGCCCGGCATGAGCGGGGACCTGAGCCGCTCTCCCCGGCCGGGCTCGAGCGCCCACGTCGGAGATCGGCGCCCCCGGCGTCGCGCGGCGGTAGACGAGCACGCTCTCCGAGCGGTCGTCCACGAGCCACAGCTCCGGCAGCCCGCCCGCTTCGTAGACGGCCTTCTTCGCACCCAAGTCGTAGCGCCAGGTGCTGTGCGAGCGGTATCTCGACCGCGAGGTCGGGAACGTGCTCGGGGTAGGCGTCGAGGCTCGCCTGGAGGTGCTCCTCGCGAAACCAGAGCACGTCCGGGGCGAACACGTTGAAGTCGTCCATGCGGATGTCCGTGGGCAGGAGCGCGAGCCCGCGACCCTCACCGGCCTGCGTCCAGGCGTGCAGCGCCGCGGCGACCCGCAGTTGCAGCAGCGCGTGGATCGCCCTGGGATCGTTCAAGACGACCCGACCGTCCACGAGCTGCCTGCGATCGCCCTCGACCGTGAGCGCGTAGTAGCGCTCCGCAGTGATCCGGTCGACCGTCGCCTGCATGGCCACACCCACGGTAAGCCACCGGTCGGTGCCTCTCACCCCTGGCCGCTCCTCGCGGGAGACGCGGCCCGGGCGGCGGCCCTACTCTCGGTGAGGTGCCCGAGGGCGACACCATCCACTCCGCCGCGCGGCGGATCCGGGCGGCGCTCGTAGGCCGGCCCATCGCGGGGATCGAGACGCCGCAGCCCCGCCACGCGCCCGACCGCTGGCCCGAGCGGCTGGGTGGCCGCCACGTGCGCGCGGTGGACGCGCGCGGCAAGCACCTGTTCATCCGCTTCGAGGGCGGCCTCACCCTCCACTCGCACCTGCGCATGACCGGCATCTGGGGGGTCTACCGGCGCGGCGAGCGCTGGCGGCGCTCGCCCCGCCGCGCCTGGCTCGTGATCCGCACGCAAGACCACGAGGTCGTGCAGTTCGACGGCCCGGTGCTGGAGCTGATGACCGACTCGCGGACCCGCTTCGACCTGCGCCTGGCCGCGCTCGGTCCTGACGTGCTCGACGAGGGGTTCGACGAGGCCGCCTTCGTCGCGCGGCTGCGCACCGACGACCCCACTCGCGGCATCGGCGACGCCCTGCTCGACCAGCGCAACCTGTCCGGGATCGGCAACGTCTGGAAGGCCGAGGGGTGCTTCCTTGCGGGGATCGACCCGTGGCGGAGGCTCGCCGGCGTGAGCGACGCGGAGGCGCTCGCGATCGTGCGGGGCATCCGTCCCCTGATGCGTCGCTCGGTGGAGCGCGGCGGTCGCATCGTGACCTACGAGCCGCCCCGCCCGCACCGCAACCCGCACGACGCGCCCATGTGGGTGTACGGCCGCGCCGGTCAGCCGTGCAGGCGCTGCGCCACGCCGATCCGGGCCCGCGGGCAGGGTGACGACAACCGCACGACGTACTGGTGTCCCGCATGCCAAGCATGATTCGCGTGGGCCACAAGGGCGCCGCCCACGTGGCCCCCGGCAACACCATCGAGAGCTTCCAGGCCGCCCTCGAGCACAAGGTGGGCATGATCGAGTTCGACGTCCTGCGCACTCGCGAGGGGCGGCTCGTGCTCGCTCACGACTACGAGGACGCCGCCGGCCGAGAGTGCCTGACGCTGGAGGAGGGGCTCGACCACTTCGCGGGCGAGGCCTACACGGCCGTCCAGCTCAACGTCGACCTGAAGCTGCCCGGCTACGAGCGCGAGGTGGTCGAGGCGCTCGACCACCGCGGGCTCCTGCAGCGATCCCTCGTGTCGACGATGTATACGGAGAGCCTC
>DASQNF010000056.1:0-4395 GCA_035645115.1 Thermoleophilaceae bacterium | reverse complement strand
AACGCCGCGGGCAGCCGTGCCGGAGCCTCCCAGCGCGCACGCGCACAGGAGCTGGGCCCGGGAGTGCTCGATCCGCCCGACACGCTCCGCGCGCTCGATCAGCTCGGGCGTGGGGACCTGGGCGGCAGCCGCGGCGGGCATAGCCGCGAGCGCGCCCGCGCACACGAGGATGATCAGCGAACGCCGCACGAGCCCCGCCAGGGTACCCGCGACGCGCGGCACGCGGGGCAGTCCTCTGATGCCTGGGAACGCGTTCGCGCCCGGCGCCTCTCCGGGATGCGCCGGGCGAGGAGCGGGTCAGAGGCGCGTGGGAAGCTCAGGAGCTCTCCACCGAACGCGAAGCTGCGCGACCCCAGCGCACGGCCGTCACGTACGGCAGCGCGTAGGTTCCGTCGTCGCGCCGGGTAAAAGTCAACACCTTCAGGGAGTGGTACGGATTCAATCGGTTGCGCCGCTCCCACCTGAACGTGACCCGCCGTCGCGTCGAGCGGATAACAAGCTCTCGTCCCCGACGCACTTTTCGAGTCGTGATGGGCAAAGACAACGCTGATCCCTCCCGGGGTGGTGACCCTTTCGAGTTCCGCGGTTCGGCGGGTGGCCTTGTGCCCCTATGGACCCTCTGGGTGGAGGGTTCTGAGTCGGGGCGACTGGATTTGAACCAGCGACCTTTCGGCCCCCAGCCGAATGCGCTACCAAACTGCGCCACGCCCCGTTCGCGACCCAGGGTAGCGCCGATCGGTGGCTGGGTGCGCGCTCGACGGTGGTTCAGGTGCTCCGCCGGAGCAACGACCGCGCGCTGGCGCGCTCCGCCGGCTCCGCGTAGGGTTGCGATCGTTCGAGCCAGCCCGAACGGACCCAACCACCCCCGCACAAGTGACGGTGACCACGCCCCCCAGCGCCGCGATCGAGCATCTCGACGTGCTGATCGTGGGCGCCGGCCTGTCCGGGATCGGCGCGGCTCATCACCTGCAGGTCAACTGCCCGGGCAAGGAGTACGCCATCCTCGAGGCGCGGAACTCCATCGGCGGCACCTGGGACCTGTTTCGCTACCCGGGGATCCGCTCGGACTCCGACATGTTCACGCTCGGCTACTCGTTCCGCCCATGGCGGGACGCAAAGGCGATCGCGGACGGACCGTCGATCCTCGAGTACGTCCGCGCGACGGCTCGCGACGCCGGCATCGATCGGAAGATCCGGTTCGGACAACGTGTCGTGAGCGCGCAGTGGTCGACGGCCGACTCGCGCTGGACCGTGAGCGCGGAGCGAGCCGACACCGGCGAGGTCGTGCAACTCACCTGCGGGTTCCTGCTCATTTGCAGCGGCTACTACCGCTACGACGAGCCGTACGCGCCCGAGTTCCCCGGGAGCGAGCGCTTCGCCGGCCCGATCGTGCATCCCCAGCGCTGGAGCGAGGACATCGACTACTCAGGCAAGCGCGTGGTGGTGATCGGCAGCGGCGCGACCGCCGTGACGCTCGTGCCGGCGATGACCGAGCGCGCAGAGCACGTGACGATGCTCCAGCGCTCCCCCAGCTACGTCATCTCGCTTCCCGGTCAGGATCCGATCGCCGACTTCCTGCGCGGCGTGCTGCCGGCGAAGGTCGCCTATCCGCTCGTGCGCTGGAAGAACGTGATCCTCACCACGCTCTTCTTCCAAGCCTGCCGGCGCGCCCCGAGCCTGATGAAGAAGCTGATCCGCAAGGGGGTCCAGAACCGGCTGCCCGAGGGGTTCGACGTTGACCGCCACTTCACGCCGCGCTACGACCCCTGGGACCAGCGCGTTTGCCTCGTGCCGGACGGCGACCTGTTCGAGGCGCTCAGCGCGGGACGCGCCTCGATCGTCACCGACACGGTCGACACGTTCACCGAGACGGGGATCAGGCTGGGCTCGGGGGCCGAGCTCGAGGCCGACCTGATCGTGACCGCCACCGGCCTCAACATGCTGGCGCTGGGAGGCATGCGCATCGAGGTGGACGGTCGAGAGGTGAAGCTCCCGGAGACGCTCGGCTACAAGGGCATGATGCTGAGCGACGTGCCGAACCTCGTGATGGCATTGGGCTACACGAACGCCTCGTGGACGCTCAAGTGCGACCTCACCTGCCAGTGGGTCTGCCGGCTGCTGAACCACATGGACAGCCATGGGTTCACGCATTGCGCGCCCCGCAACCGGGACGCCGCGCTCGAGACCCAGCCCTTCGTCGACCTCAAGTCCGGCTACGTCCTGCGCTCGCTCGACCAGTTCCCGCGGCAAGGGTTCAAGGCGCCCTGGCGGCTATACCAGAACTATGCCCGCGACATGCGGATGCTCCGCTACGGCCCGCTCGAGGACGCCGCGCTCGAATTCGCGCGGCCGGCGCCCGCGAGCGAGCAGGCCCAGCGGCTCGCCGCCTGAGAGGGCACTGGGGCAGCCGTGGGAGCCGAACGGGGGCCGCGGTAGGAGTGCGAGCGTGCTGCAGGCTGCTCTGAACGGATCCCGGACCGCCGCCGAGCACCCGGCGGTTCCGCGGTCGCCGGAGGAGCTCGCGCGCGAGGCGCGGGCCGCGGCCGCTGCGGGCGCCGATGTCCTGCACATCCACGTCTACGACGACGAGGGCCACGAGACCCTCGCGGCCGAGCCCACCGCGGCCGCCCTCGCCGCGGTGCGCACCGCAGTCCCGGGAGTACCGGTCTCGCTCAGCACCTCAGCCGACATCGAGCCGGATCCCGCGCGCCGGCTGGCCCTCCTCGCCGGCTGGAGCGCGCTTCCGGACCTCGTGACGGCCAACCAGGGGGAGCCCGGGATAGTCGAGCTCTGCGAGCTGCTGCTGCGCCGCGGCGTGGGCATCGAGGCGGGGCTCCTGGTGGCCGCGAACGCCGAGGCCTTCGCCGCGACGGGGCTTGCCGAGCGCTGCGTGCGAGCAATGGTCGAGCCACTCGAGCCCGACGCCGACGCCGCGCTCGCGCAGGCCGCGGCGATCGAGGAGGGCCTGGCGCGCGCGAAGATCCGCCTGCCCCAAGTCCACCACGGCGACGGCGTCAGCTCGTGGGCGGTCAACGAACGCGCCGCCTCACGCGGACACGGCATCCGCACCGGACTGGAGGACACCACCGTGCTGCCCGAGGGCAGCCGGGCGGCCGACAACGCCGAGCTGGTGCGGGCGGCGAGGGAGATCCTGAGCCGTCATCGGGCCCGCACCTCCGTCGGGGGAGAGCGGTGAGAGCGGGCGACGGGGATTGAACCCGTACTAAGAGCTTGGAAGATTTCAGCCCGCGTTCCCATGCGGTCCCGCCCGTTCCCTGAGACTCCCGGGACGCCCATTAGGACCAGTCACTCACGGTGGTGGCGAGGGCGTGGGGTTGACTGGAGGGGAACAACGCCAGTAGCTTCGCGCGGTGGGCTACCGAGTCGTCGCCATCTCGCCTACGGACGGCTCAGCCGGCGAGGTGGTCGGGCGCATCGTCGCGGACGAGCTCGGCTTCCGGCTAATCAACGAGCAAGTCGTCGCTCGAGTGGCGTGGGAAGCGGGTGTGGACCCGGATGTTGTCGCGGACGTCGAGCGGCGCAAGTCCTTGCTAGCCCGCGTGCTCCGGGGTCTGGGCGAGGTCGCTCCAGCAGCGACCGCAGGTCTCTCCGATTTTCCGATCGTTGACGACCGCGCTCCGCGCCGTGACGCGCTACGCAGCTTGATTCGCAGCGTCCTCTGGGAGAGCGCGGAGGACGGCGACGCCGTGATCGTCGCTCACGCGGCGTCGCTCGCGCTGGCGACCCGCGCCGACGTGCTGCGCATCTTGATCACCGCCTCAGCTGAGACCCGGTCGCGGCGACTGGCCCAAGCGCAAGAGATCGGCGAAGCGGAGGCCGTGAAGCTGGTCGCTCGCGGCGACGCGAACCGCGCCGACTATCTCAAGCGCTTCTACGGCGCCTCGACCGAGCTTCCGACGCACTACGACATCGTGCTCAATACCGACCGCGTCGCGCCAGCGGGTGCTGCCGCGTTGATCTTGACTGCGGCGCGCTCGCAACAGACTTCTGTTTAGTGCGTCCTAGCTGAAGCCAGAGGCGCGCGCGCTACATCCGGCGGCGGGCGAGCAGGTTCGCGTCGGCCCGCTTGACGAACTCGCTCGGCGAGTCGTCGTCGCGCAGCTCTGCGAAGCCGACCGACACCGTGCGACCCACCGCCTTCAGCCTCGCGTTGAGGGCGTCGAAGCGAGCGTTCGCCTCGGCGGGCGTGACATTCGGAAGAGCGCAAAGGAACTCGTCCCCGCCCAGGCGCACGAGCAGGTCGTAAGGGCGCATCTGGTCACGCAACCCGTCGGCGATGGCCCGCAGCAGCTCGTCACCCGCCGGGTGGCCCTCCGTGTCGTTCACGGACTTCAAGTCATCGACGTCAACGTAGGCCGCAAGCAAGCTCGTGCC
>DASQNF010000055.1:0-20069 GCA_035645115.1 Thermoleophilaceae bacterium | reverse complement strand
GGTCCGGCGCGGGCGATCGAGCTGACCTACGCGTCCACGGGGACCGCGGTGCTCGCCTCGGGCCTCACGGCGATCGCGGGCTTCGCCGCGCTGATCGCCTCGGACATCCGCATGTTGCGGGACTTCGGGATCGTGACGGTGGTTGACCTGAGCGTGTCGCTCCTGGGCGTGATGATCGTGCTGCCGGCGGCGCTGATGTGGGCCGAGGAGCACGGGTCGTTCCGGGTGCGCGACCTGCTGGCGCTGCGGCCGCGCCGGACCCAGGCGGGCGCACCGTGACGAGCAAGCCGCCCGGGGAGGAGGAACGCGACCGCCTCGGGCACCTCTCGACCGGCGAGCGCCTGGCCGAGCGCGACCGCACCCATCCGGAGCCGGTGCGGCGGCCCGAGCTGCCGCGGCCGGGGAACAAGTACGCCTGGGCGGTGGGGATCGTGGCGGTCATGGGCCTCGCGGTGCTGCTGTTCGCGCAGACGATCCCGAACAGCGGCGAGGGCCTTCGCGGACCGGAGCCCGGCAGCCTGCTGAAGGCGTTCGCGGCGCCGTCCGCGCTCGGCGCGCTCGAGGGCGACGCCAACGTCTGCCAGCGCGAGCCCTGCCCCGAGCAGGCCGGCGCGCGGCCCGCCTGCGAGCTCGTCTCGGAGCAGGTGGTCAACCTCTGCGAGCTGCGACGCAAGCCGCTCGTCCTCACCTTCGTCTTCGACCGCGGCGCCGACTGCTACCCGCAGGTCGACCGGACCGAGCGGGTCAAGCGGAGCCTCCGCGAGGTGCAGTTCGCCACGGTCTTCTTTTCGCGCAAGGAGCGCGACGACATCCGGCGGCTGGTGGGGGCACGGGGCTGGACGCAGCCGGTGGGCGTGGACGAGGACGGGGCGGTGGCCAACCTCTACGGGGTGGGAGGCTGCCCGACCACGATCTTCGCGCGCAGCGGCGGCCGTGTCGTCGACACGGAGCTCGGCAATCTCACCGAGGAGGCCCTGCGGCGCAGGGCGGAGCGGCTGACCGGGTGATCGAGCTCGACCTGCGCCCGGGCTGGGTCGACCCCGAGCTGGCCGAGGAGTTCCCCGAGCTCAGCCTCACGAGCGCGCTCGTGGAGGTGCGCCCGCGGCGCTCGCCCCCCGCGCTGAAGGACCAGCTGCGCGCGCTCGCCGACCGCTACACCGGCGCCAAGGTCGTGCAGATGCGCCAGGACCAGGTGCCCTGGGCCTACCGGGTGTTCGCCCGCCAGGTGGGCGTGGACCCGGACACCGATCGCACGCCCGTGGAGGCGATCGCGCTCGCGCGGCTGCGCCACGGGGGCCTGCGCAGCGAGAACATCGTCGACGACGCGCTCACGATCGCCGTGGCGGAGACCGGCGTGCCGGTGGTCGCGCTCGACGCCGCCCGCCTGGAGGGCGAGCCCGGCCTGCGCCCCTCGCTCCCCGGCGAGCGGCTCGGCCCGCTGCGCCCGCTGTCCTCGCGCCAGATCGTGATCGCCGACGCCGCCCGCCCGCTGGCCGTGGTGCTGGGGGAGGTGTCCGAGCACGCGGGCGTCACCGCGAAGACAGAGCGCATGCTGCTCTGCGCGCTCGGCGTCAAGGGCGTTCCCCGGATCAGCATCGAGGAGGCGCTGTGGCTGGCGGGGGAGACGCTCTACACTGGCGCCGGTGCCTGACGTCATCGACAGGCCGACGCTCCCGCTCGTGGCGCCCGAGCACGCCGCGGCCGAGGCGCTCGTCGCGCCCGACGAGAGCGCCGCGCGGCGAACGCTGCGCGACCAGGTCGCGCGGCTCGAGACGGAGCTGGCGCAGCTGTTCTGCTCGAGCTGGCCGCGCAAGGAGCTGAGCTTCGGCGTCCCGGGCCGGGGCGGCCCGCGCATGCTCTCGCTCGCCGAGCTCGAAGAGCTCCGCGACGAGCTCGCCGGCCGGGTGGCGCTGGCCCGCCGCGCTCTCTCCGACCGTACCTGGGTCGAGGAGCAGAACCGTCGCCTGATCGAGGAGATGCTGCTCGATCCCGCGAGCCACAAGTGGCGGCTCGTCACGAGCGAGGACATCGGCGAGCCCGGCTGCCGCCACTGGCACGTGCGCCCGCGCTGGAGCCTCCTCGGCATGCTGATGGGCTGGTGGCGCGTGGTGGTCTCCTCGGGTTGCCCGTTAGCCGGGCCCGCCTCGGGCTGAGCGCGGGCGCGACAGGAGGCTGATGGGCAGGCGCAGCCGCAAGCGCGGAACCCAGACCACGCGCGCGGAGCGCGATGCCGCCCGCCGCGAGCGTTGGCTCGAGCGCACGCCCGCCGAGCCGTCCGACAGCGCGAGGGGCGCCCGTCCGGCCCGGCGCGCACCGCGCGAGCGCCCGCCCGCGCCCTGGGGCGGCTTCCCGCTCTCGGAGCTCGTGATCCTGCTCGGCATCGTCCTGATCGTCTGGGGCGCGGTGTCCGGCGAGGACGGTGCGGAGCGCCTGTTCGCGGGGCTCGTGATCGCCTCGCTTGGAGGCGGAGAGCTGGCGCTGCGAGAGCACCTGGCCGGCTATCGCTCCCACTCCGCGCTGCTCGCCGGCGTCGCCGCCTTCGTGACGGTGACGGTGGTGGCGCTGGGCCTCGGACCGATCCGCATCTGGGTGCTGCTGGTGCTGGGAGTGGCGGTGTTCGCGGGCTGTTTTTACGCGATGCGCGAGCTCTTCAAGCGCCGCTCCGGCGGGCTCTCGTTCAGATAGCGTGCCCGGCTCGATGAGCGAGCGGCGGCTGCGCATAGCCGGCATCCACCACATCACGCTGCTGTGCGCCGACGTCGAGCGCTCGGTGGGCTTCTACCGCAACCTGCTCGGCATGCGGCTCGTCAAGCAGACGCTGAACGAGGACGACCGCGCCGCCCGTCACCTGTTCTTCGGCGACGAGCAGGGCAGGCCCGGAACGCTGATCACGTGCCTCGAGTACCCGGAGCTCGACGAGGGCTCGGTGGGCCGCGGGTCCACCCACCACTTCGCGCTCGGCGTTGACTCCGAGGAGGAGCTGGCGGCGTGGCGCGACTACCTCGCCTCGCGCGCGATCCCGGTCACCGACGTCCTCGACCGGACCTACTTCAAGTCGCTCTACCTGCGCGACCCGGACGGCCACATCGTCGAGCTCGCCACGCTCGGCCCCGGCCTGACGGTGGACGAGCCCCTCGAGGAGCTGGGCCGCAGGCCGGTCTCGGGCTGAGCTCCGCTACGCGGCCGTGAGCGCGCGCTCGCGAGTGGCCATCGAGGGGCGGGGCAGCGGCTGCGGCGCTCGAGCGCCCGTGTGAGCCGGGCCGGCGCCCTCCGGCGCGTTCTTCGCCGTCAGCACCGCGGCAAGAGCGAGCCGCTGGCGCTCGGTAAGCGTCCCCACCTGCTTGTTCTCGGGCACGTGCAGGGACACGAGCAGGCGGCGGCAGCGCGTCCGGCCCCAGCGCTTCTGGCTCATCAGCAGGTCGCTGATCGACATGCTGTGCGCCTCCCAGGGGCAGCCGAGGACGACCTCCGCGGCGGGAAGCTCGCCGTCCGCGATCCGACGCTTCATCTCGGCCCGCGCGAGCCGCACGCGATTCGCGTACTGGAGCGCTCGCAGATGCTGCGACGCCTCGGCGTCGATCCTCCCCGGCATGGCCATCAGACCTCCCTCGCACAAGGCGTGCGACTAGCGAATGCAGTTCCCCGGTGGCCTCAGATCAGGCGGTTCGCTACCCACGAGCGGCGAGGTCGATGCCGTGCAGCTAGGGGATCCGTCCCACTGCCGGCGCTCCTCCTTCTCGCGCTTTCACGACCGCCAACGGCCGGGAATCATCAAAGCCTCTCGCCCGGCGGGCGTCAACACGGATCGGGGGTGCTCGGCCGCTAAGAGCGGGCTTTTCGTTTCCTCGGCCCATTTGTCCGATTCCGGCCGAGGGAAGCGGCGAGCCCTCGCCAGAGCGCCGCCCGCGGCGCTGGGTATGTTGGGGTCGAATGCGCTCCACCAAGATCGTCGCCACCATCGGCCCCGCGTCGCAGGAGCCCGACGTGCTCGAGCAGATGATCGCCGCGGGGATGGACGTGGCGCGCCTGAACTTCGCCCATGGAACCCCCGAGCAGCACGCCGAGACGGCGGCCGCGATCCGGGCCTCGTGCGAGCGCGTGGGGCGCGAGGTGGCGATCCTCGGCGACCTCCCCGGGCCGAAGCTGCGAATCGGCCCGGTCATGAACGGCGTGGCCGAGCTGGCGCGCGACTCGCGGGTGGTGCTCACGCCCGACGACGTCGAGGGGACCCCGGAGCGCCTGCCGGTGGCTTGGCAGGGCTTCTCCGAGCTCGTCGAGGCGGGAGACGTGTGCTACCTCGCCGACGGCGCCGTGCGCCTGCGAGTAAAGGAGATCGTGGATGGCGAGGTGGTCACGCACGTGGAGGTGGGCGGGAGCGTGGCCTCGCGCCAGGGACTGAACCTCCCGAACGTGACCGTATCGCTGCCGGCCGTGAGCGCGGAGGACATCGCTCTGCTCGACCGGGGCCTCGACATGGGGATCGACTTCTTCGCGCTCTCCTTCGTGCGCCGGCGGGAGGACCTCGAGCCGGTGCGCGAGCGACTGCGCGAGCGCGAGGCGGAGGTGCCGCTGATCGCGAAGATCGAGAAGCCGCAGGCTGCGGCCAACGCCGAGGAGATCGTGGACGCGGCCGACGGGATCATGATTGCGCGCGGCGATCTCGGCATCGAGCTGCCGATCGAAGAGGTCCCGCTCGTCCAGAAGCGCCTGCTGGCCATCGCCGGCCGGCGCGCGAAGGCGGCGATCACCGCCACCCAGATGCTCGAGTCGATGGTGCACTCCACTCGCCCCACGCGCGCCGAGGTGGCCGACGTGGCCAACGCGATCTTCGACGGCACGGACGCCGTGATGCTCTCCCAGGAGACGGCGGTGGGCCGTCACCCGGTCACGGCGGTGGAGATGATGGCCTCGATCGCAGAGACCACCGAGCGCGAGCTCCCGTACGGGCGCTGGCTCGCCGAGCGCGGGCCTCAGGCCAACAACCAGTACCACGCGATCGCGTTCGGAGCGGTCGGCGCGGTGTACCAGCTCGGGCTCAACTGCATCGTCTCGCCCACCAACACCGGCGCCACCGCCGGGCTGATCTCCGCCTACCGGCCAAAGGCGCCCGTGCTCGCGCTCTCGCCGCATCGAAACGTGGTGCGCCGCTGCTGCCTGCTCTGGGGGGTGCACCCCCAGCAGCACGAGGAGCCGCTCGACACCCTGGGCCTGATCGAGCGCTGCGCCGACGCCGCCTGCAACGCGGGGCTCGCCAAGGCCGGCGACAAGATCGGGATCACCGCCGGCCTGCCGGCGGGACGCTCCGGCGGGACGAACCTGTTCAAGGTCCACACGATCGAGTAGCCGCCGTGCGGGGCGCCTCAGCGGTGCCACCAGGGCGGCTCGGCGAGCGCCCGAGCGAGCTTTCGCTTGCCGTCTCCGACCGCCGGCGGCCCGTGCGTGACGAGCACGTGCCGGGGCGAGAGCTCCCCGAGAGGGGCGAGCGTGGGCAGGAAGCGCTCGCGGTACCAGCGAGCGCGCTTGCCGCCGTCGAGCTGCTCCCAGACCCGCAGCTCCCCCTCCACGCCCACCACCGCGTCGCCGAACGCGAGGGCGCGCAGCGAGGGGAACCAGAGCGGCATCTCGCGCCGGCGCGGCTTGCCGATCGCATGGGCGCGCGCGCCGGCGGGCAGCTCGGCCCCGGGCTCGATCGGCTCGAAGCGGATTCCGCGCCCGAGCGCCGCCCGCACGCTGGCATGGCCGTGGACGCTCACCGGCAGCCGGCCGCGGTAGCGGCGCGCCACCGCGGCGGCGCTGCGCACGTGGTAGTGGATCGTGGTGAGCACCGCTAGCCGCTCCGGCGCGCTCTGCTCGATCAGCTCGTCGAGCGCGGACCAGAGGCGCTCCGGCTGCTCGGCCGGGGCCAGCGGGTCCACCAGGGCGAGCGCTCCTTCCGCGCTCAGCGCGAAGCAGGCGCACTCGCGAACCCAGGGGCTGCGCGGGCGCCACTCGGGGTGAGGAGCGGTCCAGCGCCAGATGCAGGCGTCGAGCCTCTCGATCACGACCGCTCCCCCGCGCGGCGGCGCTCCCTGAAGGCGCGCGCCTTTGCGATGTTGCCGCAGTCCTCCATCCGACACCAGCGCCCGGAGCGGTTCTTCGAGCGGTCGTAGAAGGCCCACTCGCAGTCCTCGCGCGGGCACGCCTTGAGCCGCGCCCAGGTGCCCTTCTCGACCGCGCTCGCGGCGATCGCCAGCAGGCGCGCCAGGGCGCCGTCCACCCCGCCGGCCGCCGGGGCGAGCTCGGGGTCGCGACCCGCGCGAAAGCGCACGCGCACGCCGGCTCGCGCGGCCACCGAGTCGAGCCGCTCGACCTTGCGCTCGTCGAGCTCGAGCCCGTTGTTCTGGAGCAGCAGCGCCCGCAGGCCCTCGCGCACGTCGAGCGCGCGGCGCAGGTCGGCCGGGCCCACGCGCTCGCCCGAGCCCATCAGCCCGCGCTCGCAAAGCCACGCGCGCAGCGACTCCGGGCTGTCGAGCTCGTCCTCGCCGCTCTCGAGGTCGATCGAGTTGACCAAGCGCTGCACCTGCCGGAGCGGCTCCGGCGCCGTCTTCTCGGGCGCGCTCTCGCCTGGGGCCACGTGGCGAGCATACCACCGTCGTAACTTGCAAAGCCCTTTAGACGGTGTTAGTATCCGGCATAATGCTTTTGACGGTTACCGAACGAGTCCACTGAGAGCCCTGTTCCTCCATGGCGCCACTAGCCTGCTCGGCTCCATGAACGAGCCGCGCGCAGCCGATCGAGGGAGCCGCCGGCGCTCCGCCTACCTGGCGGGAGCGCGAGCGATGCTGCCGCTACTGCCCGCGGTCCTGCTATTCGGCAGCTCGTTCGGGGTGCTCGCGCGGTCGGCGGGCTTCGACCCGCTCGCCACCGTGGTGATGAGCGCAACCACCTTTGGCGGCTCCGCCCAGTTCGCGGCCGTATCGGTGATCGGCGCCGGGGGCACGGCCCTGGCGGCGGTGGGCGCCGCCGTGCTCCTCAACGCCCGCTACGCCCCGATGGGCCTGGCCGCGGCGCGCTCGTTCGAAGGCGGCCGGCTGCGGCGGCTGCTCGAGTCTCAGCTGATCGTGGACGAGAGCTGGGCGCTCGCGCAGGAGGTCGGCCGCTTCGACCGTCGACGGATGGTGGGCGCCGGCCTGCTCCTGTACCCCGTGTGGGTTGCCGGCACCACGGTCGGCGTGCTCGCCGGGGCGAGCCTCGGGGATCCCGCCGCGCTCGGTCTCGACGCCGCCTTCCCGGCGCTCTTCCTCGCCCTGACGCTGCCCCTGATCGCCACCCGCAACGCCCTCGCGGCCGCCCTTGGCGGCGCCGGGCTGGCGCTGCTGCTGACGCCGGTGGCGCCGGCGGGCGTGCCCGTGATGGCCGCCACGCTGGCGGCCGCGGTCGGCCTGCTGCCGAGGCGCCCGCTGCGCCGCGAGGCAGCCCGCGGCGGGCGCTCGAGTCGCGGAGCGCCGGGAAGCCGCAGTGAGGCCGCCGCGTGAGCGTCGCGTGGACATGCGTGATCGCGATCGGGCTCGCCACGGTCCTGATCAAGGCCACCGGCCCGGTACTGGCCGGCCAGCGCGAGCTGCCCGTGCGCGCCGGCCGCGTGGTCGAGCTGCTCGGGCCGGCCCTGCTGGCCGCGCTCGTGGCCACCCAGGCCTTCGCCGACGACGAGCAGCTCGTGCTCGACGAGCGCGGCGCCGGCCTCGTGGCCGCGGCGGCGGCGATCGCCCTGCGGGCGCCGATCCTCGTCGTGGTGGCGGTGGCGGCCGTGACCGCCGGCCTCCTGAGGGCGCTCGCGTGAGCGCCCGCGCCTGGGCCCTGTTCGCGGCGGTGTCGGTTGTCTGGGGCACGCCCTACCTGTTCATCAAGATCGCCGTGGAGGAGATGTCGCCGGGGTTCGTGGCCTGGTCGCGGCTGGCGCTCGCCGCAGCGGTGCTGCTGCCGGTGGCCATCAGGCTCGGCGCCTTCCGCGGACTGCGCATGCGGCCGCTGCTCGCCTTCGCCGCTGTCGAGATGGCGATCCCGTGGCCGCTGATCGGCTTTGGCGAGCAGCGCGTGTCCTCGTCGCTCACGGCGATACTGATCGCCACCGTGCCGCTGTTCGTGGCGCTGCTGGCGCTGCGCTTCGACCACTCCGAGCGGCCCACACGCGCGCGCTTCGCCGGGATGCTGGTCGGCCTGCTGGGCGTGGTCGTGCTCGTGGGCATCGACATCGGCGGGCGCTCCGGCGAGCTGCTCGGGGCGGGCGCCGTGCTGCTCGCCGCGTTCGGCTACGCGGTCGGGCCGATGCTCGTAAAGCGCCACTTCGCCGACGTCGACCCGCTCGGCCCGATCACGGCGGCAATCACGATCGCGACGCTGATGCTGCTCCCGTTCGGCGTAGCGGACATGCCCACCGAGACGCCGTCGGCCGAGGCGATCGCCTCGATCGTGGCGCTCGGGCTGATCTGCTCGGCGCTCGCGTTCCTGCTCTTCTTCCGGCTGATCGCCGAGGCCGGGCCGAGCCGCGCGACCGTGATCACCTACGTGAACCCGATCGTCGCGCTCGCGCTCGGCGTGGCAATCCTGGGCGAGGAGGTCACCACCGGCGCGGTGGCCGGCCTGCTCCTGATCCTGGCCGGCTCCTGGCTATCCACCGACGGTCGCGTGCCGCCCGGCTTGGCCGCCCTGGCCGGCCGACTGCCGCGCCGCTCCTCCGGCCGCGCCGCGCCCGGCCCGGCCCGCGCCGTTGCGACCCCCGCCCGGCTCAGACCGGTGGAGCGGCCTTCTCGACCTCGTCCTTGACCTGCTCGAACTTCGCGAGCGCGCGGTCGAGGTGCTCGCGCTCGTGGGTGGCCATCACGCTCGTCCGCAACAGGGCCCCGCCGCGCTGGACGGCCGGGTAGAGCGCCACGTTCACGAACACCCCGGCGTCGTAGAGCGCCTTCCAGAGCAGCACCGCCTTCCAGTCGTCCCCGATCAGTACGGGCACGATCGGCGTGATCAGCTCGCTGCCGTCGGGCAGCGCCTGGGGCTCCATGACCCGGTAGCCGAGCGCGCCGAGGCCGTCGTGCAGGTAGCGGGCGTTCTCGAGCACCTTGGCCATCAGCGCCGGGCCCTCGTCCGAGCGGATGACACGCAGCGCGCCGAGCGCGGCGCCCACGGCGGCGGGCACGGCGGCGGCCGTGAACATGAACGAGCGCGACTGGACGCGCAGGAAGTCGATCACGTCGTGCGGGCCGGCGATGAACCCGCCGCAGGAGGCGAGCGACTTGGAGAAGGTGCCCATCCGCAGGTCCACCTCGTCCTCCACGTCCAGCAGCTCACAGGCGCCGGCGCCGCGCGCACCCAGCACGCCCACGCCGTGGGCCTCGTCCACCATCAGGCGCGCGCCGTGCTCGCGGCAGAGCGCGGTGACCTCACCGAGCGCGGCGAGGTCGCCCTCCATCGAGAACACGCCGTCAACGACCACGAGCACGCCGCCGCCATCGGAGGCGGCGCGCTGCAGCATCGTCTCCAGCTTGTCGAGCCGGCCGTGGCGGAAGGGGCGGATGCGGGCGCGCGAGAGCGACACCGCGTCGAGGATCGAGGCGTGGTCACCGGAGTCGCAGATGACCGTGTCCCCGGGGTCGAGCAGGGTGCCGATCGCGCCGGTGTTGGCGAGGTAGCCGGTGGTGTAGACGATCGCGTCCTCGGTCCCCATCCAGTCGGCCAGCTCGCGCTCGAGCACGAGGTGCAGGTCGAGCGTGCCGTTCAGGAAGCGCGAGCCCGTGAGACCGGTGCCGTACCGCTCGAGCGCTTCCCGGGCCGCCTGCTTGACGCGCTCGTCGCCGGTCAGGCCGAGGTAGTTGTTCGAGCCGAGCATGACGCGCTCGGCGCCCTCCATCTCGACCACCGGGCCGGTCGGTCCCTCCAGCACCCTGAAGTACGGCATCAGGTCGTGCTCGCGCGCCGCCTGGAGCTGCTCCAGGCGCTCGTGGCGCCGTGCCTTCTCGAAGAGATCGATAGCCGTGGGCATATAGGGTCCGGCGCCGTGTCGGTGGAGGTGTCGCCCGTCAGCTCGCGCCGCGACCGGCGCGAGTTCGTCGAGCTCCCGTACCGCCTGCACTCTAACGCGGAGCTGTGGGTGCCCCACCTGCGGATCGAGCGCCGGCTGTTCCTGGATCCGCGATTCAACGCGTTCTTCGAGCACGGCGAGGCGGAGCTGTTCCTGGCCCGGCGCGAGGGGCGGGTGGTGGGGCGCGTGAGCGCGCAGATCGACCTGGCCTTCAACGAGTTCCACGGGAACGCCTGGGGGATGTTCGGGTTCCTCGAGCTCGAGGAGGACCCCGAGGCGATGCGCGCGCTGCTCGATGCGGCCGCCGGCTGGCTGCGCGAGCGCGGCCGGGAGCGCATGGTCGGACCGATGGACTTCTCGATGAACGAGGAGAGCGGGGTGTTGATCGAGGGCTACGAGCGCCCTCCCATGGTCCGCCAGCCCTGGCACCCGCCCTACTACGCACGGCTCTGCGACGAGGCCGGCCTCGAAAAGGCGATCGACCTCTTCATGTGGGAGCTCCACATCTCCGACCGCGACAAGGTGATGCCGATCATCTGGGAGCTGGCCGAGTCGCTCGAGCCCAAGCACGGCATCAGGGTCCGGAAGATGACGAGGAGGCGGCTGCGCCGCGAGCTCGACGCGTTCGCCGAGATCTACAACGAGGCGTGGTCCCGCAATTGGGGCTTCGTGCCCTACTCGAAGGCCGACCTCGACGCATACGCCCGGGAGCTACAGCTCGTGTTCGACCGGGACTGGTTCATGGTCGCCGAGGACTCCGCCGGCAAGACGGTCGGCGTGGCGATCAGCGTGCCGGACATCAACCAGGTCCTGAAGCTGATGGGCGGCCGGCTGCTGCCGCTCGGCTGGTGGCACTACCTGAACCGCAGGCGGAACGTGAACCGCGTGCGCGTGGGCTTCCTCGGCGTCAGGCCGGCATACCAGCACACCGGCGTGGCGGCGGGCCTCTACGCCGAGCACTTCGAGATGGCCGCCCGCACGCGCGTGAAGGGCGGCGAGATGGGCTGGATCCTCGAGACGAACAAGGCCATGAACCGCGCGATGAAGGCGATGGGCGGTCGGATCGTGAAGCGCTTCAGGGTCTACGAGATGCCGCTCTAGGGTCGCGTCCGGGCGGGCGCTACACTCCCGCGTCCGTGCCCGACCACGCCCCCGTCCCGGACCCGGGTCCGCCCGAGCAGCAGGCCGAGGTCCGCGCGCTGCCGGTGCTCGCGGAGCCGCGCGTGGTCGGGCCGCGAAGCGAGATCTCGCTGCCCGCCACGGTCACCGCCGCCACCGGCGGCTTCCTGCTCGGGGTGATCAGCTTCGTGCTCGTGAAGATCCTGCGGCGGCCGAAGGCGGCGGCGTCGCTGCGGCTCGGGCGGGGGGGCCGGCGGGGCAAGAAGGTCGAAGTGGCCGGCTCCCGCTCCTTCCTCGTGGACATCCACCTCCTCAAGGACCGATAGCCGGCCTCGAGCAGGACGTGGTCCCGTCGCCGCCCTACCGGCTGCCGGGGGCGGGCCGGGACGGCGTGCTCGTGCGCCGCGGGGAGGCGCTCGCGCGGGCGCTCTGGATCGGCGACGAGCAGGTGGTGGTGTGCGCGTGGCGGGCCGCCGGCGCCGTGCGCTTCAGCGCCCGGGCGGAGACCCGCGAGGCGGCGGCCGCGGGCATCGAGCGGATGCGCTTCGCTCTCGGCACCGACCACGACGTCTCCGCGTTCCACCGGCGCTTCCGCCGCGATCCGCTGATCGGCCCGGTGATCCGCGCGCGTCCGTGGCTGCGCCCGCGGCGGCGCCCCGAGCCCTTCGAGGCGCTCGCCTGGGCGGTCTGCGAGCAGCTGATCGAATCGCGCAGGGCCGCCGCGATCGAGCGCTCGATCGTCCGCCGCCACGGGCGGCGAAGCGCCTGCGGATCGCTCGTGGCGCCGCCCTCGGCCGCTCACCTGGCGGGGCGCTCGCCGGCGGAGCTAGACGCCTGCGGGCTCGCCCCGAAGCGCTCGATAGCGCTCGTGCGCGCCGCCCGCGAGGTGGCCTCGGGGCGCGCCGACCTGGCCCGCCACGAGCCGTCCTGGCGGCGCCTGCTCGCGATCCCGAACATCGGCAACTGGACGATCGAGATGCTCGCGTTCGAGGGCCAGGGCCGCGACGACATGCTGCCCGCGCTCGACCTCGCCTACGTGAAGCTGGTCGGTCGCCTGGCCGGCCTGGGAAGGCGCGCCAGCGAGGCCGAGGTGCGGGAGTTCTTCGCGCCCTACGAGGAGTGGGCGGCCCTCGCCGGCTGGTACGCGCTGCAGCGCCGCCACGTAAGGGGCCTGTAACCCGGACCCCCTACCATCGACGTCAGGCCGATGGAGAAGATCGAGAAGACAGAGCAGCAGTGGCGCGAGGAGCTGTCCTCCGAGCGCTACCACGTCCTTCGCCAGAAGGGCACCGAGCCGCCGTTCACCGGCGCGTACACGTACTCGAAGGCCGACGGGATCTACCGCTGCGGCGCCTGCGGCAACGAGCTGTTCGGCTCGGACGCCAAGTTCGACTCCGGCAGCGGCTGGCCGAGCTTCACCGAGCCGGCGCTCGGCGACGCGGTGGAGCTGCACGAGGACCGCTCTCACGGCATGTTCCGCACCGAGGTCAGCTGCGCCCGCTGCGGCGGTCACCTCGGCCACGTGTTCCCGGACGGCCCGGGTCCCACGGGCGAGCGCTACTGCATCAACTCGGTCGCGCTCGAGCTGGACGAGAACGGCTCCGGCTAGCCGCCGCTACAGCCCGGCTCCCGGCAGCAGCCCGTTGTCGAACGCGGCGCGCGGGTCGGGCGCCCGCTCGAGCAGCCCGTTGTCCCTCATCCAGGCCGAGAAGGCGTCCCACTGCTCGGGGTCCTGCCAGCCGTAGGGCCTGCCCTCGGGTGGGAAGAAGAGCGGCAGCGTCTCCTCCAGGACCGCGCGCTGGAGCTCCGGGTCTAGGTCCCGGTTCGCCTCGAGCAGGCCCTCGATCGCCGCGTCCGGGTTCGCACGCAGGTCGCGGGTGCCGCGCGAGAGGGCGCCGATGAAGGCCCGCAGCTTGGCGGCGTTCGCCTCGAGCGAGCGCTCCGGCGCCACCAGCACGAGCTCGTCGTAGCTCGGCACGCCCGCGTCGTCCATGCGGATCACGCGCGGGCGCTTGCCCTTCAGGCGCAGCTCGGTGCCCTCGTAGTTCCAGAACGCGCCCAGCACGGCGTCGACCCTGCCGGTGAGCAGCGCGGGGGTGAGGCTGAAGCCGACGTTGCGCTCTCGGACCGAGTCCGCCTCGACGCCCGCATCGGCCAGGATCGTGCGCAGGTAGGCGGACTGGTAGTCGATCCCCGCCGTGCCCACCGTCTTGCGCCTCAGGTCCGCCGGCCTGCGGATCTTCGCCTCCGGCAGCGAGATGATCGAGGTGAGCGGCTCCTGGACGAGCGCCGCCACGCTCACCACGGGCAGGCCCTGGTCGCGCGCCCGCAGCAGCTCCGGCTCGTAGGAGATCGCGAGGTCCACTCGCCCGGCCGCCACCTGCTTGATCGGCGCCGCCGGGTCGGGCGGCTGGCGGATCTCTACGTCGAGCCCCGCCTGCTCGAAGTAGCCCGCGGCCTGTGCCGCGTAGATGCCGGCGTGGTCGGCGTTCGGGAAATAGTCGAGCATCAGCTCGACCCGCTTCGAGCCCGCCGGCTCGAGTTGCTCCTCCTTTTCTCCGCAGGCCGCGAGCAGCAGCGCCGCGGCGAGGACGGCGACGAGCGGCGGCAGGCGGCGGCTCATGCGGGCAGCTCCTTTCGGCTCCAGGGGCAGGCGACGCGCTCGGCGAGCGCCACGAGCGCGAAAAGCGCCACCGCCATCAGCGTCAGGATCACGATCCCGGCGTACACGCGCGGGGTCTGCAGCTGGTTGTTGCCCAGCAGCACCAGCCGGCCGAGGCCCTCGTCGGCGCCCGCCCACTCGCCGAACACGGCGCCGATCACCGACACCGTGGCGGCCACCTTGAGGCCGCTGAACAGAAACGGGAGCGCGGCGGGCAGCTCCACCGAGCGAAGCATGCGCAGTCGCGACGCGCCCATGCTGCGCATCAGCTTGAGCAGCTCGGGCGGGGTCGAGCGCAGCCCGTCGAGCAGGTTGACCGTGATCGGGAAGAAGCAGATCAGCGCCACGATGGCGAGCTTCGGCCCGATGCCGTAGTCGAACGCGAGCACGAAGATCGGCGCGAGCACCACCACCGGGATCGCCTGCGAGGCCACGAGCAGCGGGTAGGCCGCATCGCGCAGCGGGCGCACCAGGTGCATCGCCACCGCGAACAGGGCGCCGGCCAGCACCGCGACCGCGAGCCCCAGCACCACCTCCACGAGCGTCACCCAGGCGTTGTCGAGCAGGAGCGAGCGGTCGTCGCGAAGCGCGCTCCAGGTCTCGACCGGTGAGGCGAGCGTGAGGTCGTCGACCGACTCGAGCGAGGCCACGCCCTGCCAGGCGAGCACGAACAGCGCGATCAGCAGGCCGGCGAGCAGCGCCCTCATCCGCGCAGCGCCTCCAGCGCGCGTCGCTTGTGCTCGACGAGCTCGGGATCGGTGACCGAGCGCGGGCGGGGGACCTCGACGCCGAACTCGTCGACCACCCGGCCAGGCCGCGGCGAGAGCACCGCCACGCGGTCGGCGAGGAACACGGCCTCCTCGACGTCGTGGGTCACGAGCACGACCGTGCGCGGCTCGGCGGCGAGGGCGCCGGCGAGCCACTCCTGCATGTCGAGCCGCGTGATGGCATCGAGCGCGCCGAAGGGCTCGTCGAGCAGAAGCAGCGGGCGGCCCGCCAGCAGCGTGCGCAGGAATGCCACCCGCTGGCGCATGCCCCCCGACAGGGCGGCGGGGCGCGCGCGCTCGAAGTCCGCCAGCCCGAAGCGCTCGAACAGCGGCTCGGCGCGCCTGCGCGCCTGGCGCCGCGGGACTCCTTCGCACTCGAGCGCGAGCGCGGCGTTGCCGAGCGCGTCGCGCCACGGCAACAGCAGGTCGCGCTGGGGCATGTAGGCGCAGGCGGCGCGGCGGCCGGCCGCGTGGCTCATGCCCGCGGCCCTCACCGTCCCGGAATCGGGTTCCTGCAGGCCCGCCGCCAGCTCGAGCAGGGTCGACTTGCCGCACCCCGAGGGGCCGACGATCGCCACCAGCTCGTTCGCGCGCACGCTCAGCTCCACGCCCTCGAGCGCGGTGAGCGCCCCGAACCGGCGCGTGACCTGGTCCAGCGAAAGAGGCTCCTTTGCGGGAGCCTCGGTCTCGGTCTGCATCGCTCCCTCCGCGGGCATTACCCCACAGGTTCGAAGGGTCGACGCCGGGCGGCCTCACAGCCGAGTGCGCCCTCTCAGCCCGCTTGCCCGCGAGCCCCCCTGGGTTGACTGCAACCCGGCAGTCTAGCCGCGCGCGCCGGGCAGCTCTGCGATCGCGTTGACGAAGGCCTCCAGCTGCTTCGTGGTCCAGCACTCGAAGACGCCGTCGCAGTAGGGCTCGTAGGCCGACATCACGCTGTCGCCGTAGTTCCAGTAGAGGCGCGGCTCGGGGTTGATCCAGAACGTGTGGCCGGCGCGCTCGGCCACCCGGCCGAAGGTCTGGGCATGCGGCTCGCGGCCGTTCGTGCGGGCGTCCCCGAGCACGATCACGGTCGAGCGCGGGTCGAGGTCGTCCACCACCTTGTCGAGGAACTCGACCCAGACGCGCCCGTAGTCGGTGTAGCCGGACACGTCCGCGACCCCGGCGTCGGTGGCGATCCGGCGCGACACGGTCTCGAACGAGCGCTCGCGCTCGAACACGTCGGTGACCTCGGAGATCCGCTCCACGAACACGAACGAGCGCAGCTTGCGGAACTGGTCGTGGAGCGCGTGAAGCACGCTGAGGAAGAAGACGCTCGCGCTCGTGACGCTCGTGGACACGTCGCAGAGCACGTAGAGCTCGGGCCGGCGCGGGCGCCTCGGGCGGTACTTCAGGTCGAGCGGCACTCCGCCCGTCTGCAGCGAGGCGCGCATCGTGCGGCGCACGTCGACCTGCCACGAACGCCGGCGCCCGCGGTGCTCGCGGCCGTGCGACGCGAGCCGCCGCTTGAGCTGCGCCACCACGCGGTGGACCTGCGAGAGGTCCTGGGCCGGGTTCGAGGGCAGGGCGCGGTCGAGCTCGCGCAGCGGCTTGGCCGGCGGCAGCGAGCGCGTTCGCTCGATCGTCTGGCGCTCGAGCTCGCGCCGCACGTGCTGCTCGAACTCCTGCAGGCGCTCGCGCGGCACCGAGTCCGGGTCGGCGAGGTCGGCGCCCTGCCCCTCGCCCTTCAGGCCGAGCGTGCGGCGGATCCGCTGCACGTCCACGCCGATCACGCCGGAGCCCTCGCCCTGGCGCCCGAAGGCAGCGATCGCAAGACGGGCGAGGTCCCGCATCTCCCCGTCGGAGCCGGCCCGGATCGCATCGCGGATGCGCTCGCGCAGCGACTCCAGGTCCAGCTCCTCGGCGCCCGCGAAGCGCTCCTCGCGGTGCTCCCGGGCGATCGCCTCGCGCTCGACGGTGAGGAAGAAGAAGCGGTCGAAGAGCACGTCGAGCACGTGCCGGTCCTCCTGGGACTTGGCGAGCGTGGCCGCTAGCGCCTCGCGGAAGTCCTCCTGCGAGGTCCAGCTCACGGCGTCGAGCGCCTGAAAGGCGTCGAGCAGCTCGCTCGTGCCCACGGCCACGCCCTCCCGCCGCAGCTCGTCGGCGAGCTCGAGCAGGCGCGCCGCCATGCCGGCCGGGCCCGCCGGCGCCGGCACGCCCCCGTAGAGGGCCGGGTTAGCGGCTCTGCGCGGACCCGAGGAGGCCATCGCCCAGCTTCACGCCCACGCGCTCGGCCACCAGGTCGAGGTCCGTGCGGTGCTTGACGATGATCGACATCGTCTTCTCGAGCACGGCGCGGTCCACGTCCTCGGCGCCGAGCAGGAGCAGCGCGCGCGCCCAGTCGATCGACTCGGCGATCGAGGGCGGCTTCTTGAGGTCGAGCGTGCGCACCATGTGGATCACCTCGACCAGCTTGCGCGCGATCGCCGTGTCGAGCTCGGGCGCGTGCAGGCGGACGATCTCGAGCTCGCGCTCCACGTCCGGGTAGTCGAGCCAGAGGTAGAGACAGCGGCGCTTGAGCGCCTCGGTCAGCTCACGCGAGTTGTTCGAGGTGAGCAGCACCAGCGGGTGCGTGCGCGCCTCGACCACGCCGAGCTCCGGGATCGAGATCTGGAAGTCCGACAGGACCTCGAGGAGCATGGCCTCGAACTCCTGGTCGGTCTTGTCGACCTCGTCGATCAGGAGCACCACCGGCCGCTCCTCCATGATCGCCGTGAGCAGCGGGCGTGCGAGCAGGAACTCCTCGCCGAATATGTCGTCGCGAACCTGCTCCCAGCCGGCCTCGCGGGCCTCGGTCTGGATGCGCAGCAGCTGCTTGCGGTAGTTCCACTCGTAGAGCGCCTTGGCCTCGTCGAGCCCTTCGTAGCACTGCAGCCGGATCAGCTCGCGGCCGGTGGCGCGGGCGAGCGCCTTGGCAAGCTCGGTCTTGCCGACCCCGGCGGGCCCCTCCACGAGCACCGGCTTGCCCAGCCGCGCGGCGAGGAAGGACACGAGCGCCGCGGGCTCGTCGGCGAGGTAGCCCACCTGCGCTAGGCGGTCGCTGACCTGCTCGATCGTCTCGAACTCGCCGCTCATCCGCTCGGCAAGGATACTTTCGCCCTTGCTCGCCGCGCTCGACCTCGCGATGTCCGACTTCCTCGACCCCGGCGGCGGCCCCGACTCGAGCGGCGACTTCCGCGTCTCGCCGTCCGCCTTCCTGGCGCTGCTCGGGGTCGGCTTCCTCGTCGGGACGCTAGGTCACATCGTCAAGTCGCGCGCGCTCGTGGCGCTCGGGGTGACGCTGGTCTTCGGCGCCACCGTGCTCCTGCCGTTCGCCTACACGCTCGCGCGCTGAGCGCGGAGCAGGGCGGCCAGCAGGACCGTCGTGAGCGCCAGCGAGACGAGGTTGGCCGGCCCGAGCCAGCCCGGCTCGGCCTCGCCCACGTCGATCAGGTGGTTGAGCGAGTGGAGCGCGTACTGGACGAGCGCGGCCGCGAGCACCGGCGCGCGCCAGGCAGCGCGGCGCACCGCGACCAGCGCCACCGCCCCGAGCGCGAGGTACCAGCCGGCCAGGTCGCCCATGTAGTGGTCGTTGCGCGTGCCGTAGGGCCCGATCTCCTCGAAGAAGAAGCCGGGCGCGGCCCAGAGCAGCAGGCCGATTGCGAGCTGGGCGACCGCGAAGATCGCCAGGAGCGGGGTCATGGGCTGAACTATCGGCGAAGGGGCGGCGTGCCGCTAGCCGGTGCGCGCCGCCACGCCGATGCCGTCCCCGACGGCGAGCACGCAATGGGTGTCATACCCGCCGGCGCAGGAACAGGTCGCGCGAGCCGGCGCCGCTGCTGAACCCGGCCGCCTCGTAGAGCGAGATCGCCGCCCGGTTCTCCTCGTTGGCGTCGAGGACGACCCGCGCGCAGCCGCGCTCGCGCGCCCGCTCGATCGCCGCGTCCACGAGCGCCCGCCCGAGGCCGGAGCCGCGCACCGGCTCGGCCACGTACAGGTCCTCGAGCGTGCAGTCGCCGGCGTCGAGCCAGACGCAGTGCCGGTAGCGCAGCTGGCAGACGCCCGCGGCGGGCTCGCCCCCGAGCAGGAAGTCGGTGTGCGGGTCGTCGATCAGCAGCCTCGCGTTCGCGCGAAAGCGCTCGGCGGAGGGCTGCGAGAGGCCCATGTGGTCGCGGAACGCGACCAGCAGGCGCGCGACCTCGTCGGCGTCCCCGGGTGTGGCGAGGCGGACCACAGGCGCGAAGTATCCTCGAGCCTCGTTTCCGTCGTCCAAGGAGAGCTGCATGGCGTTGATCGAGGTTCCCTCCGGTCTCGAGGGAGTGATCGCGTTCGACACCTCGATCGCCGAGCCCGACCGCGAGGGCGGCGCGCTGCGCTACCGCGGGGTCGACATCGAGGAGCTCGCGGGCAACGTCCCCTACGAGAAGGTGTGGGGCCTGCTCGTGGACGGGACCTACGAGCCGGGCCTGCCGCCCGCCGAGCCGCATCCGCTGGCGGTTCGCACCGGCGATCCGCGAGTGGACCTGCAGGCGGCGCTCGCGATGCTCGGGCCCGAGTGGGGACTGCGCGAGCTGATCGACGTCTCCGACGAGCAGGCGCGCGAGGACCTCGCGCGGGTGTCGGTCATGGCGCTCTCGTTCGTGGCGCAGTCGGCGCGCGGGGTGGGCCGGCCGCCGATCCCGCAACGCGAGGTCGACAAGGCGGGCTCGATCCCCGAGCGCTTTCTGATCCGCTGGCGTGGCGAGGCCGATCCCCGCCACGTGCAGGCGATCGACGCCTACTGGATCGCCGCGGCCGAGCACGGCATAAACGCCTCGACCTTCACCGCGCGCGTGATCGCATCCACGGGCGCGGACGTGGCGGCCGCGCTCTCCGGCGCCGTCGGCGCGCTCTCCGGGCCGCTGCACGGCGGCGCGCCGAGCCGCGTGCTGGCGATGCTCGACGCGGTCGAGCAGACGGGGGACGCCGAGCGCTGGGTGGCGCAGGCGCTCGACCGCGGCGAGCGGCTGATGGGATTCGGCCACCGCGTCTACCGGGCGGAGGACCCGCGCGCACGCGTGCTGCGCCGGACCGCGCGCGAGGTCGGCGCGCCGCGCCTGGAGGTGGCGGAGCGGCTGGAGGCGGCGGCGCTCGCGGAGCTGCGGGCGCGCAAGCCCGATCGCGTGCTGGCCACGAACGTGGAGTTCTGGTCGGCCGTGGTGCTCGACTTCGCCGAGGTGCCGCCCGAGCTGTTCACCCCGCTGTTTGCGAGCGCACGCGTGGGTGGCTGGTCCGCGCACATCATGGAGCAGAAGCGCGAGGGCAGGCTGATCCGTCCGAGCGCCCGCTACGTGGGGCCCGGGCCGCGCGCGGCGGACGCCGTCAACGGCTCGGGGCCGGCCTGAGACAGGGGCGCGTGTGACAGAGGCACGCAAGCGGCTGGTGCTGGTGGCCGCCATCCTCGGGACGACGG
>DASQNF010000054.1:0-8847 GCA_035645115.1 Thermoleophilaceae bacterium | reverse complement strand
CGGCCAGGTCGCCATCACCGAGGACGCTGCGGTGGGCTACACGCTGGTGGGCACCTCGAAGTCCGGGAACAAGTTCACCTACAAGAAGTCCGGCTCGACAGTCACTCGTAGCTGTACCGTGGCCAGCACCGGCGGCTGCGGCAATTCGGACGGCACTACCAGCTGGTAGCGGCCACTTCGCATCGCTGACGACGCAAAGGGCGGGCCTCCGGGCCCGCCCTTCGTCGTTCTGGGGCCCGCCGACAGGCGGCCAAAGCGCCGCGGGGCGCTCAAGCCGGACCGAGCGTGCGCCGAGTAGCGTGGTAGATGCCTTCCCGTCCGCTGGCCCACGATCAGCGCGGCTTCACCCTCGTCGAGGTGCTGGTCGCGATCTTCATCCTGCTGGTAGGGGTGCTCGGCGTGGTCACGCTCGTGGATGGCGCCAACGCGGTCACGTCCAAGACCAAGGCCCGCGAGGGGGGCACGAACATCGCCCGCTCCGTGATCGAGATCTCCCGCTCGATCCGCTACCGCGACCTCACCGCCGACGAGCTCCTGGCCGCGCTCGAGGCGCGCTCGGGCACCAAAGACGTCAAGCCCGGCACTGCCGGCCACACGATCAAGAGCCGCGGGGTCGAGTACGAGGTCACGCTCACCGTCTGCTCGCTCGACGACGACAAGGACAACCTCGGGGTCCCCCCGCCCGGCATCACGTTCTGCTCCGACTCACAGGTGGGCACCACCACCGTCGTCGATCGCAACCCGGACGACTACAAGCGGGTGCGCATCACGCTCGTGTGGACGACGCGAAACACGAGCCAGAGCATCACGCAGACCTCCTCGATCATCAACCCGGTGGGTGGCCTCGGCCCGTCGGTGCTCGGCCTCACCACCACATCGGCATCGTCGTCCAATCCGATCCGGATCGACTCCAACATCAACTCCGCCCGCTTCCAAGCCATCACGTCGATCGCGGCAAGCGCCGTCAGCTGGTCGGTTGACGGCGTCGTCCAACCCGCGAAGGCCTCAGGCGGGCCGATCACGTGGAGCTTCGACTGGAGCTTCCGCGACGCCGCCGGGAACATCGCCCGCCACGACTGCACCTATGTGGTCCTGGCGGAGGCGGTGGACGAGCAGGGTCGCGCCGGCGCTCCGTATGCCGCCACCGTGATCCTGAACCGGATCTGGCCTCTGCCCGTGGGGAACTTCGTGGGCGGCCGCAACGGCACCGGCAACTTCGTGGACCTGCAGTGGACCACGACACCCGCGTGCGACGTGGTGGGCTATCGGGTCTACCGGGACGACGACCCGCTGTTCGGCTCCCCGGACCTCGTGAGCTGCACGGGCCAGGGGACGGCGACCTACACCGAGCACACCGACTGCGTGGACGAGAGCTCGCCCGGTGGAGTCGTGTACTACAAGGTCCGCGGGCTCGACACGACGGCGAACGGCTCGCTGCGCCCGGGGGACTGGAGCAGTCGGGTGGAGGCGAGCGGCGCCAACGCCATTCCGAGCAAGCCCCAGAAGCTGAGCTCCTGCATCGGCGGCGAGCCCGGCTGCAACGACCCTTCCGGCGCGGCGGCGCCGAGCGGCTCGCTCGTGCTGCGCTGGGATCCCTCGACCGACAGCGACGGCCGCGTCGAGTTCTACCGGATCTACCGCGGCGGCAGCTCATACCTGGATCGCCACGACAAGTTCTTCGCCAACCCCGGCATCGCCTGGATCGAGCCGGACCCCGACGGCAGCGCTTACGAGTACCGCGTGAGCGCCGTGGACGACCGCTTCGGCGAATCAAACCTGAGTGACCCCGTCACCGCGGGGGGCTGAGCGGCGATGCGCGGAATGCTTCACGACGAGGAAGGGTTCACACTCATCGAGGTCCTCCTCGCGTCGGTGCTGATGCTGGTGGTGCTCGGCGCCACGCTCTCGACGCTCACCGCCTTCGAGCGCAACGTGAAGACCAACGACCTCCAGAACCAGGCGCAGGAAGAGGCGCGCCGGGGCATGGACCTGATGACGCGCGACCTGCGCAACCTGGCGAGCCCCACGCGCGAGCTCCCGAAGGCGGTGGACAAGAACGGGGCCCAGGACCTGATCTTCCAGTCGGAGGGCAAGCACAAGGACCTCGACAGCCTGAACGAGCAGAACACGACACGCGTCCGCTACTGCGTGAGCGCGACCAACCCGGAGCTCTACAGACAGATTCAGACCTGGAAGTCGAAAGATCCGCCACCGGTGGCGGCCTCCTTGGCGTGCCCCGGGCCGACGGCCCCGGGCGCTTGGAACACGACCATCCTGGTGGCGAGCAACGTCGTAAACGGCGCCCGCCCGGTGTTCACCTACAACTCCGCCACGCTCACCGAGATCACCGAGATCTCGAGCGTGCTGTTCGTGGACACCAACCCCGGCGTCCGACCGGGCGAGGTCACCCTCCAGAGCTCGGTCTACCTGCGAAACCAGAACCGCGCGCCGACCGCGGAGTTCTCGTGGGCAGCCGCGCCCAGCGCCGGCAACGTTCACAACATCTTCCTAAACGCCTCGGGCTCGTTGGATCCCGAGGAGCGCCCGCTCACCTTTCACTGGTACGACGCATCCTTGACCAACTGCGCGGTCGCGCCGGCCAGAGGTCCCCCGCCCGCGGGAAAGCCGGGGTGCGCGATCGGCGACGGCATCGTGCTCACCTACACGCCGCCCGCGGCCGGGAGGCGCAACATCTACCTGATCGTCCGAGACGCCGCGCTCGACACCGAGCCACTCACCAGGGAAGTCTGCGCGCCGGGAACGGGAGTGCTGTGCTGATGATGAAGGACACGCCGAACGCCGAGCGAGGCAACGTCATGGTCACCGCGATCCTGATGCTGTCGATCATGCTGGGACTGGGCCTCGCGGTCGTCTCGCAGGTGGACACCCAGACGACGCAGTCGCGCAAGGAGCGCGAGCGCGAGTCGTCGTTCAACCTGGCCGAGGCCTCGCTGTCGGCGCAGACCTTCATACTGGGACGACGCGGGACCGGCACCAAGGGGGCGCAATACCCGCTCGAGGGCTGCCCGTCCACGTCCGCGAACTTCTTCTGCCCTGACGGATCCCGGCTGATGGCCTCCTACAACGGCGCCGGCCAGGTGGACTTCGGCGCCGACACGACCTGGAGGACGTTCGTCCGCGACGACGCCGACCTCGCCGGCAAGCAGGCGCGCTTCTGGAAGGACCAATACCTCTCCGACTCGACCTGGCCGCGCTACGACGCGGACGGCAACCGTCACGTGTGGGTGCGCTCCGAGGCCAAGGTGCGCGGCCAGCTGCGCGCGATCGTGGCCTGGGTGCGGATCGAGGACAAGATCGTGCCCTTCCCGCGCTACGCCGTCCTTGCCGGCTGGGTGGACGGCAAGAACGATGGCGGCCACAACGCCCGGGCGCTCGTGACCTCCACCGGCTCGCTCGGGGTGGCCGTGCGCTGCGACCGGCCCCCGCAGTCGCCCCGCTGCATCAACCTCAGCCCCACGAAGGGCCCCCAGCTCCAGCCACCCAGTGGCTACGAGCTCAACTATACGAGCAAGACCGCGATCAACTCCGACGCGCTGCTGTCGCTCGAGGACGTGGCCAGGGCCAACGGCACCTGGTACGCCACCTGCCCGGCGAACCCGAACGGGGACGTGGTGTACGTGAAGGACGCCGGTGCCGGCTGCCATTACGGGAACGACACGCCCGCCGCGATCGGTGCGTCGACCTGCTGCAACACGCAGGCCAACCCGGGGCTCTACATCGTCGAGAAGGGCACCGTCGACTTCGGCGGCAATATCGTGTACTGGGGCGTGGTCTACAACGTCAACGTCAACAACTCGCCCTCGCAGTACCTGGTGGAGACCTCCGGAACGGCCGCGATCAAGGGCGGCGTGCTCGTGGACGGCGACGGCGGCGTGTACGCCGGATCAAGCGGGGACAACATCGTCTTCTTCCCGTTCGCGTTCGACGACATCACCGCCGTCGGCACCGCCGGCGTGGTCCAGAACACCTGGCGGGAGATCGTCCCGCCGGACCGCGGCTGAGAGCGTCACGGGTTCTCGAGCGCACGCCGCTCGTGCGGGTAGGGTGCGCGCGCGATGACGAGTGCCGCTGAGATCGTCGTCGCCGGGTTGTTCGGAGGGGTGATCGGCAGCTTCCTCAACGTGGTTGCCCACAGGCTGCCCCGCGGGGAGTCGCTCGCGAGCCCACCGTCGCGCTGCCCCGAGTGCGGCACCACGATCAAGCCCTACGACAACCTCCCCGTGGTCGGGTGGCTGCTGCTGCGCGGGCGCTGCCGCAGCTGCGGAGCGCGCATCTCGGTTCGCTACCCGCTCGTCGAGCTGGTCACGGCGCTCGTGTTCGCGGGTGTCGTGGCGGTTCGCGGCCTGGATGCCGACCTCGTGCTCGAGCTGCCCTTCGTCGCCGCGCTGATCGCGCTCGCGGCGATCGACTTCGACCACCAGCTGCTGCCGAACAAGATCGTCTACCCGCTTGCCGTGTGGGGTGTGATCGCAACGCTCCTGGTGGACCGCGACGACCTCGTGGAGAACCTCGCGGCCGGCGCGGGCGCCTTCTTGTTCCTGTTCGCGGCGGTGGTGGCCTACCCGCGCGGGATGGGGATGGGGGACGTGAAGCTCGCGGGGGCGATGGGCCTTTACCTCGGCCTGGCGGTGATCCCCGCGCTGCTCGTGGCGTTCCTGGCGGGATCGGCGGTGGGCGTGGCGATCCTCGTCCGCGAGGGCGTGTCCGCGCGCAAGAAGGCCGTGCCGTTCGGGGTCTTCCTCGCGCTCGGGGGAGTGGTCGGGGTGCTTGCCGGACCGGAGCTGATCGAGCTCTACGAAGACAACTTCCTGCAGTAGCGGGGCGTCCAGTGGATCTGGACATTCGAACGCCGGGTCAAGGCCCGCCGCCCTCCGGCCGATACGGGTCTGGAACCCTATGGCGCTCTCCCTTCGGAAAAACTCAGTTCGTGGCGGTGTCGGGCTGGACATCGACGGCCGTTATCTCGCAGCTGCCCAGGTGGATGACGGACGTGTCGTACGCGCCGCCAGCCAGGAGCTCCCCCAGGGGCTCGTGCGGGACGGCGAGGTCGTGGACCGCGACAAGCTCGCTGCCGCTCTCAAGGCCTTCGCCGCCGAGGCGGACCTGCCGAAGAACGTGCGGCTCGGCGTGGCCAACCAGCAGATCGTGGTCCGCGTGGTGGAGCTGCCGCGCATCGACGACGAGCGCCAGCGCGACGCCGCGGTCCGCTTCCAGGCCGCCGAGGCGATCGCCATGCCGCTCGACGAGGCGGTGCTCGACCACCAGATCGCCGGCTACACCGATACCCCCGACGGCAGCCCGCGGATGCAGGTCGTGCTCGTGGCCGCCCGCCGCTCGATGCTCGAGGGGCTGCTCGAGGCCGCCAAGAAGGCCGGCCTCAAGCCCGCGGGCATCGACCTCGACGCCTTCGCACTCGTGCGCACGCTCGCCTCGGGCACGCCCGACGGCCAAGACGACGCCGCGCGGGTGTTCTGTCACCTCGGCGGCGTGAGCAACCTCGCGATCGCCGTCGGCACCGCCTGCTTCTTCACCCGCCCGCTGTCCGCGGTCTGGGACCAGGAGGACGCGGGCTCGCGGCTCGCCGACGAGATCCGGCTGTCGATCGACTACTACATGACTCAGGCGCAGGCCAAGCCGGTCGGCGAGGTCGTGCTGTCCGGCCCGGGCTCGAGCGACTCCGCGCTCGTCGAGAGCCTGGGCGTCCACCTCGGCCTGCCCACGACGGTTGCGCCGCCGCTCGGCGTCCTCGACACGTCGGCGCTCAGCGGCGATGAGGATCCACACCGCCTGACCGTGGCGGCCGGACTCGCGATCGGAGCAGCGGCATGAAGGCCGTAAACCTGGTCCCCTCCGACCAGCGCCGGGCGCGCCCCTCGGGAGGCGGCTCAGGAGGCAGCTTCGTCCTGATCGGCGTTCTGGCGGTGCTGCTCGCGATGCTCGTCGTCTACGTGCTCACCTCGAACACGCTGGGCGAGCGCGAGACAAAGGCGCAGGAGGCTCGGCAGCACGCCGACGCGCTCGAGGCCCAGGCCTCCCAAAAGGAGAGCTTCACAGACTTCGCCTCGATCAAGGACCAGCGCCTCGGCTCGGTTATCGCCGCCGCAGGCGCCCGCTTCGACTGGGAGCGGCTGATGCGGGAGCTGGCCCTGGTGATGCCGGAGGGCAGCTGGCTGCAGAGCACGAGCGCCTCGGTCTCGGGCGATCCGGACGCAAGCGCAACCGCCACAACCAGCGCAGCCCCGGCGAGCCCCACGGCCACGCTCGTGGGCTGCACTCCCAAGCAGTCCGAGGTGGCCAAGATGATGCTCCGCCTGCGCCAGCTTCACCGGGTGTCCGAGGTGACGCTCAACGAGTCCGCGCTCGAGCAGGGCAGCACCGAGGTCACCGTGGACTCCTGCGGCCGGCTCTGGAAGTTCGACCTTACCGTGTCCTTCGAGCCGGGGCCGCCGGCCACGGACACCCCACGCGGCTCGGACAGCGTGCCCGCATCGCTCGGAGGTGGATCGTGACCCTCACTGCCCGCGACAAGAAGCTGGCCTTTGTGATCGTGCCGATCGTGCTGATCGTCGCGTACTGGTTCCTCCTGCTCGCGCCCAAGCGCGAGGCGGCTTCCGCCGCGGCCACGAACCTGGCGAAGCAGGAGCAGCGCCGCGACGCCGCCAAGGCGCTCGTGGAGCAGACCTCCGCCGCGAAGACCGACTTCGCCGCCGACTACGCCGAGATCGTCCGGCTCGGCAAGGCCATCCCCGCGCACGTGGACATGCCGAGCCTGATCGTGCAGCTCGACGCCGCGGCCAGCGGCGCCGGCATCCGCTTCACGAAGATCTCCGCCGGCGAGCGCCAGTCGCTCGCCGCGCCGGTGGATCCCTCCGGCGCTCCGCCCGCGAGCGCCGGCTCGACTCCGCCCGCAGCCGCGGGCGGGACTCCGGCAGAGAGCACGCCGGGCACGAGCGCCGAGGCCGCAAACGACGCGGCGGCTGCCCAGTCCGGCGTGAGCCCGGCCGATGCCTCCACCTCCACTGCGACGCGCGAAGGCGGCCTGCCCGTTGGCGGCGGCTCGACCCCGGCCGCAGGCGCCGAGGGCGCGACGGTGGCCACCGGTCCGGCCGGCCTCGAGACCGTGCCGCTCGAGCTCGAGTTCACCGGTCACTTCTTCCGACTCGCCGACTTCTTCCACGACATCAAGCGCTTCGTGGACGTGGCCGAGCGCAGCGTGCTGGTCAACGGTCGCCTGGTGACCGTCGAGAGCGTGGACATCGTGAGCGACCCGGAGCTCTTCCCCAAAGTCAGGGCCAACGTCACGGCCACGGTGTACCTCGCCCCCAAGGCCGAGGGCGCCACCGCCGGCGCGACCCCGCAGGGGCCGGCCGCCACGACTCCGGCCGCCACAGGTGGCGAGACGGCTCCGAGTGACGGAGCTGCCACTTCCCCGGCCCCTACCGCGGCCGCGACTCCGTAAGGACCTGAGCGAAATGAAGATCTTCATGCTCGACCTCTGGCACGACCTGCGCGAGAAGCGCCTCTGGCCTGTGGCCCTCGTGCTCCTGGTCGGCCTCTTGGCCGTCCCGGTGCTGCTGAGCAAGCCCGCCGAGGAGCCCGCGCCGGCGCCGGCGGTTGACGCCGCACCCATCAAGCCGTCGAAGGAACAGCTCGCGGCGCTTGCCAAGGTCGAGCTGCGCGACGAGGGCGCCGGCGGCTCCGCGCTCGGCGTCTTCGATCCCTCCAACCCCTTCAAGCCGCCCGCAGGCACCTTCGAGCCGGACGCGACCGACACGCCCTCAGGCAGCAGCTCGGGCCCCGGATCCGATTCGGGCGCGCTCTCGGGCGGCGGTGGCTCCAGCGGCTCCGTCGGCTTCACGGTCCCCGGCGGTGGCTCCGGGAACGGCGGCGGCGCGAACGGCGGCGGTGGATTACCTCCCAATGGCGGTGGCGGTGGCACCGGCGGTGGCACCGGCGGTGGCACCGGCGGCGGCGCCCAGCCCACCCCGGTGTACACCTACGTGGTCGACGTGAGCATCAGGTCGAACGGCCGCACGCGGCGGGTGGACGGCCTGCAGAAGCTCGACGTGCTGCCGAGCCAGGCCACGCCGCTCCTGATCTACATGGGCGTGACCGCCGAGGGCGCCAACACGGTGTTCCTCGTGGACTCCTCGCTCACCGCGGCCGGAGAAGGCCGCTGCGAGCCGAGCCCCGAGGACTGTTCGCTCGTGTTCATAGGCGCCGGGGCGGAGCACCAGTTCACGACCGAGGCCGGCCACAGCTTCACGCTGCGCATCGTCGAGATCCGCAAGCTGAGGATCGGCGCTGCCGGCGCCACGGCGAGCCGGCGCGGCAGCGCTCGCATCGGCGGGGTGGCCAAGGACGGCCTCGCAGGCTCAACTCGCAGCACAGACGGTCGATAGGGAGAACCAATGCGACGCCTAGCCATCACCTGCCTCACCCTGGTCGCTGCGGCGCTCCCGGTCGTGCCGAGCGCGAGCGCCGCGCCGGCCCGCGCCAACGCGAGCGCCACCGCTCCCTCGATCACCCGCGTGCTTCCGATGCGAGTCCGCGTGGGCGCGCTGCTCACGATCCGCGGCCGCCACTTCAAAGCCGCGCGCTCGAGGAACACCGTGATCTTCCGAAGCCCCGACCGCCGCACCGCCTTCGCGAAGCCGCGTCGCGCCAGCCGCACCCGGCTGGTCGTGGCCGTGCCCGCCGCGGTGGCACGCATAGTCGCCTCGCGGGCCGGCGGCGCCAGGCCCACCCGCTTCAGGCTGCGCGTGCTCGCGGGCAGGTTCAGTCGCTTCACCCCGCGCCGGCTCTCGCCGGTGGTCGTGCCCGCCA
>DASQNF010000053.1:0-3758 GCA_035645115.1 Thermoleophilaceae bacterium | reverse complement strand
AGGTGATCGATCGCGAGCGCTTCGAATTCTCGTTCAGCGAAGACACCGAACTATGCGGGATCGCGGTACACCAGGAGACGGAGGTGAGCGGTAGGGAGCACATCCGCGTCGGCAAAGGAAAGACGGCCTCCGCTTTTTTCGCGCATGTGAACTACAGCTACACAGACGTCTTCACAAATCCGGCGAATGGCAGGTTCCTCGTTATCGAGGGACACGCGGTGTTCCAGGAGACGAAGGCAACTCGAGTTGAGGGGACGATCTTCCGGTTCACGTCGGTGGAGGCAGGGCAGCCCGCCGTGCTGAGGGACATGAGCGGGCGGGTCGTGCTGCGCGATCGCGGGGTGATCCGCGTAACAATCCTGTTTGACACGCTAGGGGACGCGACGCCGGGCGGCGAGGTCCTGGAGCTCATCAGTGAGCGGCTCTCCGGACCCCATCCGGGCTTCGACGAAGACGTGTTCTGCGCCGCCGTCGAGGATCTAATCGGCTGAAGGCCCCGCGCAACGACACAATCCGACCCCGGTAGCGGGCCGGTCAATCCGCGCCCGCTACCCATGGCAATGAGCACCGAGGCGTCGGTACGCCGTACCGACCAACGCCGCTACTGCTCTCGCCTGTCAGCAGCACTCCCTCGCTGCACGACCGCCGCTGCTCCTCTCCATGCGAAGGAGCATCGCTACCTGAGTGCTTTGCGCGAATTCCGGTAGCCGCGCGACATGCGTTCCTCGTCGTGAGCGACCGTCCATACCGCCCGAGCGGATGCGCCCGCTAGCCCACGGCAGCGGCACCGGTCGGTTTGCTGTAGCTGTGCCATTCTGTGGCGGTACAGATGACTTCGATCGAGCTGGCAGCGCGTCTGGCAGGGGATGTCGCTGGGGGGCGGTGGCCGGATGGCGAGGCCCTTCCGGGGGTGCGGGTGCTGGCGCGGAAGGCGGGTTGCTCGCCCGGGACGGCCGCTCGCGCGTATGCGCTGCTGCGAGACGCGGGCGTGCTGGCGGGGACACCCAGGTCACGGTTTGTCGTGGCGTCGGGCGGCGCTGCGCGTGCGGCGGGCTGGCGCCCCGGCGCGGTGGCGCTCCGTCTGGCGGGTAGCGACGATCCCGCGCTCGATCTACTGGTCCGGGCGGCCGCGGACTCGGTGTCGGTGGTGCCGGGCCTGCGCGGGAGCGTGAATGGGATCGTTCAGCTCTCGCGCGGCACCGCGGACGCGGCGGCGCTGCATCTGCTGGATGCGGCGAGTGGGCGTTGGAACGATCCGCTCGCGCGTGGCGCGCTCGGCGGCGAGTCGGTGCAGCTCGTCCATCTGTGGCGTCGAGAGCAGGGTCTCGTGCTCGCGCCCGGGAACCCGCATGGCATCGGCGGCGTGGGGGACCTTGAGGGCCGGCGGATCGCGTGGCGGCCTGCGGGCACCGGCTCGCGGCTGCTGTTGGAGCGCCTGGTGCGGCTGGCCGGTTGCGCGCCGCGGCCCGAGCTCGGGGAGCCGGCCGAGTCGCACCTGGCGGTCGCGGCCGCGGTGGCCACGGGCGCGGCGGACGCGGGGCTGGCGGTCCGGGCGGTGGCCGAGTCTGCCGGGTTGGATTGGCTGCCGGTGGCGAGCGAGCCGTTCGAGCTCGCGCTCGACCCGTCAGCGCGCGCCGCTGCGGAGCCGCTGCTCGAGACGCTGGCGAGCTCGAGCACGCAGGCTCGCCTGGCGGCCATGCCGGGCTACGACCTTTCGATGAGCGGAGCGGCGCGGGTCGCGGTGTGAGGTCCGCATCAGCTTGCGCGCCCACGGCCTTCGCGTTGGTCGCAATTGCGCTGGCGGCCGGCTGCGGAGACGACGTCGGGGATGCTGCCTCGGCTCCCGACAGGGGCACGATGCTGCTGGCGACTACGACGAGCACGCGCGACTCCGGGCTGCTGGACGACCTGCTGCCGGGCTTCGAGGGGACCTCGGGCTGCTCGGTCAAGACGCTCGCGGTGGGGTCCGGCGAGGCTATGGAGATCGGCGCGAGGGGAGACGCCGACGCGCTGCTGGTGCACTCGCCGGCCGCCGAGGAGGAGTTCATGGCGGCCGGCCACGGGTCGAGCCGCAAGCTGGTCATGCACAACGACTTCGTGCTTGTGGGCCCGGCTGCCGACCCGGCGCGGATCGAAAACGCTGAGGACGCGCGGGAGGCGCTGGCGCGGGTAGCCAGCGCCGGGGCTCGCTTCGCGTCCCGCGCGGACGAGTCCGGCACCCACGCCAAGGAGCTCGAGCTTTGGGAGGCGGCCGGTATCGAGCCTGGCGGCTCGTGGTACATCGAGACCGGCCAGGGCATGGGCGAGACGCTCACGATCGCCGGCCAGAAGCAGGCCTACACGCTCTCCGACCGTGGCACCTTCCTCGCGACCGAGAGCCTTGACGGCGAGCTGCTGTTCGAGGGCGGGCGCGACCTGCTCAACCCGTACCACGTGATCGCCGTGCGCGGCGATCAGGTGAACGGCGCGTGCGCCCGTGCGTTCTCGAGCTGGATCACGGCGCCGGCGACCCAACGCAGGATTGGGCGCTTCGGCGTCGCCGACTACGGCGAGCCGCTGTTCTTCGCCGACGCGGAGCGCTGATGGACCCGATCCACGAGGTCCTCGGCCGGTCGGCCTTCGTCTCTTTTACGGCCACGGCGATCGCGCTTTGCGTCGGCGTGCCGCTTGGGACCTGGCTCGCGCTCGGCCGGCGGCGTGGCCTGCGGTTGCTCGCGATCTTCCTGAACACGGGCATGGCGATCCCCACGGTCGTCGTCGGACTGGTCGTCGCGCTGCTGCTCTGGCGAAGCGGGCCGCTGGGAGACCTGGGGCTGATTTACACCCTGCGCGGCATGATCATCGCCCAAATATTGATCGCCGCGCCGCTGATCGCCGGGATCACGATGGCCGGGCTGCAGGCGCTTCCGCCGGAGCTGCCGGACCAGCTCCGCGGCCTGGGCGCCAACCGCCGCCAGCTCGTGATCCGACTCTGGCTCGAAGCCCGCGTGCCGCTGCTGGCGGCGGCGATGGCCGGCTTCGGGCACGCGATCTCGGAGGTCGGGGCGGCGACGATCGTCGGCGGCAACATCCACGGGCAGACGCAGGTCATGACCACATCGATCGTTGAGAACGTCGGCCGGGGCGACTTCAACGAGGCGCTCGCCTACGCCGGCGTGCTCCTGGCGCTCGCCTTTGTCATCAACGCGCTGCTCACCTCCGTACAGCAGCGGGCCGCCGCATGGGCACGATCCTGACCCTGCGAGACATACGCCATCGCAGGGACGCACGCGAAGTGCTCGCAATCGAGGCGCTCGATCTCGACCGCGGCGAGCGGCTGGCGGTGCTGGGTCCCAACGGCGCCGGCAAGACCACGCTGCTGCGGCTGCTCGCCGGACTCGAGACGCCGACCGCCGGCACGATCGAGATCGACGGCATCCGCATGGTCGACGCGGACACGGCGCTGCGCCGCCGCATCGCATACGCCACCCAGCGTGCGGGACTGCTCTCGACAAGCGTCAGGCGCAACGTCGAGCTCCCACTTCGCTGGCGAGGCGTGGCGCGGAGCGCGCGCCGGTCGGCGGCGCTGGCCGCGCTGGAACGCCTCGGTGTCGGCCACCTCGCCGACCGCGGGGCGCTATCGCTCTCGGGTGGCGAGGCGCAGCGCGTCAGCCTCGCCCGCGCGCTCGCCCTCGAACCCACGCTGCTCCTGCTCGACGAGCCGGCCGCCGGGCTCGAGACGCCGACCGCCGGCACGATCGAGATCGACGGCATCCGCA
>DASQNF010000052.1:0-29364 GCA_035645115.1 Thermoleophilaceae bacterium | reverse complement strand
ATGCGACCAGCACCTTCTTGCGATTGCGGATGACGAAGCGAGTCCAGCGTTCCATCGGAACCTCCACATTCGACGCGTCGTGCGAGGGAATGCCGCCGGGCCGGGCGGGCTGGCCCCAAAATATGCGCTGGATTCCGCTATTGGTACTCGGGTAGTAGAGCGCGCAACAGCGACGGGGGGCTCGAAGTAGGGCGTCCTACAAAGCGCCGATGCCAGCACCGCTCTCCCCCACGCCCGGAACCACCGTCCGCGTCCTCGATGAGGATCTCGAGCTGGCGGCGGCGGTCGATCAGGAGTCGTTCAAGTCCGCGCGGCTCGCGGCCGTCGCGCCGCTCATCGAGCTGCCCACGGGGGCCTGGGAGCCCCCGACCGTGCCCCGGGAGCGGGCGAGGGACTTCGGACTGCTCGTTCTGAGCGGCCTGCTCGTGCGCGACATGGAGCTGGCGGGACGTTCCTTCGTCGAGCTCCGCGGCCCCGAGGATCTCCTCCGACCCTGGGACGACGCGGCGGAGGTCACCTCGATCACCCCGCGGATCACCTGGACAGCCCGCGAACCGACGCGACTGGCTTGGCTCGACGGCGACTTCGCGTCGAGCGTCATCAGCTGGCCGGAGATCACAGCCACGTTGGTGGCCCGCGCCACTCGCAGAGCGCGGCTGCTCAGCTTCCGGCTGGCGATCCTGGAGCTGAGGCATGTGGACCTGCGTGTCCTCCTGCTGCTGTGGCACCTGGCCGATCGCTGGGGAAGGGTCGGGTCGGAGGGAGTCCGACTGGACCTCGACCTGACTCACGACCTGATCGCACGCATGATCGGCGCACACCGAACGTCCGTGACGGTGGCGCTGCGCGACCTTGCCAGTGAGGGGCGCATCGCCAGGGACCGCCGGCGCTGGGTCCTGCTGGGGGCGCCGCCGCAGGACCTTCACGACACGCGAGCCCCCCTTGCCGGACGGGCGCGCGATGGGGACTGACGGCGACGCGACGTCCCTACGGGAGTCTGGACCCGGGGAAGCCCATCACGGGGTGGAGCTCGCAGGTGAAGACCCCCGCCTTGATTCCCGGGTCGTCCGCCATGATCCGTTCGACCTCTTCTGGCGTTGCGTCGAAGATGCCGATGCCGGCCCATTCGCTCTCATCGGTGGTGGGGCAGACGATCGGCAGCTTTCCCTGGGCCCGCAGCGCGAAGTTGCGCCGTCCGTGCTCCCAGATGATCTTCTCGGCGTCGGCCTCGGCGGCCCTCTCGGTGAGCCGCAGCAGCATCGCCGTGTAGGTCTTGCTCTTGCCAAGCATCTCCTGCATGTACTCGTCGGTGATCTGCGGCATGACTCTTTCCTCCTCGATAGGCAGGGTGACGGCCATTTGATGCTCCCTTCAATCGCTGATGGTCTCGTTGCCGGTGCTGCTGCGGGAGGTGCCGGCGTGCTCGACGAACCAGCCGAGTACCTCCTTCCAGCCGGCGTCATACCCGGTGAGGAAGTCGGTCGCGCCCGGTACCCGCTCGAAACCGGTGTGCTCGAGCCGCACTCTCGTGCCCGTGCCCGCGGGCTCGAAGCTGATCTCGAGCTGGGTCGAGGCGCCCTCGGGCCAGCCGACCTGCGTCCAGGTCAGCGCAAGGCGCCGGCCGGGCTCCCATGCGGTGACTCGGCCGACCTCCATGCCGTTGCCGGTGTCGAGGTCGTAGACCTCGATGAACCGGCCGCCCACCCCGGGCTCGATTCGGACCGACGCGCCGCGTTCGCGGTTGTTCCAGTAGGGCGTGTCGCGGCGCCACCACAGCCCGATGTCCTCGGTGAACAGGGCGAACGCCTCCTCGGGCGACACCTCGACGGTCACCTCCGCGCGCGCGGCCTGCCGTGCTGCCATTCCGGCTCCTTCCCCTTGCGCGACCCCTTGCGCGATCACCGCGGCGCATCCCCCGGGCGCTGCTTGCGCAGCTCGACGTAGTCCCTGAAGGCCTCGAGCTGGTGGCTCCACGCCTGGCTCAGCTGCTCACACCAGCGCGAGAGCTCGCCGATCGGCTCGGGCGCCGGCGCGTACAGCCGCACGCGCCGATCGTCGGGAACCCCCAGCTCGACGATCAGCCCGGCCTCGCGGAGGACCCGGAGGTGGCGACTCACCGCCGGCGCGGCGATCGCGAAGGCGCGATGGATCTCGGTGGCTGTGCGCGGCGACCGGCAGAGCATCTCGACGATTCGCCGCCGCGTGGGGTCCGCCAGCGCCGGCAGCCACCGGTCGAGTTCCTTAGCGCTAGCGATATTTATCGACATCGCTAGCCATTCTCGAGGAAGCCGCCTGCCGTTGTCAAGGCCGCCCGGTCGTCCGGCGGGCGGCTAACTCGAGACTTGACGTCAAGTCCAGTTGAGGTCGTACGCTGCGCGACCTGTGAACGCCACCACCCGCACAGAATTCCAGCCGGCAGGAGCCACTCTCGACGCCGGCAAGCGGTGGCTGGCGCTGTACGTGCTCTGCCTTGGCGACGTGCTGATCGTCCTCGACTCGACGATCGTGAACGTCGCCCTGCCGTCCATCCAGGCCGATCTGGGCTTCTCCGACGCCACGCTCGCCTGGGTCGTGAATGCCTACCTGCTCACCTTTGGCGGCTTCCTTCTGCTCGGCGGCCGTCTCAGCGATCTGTTCGGCCGCCGACGGCTCTTCCTGATCGGCCTCGCGCTGTTCACCGCCACCTCGCTCGTCTGCGGGGTGGCGGGCTCGCAGGAGTTCCTGGTAGTCGCGCGAGCGGTGCAGGGCTTCGGCGGCGCGATCGTCTCGGTGGTCGCGCTGTCGCTGATCATGACGATCTTCACGGAGCCCGCCGAGCGCGCCAAGGCGATGGGCATCTTCAGCTTCGTGCTGTCCGGAGGCGCCACGGCGGGCGTGCTGCTCGGCGGCGTGCTCACCGACCTGTTCTCCTGGAACTGGATATTCCTGGTCAACCTCCCCGTGGGCATCACGGTCTTCCTGCTCTCGCTCAGGCTGCTGCCGAACGACCGGCCCGAGGCCGGCGAGCGCCGGCTGGACCTGGCTGGAGCCGTGCTCGTGACCGCCGCGGTGATGCTCGGCACCTACGCCGTGATCAACGGCAACGACAACGGCTGGGTCTCCGGCGAGACGCTCGGGCTGCTCGCCGTGGCCGCCGCGCTGTTCGCCGTCTTCCTGGCGGTCGAGGCGCGGGTGAGCTCGCCGCTGATGCCGCTCGGCCTGTTTCGCCTGCGCAACGTCTCGGTGGCGAACGTCGTGGGAGTGATGCTGGCGGGATCGATGTTCGGGTGGTTCTTTTTATCGGCGCTCTACCTCCAGCTCGTGCTCGGCTACAGCCCGCTGGAGGTCGGGCTCGCGTACCTGCCCTCGACGCTGATCATGGCCGCCGGCTCTATCACCCTGTCCGATCGCCTGGTCATGCGCTTCGGCGTCAGGCCGCCGATCGTGGGTGGGCTCACGTGCTTTGCGATCGGGCTGGGGTGGTTCGCCCGGGTGCCCGTCGACGGCAGCTTCGTCGTCGACGTGCTCCCCGGCATGCTCGTGATGGGGATCGGCGGGGGCATCACCTTCAACCCGCTGCTGCTGGCCGCCATGGGCGAGGTCGCGCCCACCGAGAGCGGCCTCGCGTCCGGCATCGTCAACACGGCGTTCATGATGGGCGGCGCGCTCGGCCTGGCAGTGCTCGTGAGCGTCGCCGACTGGCGTACCGAGCGCCTGCGCGACTCGGGCGACGGCCTGCTGGCCGCCCTCACGGGCGGCTACAACGCGGCCTTCCTGGTCGCTGCCGTGTTCGCGGTCTCGGGAGCACTCGGCGCCCTGCTGTTACGGGCTGTGGCCCAGCCCGGCCAGCAGATGCCCGAGGAGGAGGCGTCAGCCGAGGCCGGGCCGGCCTGGGAGCGCTCGGCGGCCTGAGAGCCCTCGTCTGGGCGAAGGCGACCGGGCGACCCGGCGCAAAGAACGAGAGTCGACCGGCGCTGCGGCGCACGAGCGTCAATCCGCGTCGCGGAGCCGGCTACGCCGTCGTCAGCCGCCCCGCCTGATCCGCGAGCACGTCGAGGAGCGCGTCGACCTCGGCGAGGTGGCTGCGGTAGTGGAGGATCGCAGTGCGCAGGGTGTAACGGCCGCCGATCTCCGTGGCGGAGATCACCGCTCGGCCGTCGTCGTTGACCGCCTGCAGCAGGCGCCGGTTCAGGGAGCGCTCGTCCCCGCCTCCCACGGACAGCCGGAATGCGACCACCGAGAGCTCCGGCGGGGTCAGGGTGCTGAACGCCGGAAGCTCCGAGAGCCGCGCGTGGAAGTAGCGGGCCAGCAGCAGCTTCTCCTCGAGCGCCGCCCGGAAGGGCGCCAGGCCGAACAGCTTCAGCGGCAGCCACAACCGCGGTGCCCGAAACGGGCGGGTGAGCTCGAGCGACAGGTCGGCCGGCGAGTAGACCCCGTCGGACGCCTGCGCGTCGCTCAGGTAGCTGGCGCTGTAGCGGTGCGTCCGGGCGAGCTGATGCTCGTCACCAACGAGCAGCGCGCCCGATCCGAACGGAAGGAAGAGCCCCTTGTGCGGGTCCATCACGACGCTGTGCGAGCCCTCGATGCCGGCCAGCATCCGCCGTCCGTGCTCGGTCAGGACGAAGAACCCACCGTAGGCGGCGTCGACGTGCAGCCACAGGCGCCGCCCGTGTGCGACCTCCGCGATCGACGCGAGCGGGTCCACCGCACCGACGTCGGTGGACCCGGCGGTGGCGACCACGAGCCAGGGCCTCAGCCCCGCCGCGACGTCACTCTCGACGAGCGCGTCGAGCGCGTCGGGCCGCATGCGGAACCCGTCGTCGAGCGCCACTCGCCGCACCACGCATTCCTCGAGCCCCGCGACGCGCAGCGCCTTCTCGATGCAGTGGTGCGTCTGTGCCGTCACGTACACGACGCTGCGCGGCACCTCGGAGGCGCGGATCGCGTGCGCGTCGCGCGCGGTGACGATCGCCTCGAGGCTGGCGATGCTGGCCCCCGAGGTGAGGTCGCCACCCGCGCTCTCGCCATAGCCGACCAGATCGGCCATCCAGCGCACGAGGGACCGCTCCATCAGCCTTGCGGCCGGGGCGGCGAAGTTGACCCCGGAGTAGCGGTTGCCCACGTCCGCGAGGAGGTCGCCGAGCGCGGACGGGAACAGCCCGCCGCCAGGGATGTACGCGAAGTGCCCGCCGGAGGTCTGGTTGATCCCGGAGCGCTCGACCACGCGCATGGTCTCGAGCGCGTCCTCGATCTTGCCCGGCCCCTCGTCGATGGCGAAGGCGTCCCCGTCGACGAGTGGATCGGGCGAGTACGCGCGAGCCTCGCCGAGGTCGCCAAGATTGCCCAGCACGTGGTCTCCGACGGCGGACCAGAGCGCCTCGCGCTGCGCCGGGGGAACGTCGAGCTCACGGGCCGTCTGCTCCAGCGCCGCGATCCTGTCGCGTAGCGCGAGGGGATCGTCGGCCGGCGTCGCCACCGCGCCCGGACCCTACTGGAGCGCGGGCCTGCCACCCGCCTGCGACCGGCCGCGAGCCGGCTCGGGCTTGCCCCCGCGAACCGGCCGAGATAGCCTCGGCCCTCAACCGGAACGGAGGAGATCTTGGCTTCGAGCGCCGCTGATTCAGAGCTGAAGGCCCGCCACCGCGCGATGTGGGCGTCGGGCGACTACCCGTCGATGGTCGAGACGTTCCTGCTGCCGCTCGGCCCACGGCTCGTCGAGGCCTGCGAGATCGGCCCGGGGATGCGGGTCCTCGACGTGGCCGCCGGCACCGGCAACGCGTCGATTCCGGCCGCGCAGCGGGGTGCGCAGGTGACCGCGAGTGACCTGACGCCCGAGCTGCTCGAGGCCGGTCGCAAGCGCGCCGAGGCCGACGGGGCCGAGCTCGAGTGGGTCGAGGCCGACGCCGAGCACCTGCCGTTCGAGGACGAGTCCTTCGACGTCGTGATGTCGGCGATCGGCGCGATGTTCGCCCCGCATCATCAAGAGGTGGCCGACGAGCTCGTTCGCGTCTGCCGCACGGGCGGCACGATCGGACTGCTGAGCTGGACGCCCGAGGGGATGCTGGGCGCGCTTTTCCGCACGATTGGCCCGTTCGCCCCACCGCCTCCCCCGGGCGCGCAACCCCCGCCGCTCTGGGGCAGCGAGGGCCACCTCCGCGAACTGTTCGGCCAGCGCGTCGACTTCAGCACGCTCGAGCGCGACGTGCTCGAGATCACGGCCTTCGAGCGCCCCGGCGACTACGCCGAGCACTTCAGGACGCGCTACGGGCCGGCCATCTCCGCGCGCGCGAATGCGGGCCGGAACGGGATGGAGTCGGAGTTCGACGAGGCGCTCGACCGCTTCGCCGACGAGTGGAACCGCGGCACGCCGGACGCCGCGCGCTTCGAGATGGAGTACCTGGTGGCGGTCGGCAGCCGCGCCTGAGCGGGGCCGGGCCTAGGGGATCACCAGCGCGCCGGCCGGCGGCTTTGGCCACGGCCGCGCGCGGACGAGCTCCACGAACGCGCTGCCGAGCGGCCCCCAGTCCTCGCGCGCGTACACCGTCAGCTCGCGGCCCAGCGGCGGATCCACCGGCAGGAGCGCGCCTTCGAGGCCGTCGGGGATCACGTTCTCGGGAACCAGGGTCGGGCCCACGCCGGCGGCCGCGAGCCGAGCGGCCGTCTCGACCTGTGACGTGAGGACCGCATGGCGCGGGCGAAAGCCCGCTGCCGCACAGGCGGTTGCGATCAGGTCGTGCAGCCCGTTTCCGGGCTCGAACATCACCCAGTCACGCTCGGCGAGGGCGGCGAGCGGGAGCTTGCCTCGCGACGCGAGCGAGTCCTGCGGAGGCAGCACCACCAGGAACTCCTCCCAGCCGAGGCGGCAGACCGGGCCACTCCACTGCAGCGGCGGCGGTCCGATGCCGAGGTCGCTGAGACCGTCGCGCACCGAGTCCTCGGCGAGCCGCCGGTGAGTGAACTCGTGGAGCCGCACGAAGGTCCCCGGATGGCGCTGGCGCCACGACTGGATCACGTCGGGCAGGATCCCCGCGGCGATCGAGCGGACCGTGCTCATCTCGAGCTCGCCGGTCTCGAGCTGGAGCGCGCCGCGGGCGGCATGGGTTGCGCGATCCGCGGCCCGCACGGCGGTCTGAGCGTGCGGCAGGAACGCCTTTCCCGCCGCCGTCAGGCGCACCGAGCGCGGCAGGCGCTCGAGGAGCGCGCCGCCGACCTCGCGCTCGAGCGCCCGCACCTGCTGCGACAGCGACGGCTGGCTCACGTGCATGCGCGCCGCGGCGCGACTGAACGAGCCCTCCTCGACCACCGCGAGCCAGTAGGCCATCCGGCGATAGCTGCTCATGTCCATAGATGATGCCTATAGCGAGCGCGCCAAGTAGGACTTGCGCAGGGGCCCGCCGGTGGGGAGGGTTCCCCGGGATGCGTCTGGCGCAGCTGCGGGGTCACGAACATTCACTTGCCGTCGTGGAGGGCAAGCGGGTGGCGGCACTCCACGGCCACCTCGCCGGGATCGACAGCATGCAGGGCCTGATCGCGGCCGGGCCCGCCGGCGTCGAGGCTGCGCGCGCCGCGGCGGGCGCGGCGCTCGAGGGCGCCGAAGCGCTCGAGCCCGGGATGCTGGACGCGCCGTTGCACGCCCCGTCGAAGATCGCCTGCGTGGGGCTCAACTACCGCGACCACTGTCGCGAGACCGGAGCGGAGGCGCCCGAGCGGCCGCTCATCTTCGCCAAGTTCCCGTCGTCGCTCCTCGGCCCCGACGACGCGATCGAGTGGCCCAACGGGCTGACCGAGCAGGTGGACTGGGAGGTCGAGCTCGCGGTGGTGATCGGGCGCCGGGTGAGGCACGCGAGCGAGCGCGAGGCGATCGACGCGATATTCGGCTACACGGCCGCCAACGACGTGAGCGCACGCGACCTGCAGTTCGCCGACAAGCAGTGGGTGCGCGCGAAGAGCATCGACACGTTCTGCCCGCTGGGCCCGGTGGTCGTGACGCCGGACGAGTTCGGCGACCCTCAGCAAAAGCGCCTGGCCGCGCGCGTAAACGGCGAGACGATGCAGGACTCGACCACCGCCGAGATGATCTTCGGGGTCGGCGAGATCGTGAGCTTCCTCTCGCGCGCGGTCACGCTCGAGCCGGGCGACCTGGTCCTCACCGGGACCCCGTGGGGCGTGGGCGCCTTCCGCACCCCGCCTGTCTTCCTCGCTCCGGGCGACACCGTGGAGGTCGAGGTCGAAGGAATCGGGGTGCTTTCAAACCACGTAGGGAGGAGCACGAAATGAGCATCAGCGACCGCGCCGAGCGCGCCGCTCCGCGCGACTACGAGCTCGACACCGGGTTCATCCAGCGCCCGCACCACACGGACCCGCGCCGCCTGTACAGCCAGACGTCCACGGACTGGCAGCAGCGCGTGGACCACGATCGCCTGCGCCGAGACCGCCTCGCGCGCGCGCGCGCAGCGATGGAGGAGCACGACCTGGGCGGGCTGATCATGTTCGTAGGCGAGAACATCCGCTATGTCACGGGCACGTTCCAGGGCAACTGGAAGCACAACATCTTCATCCGCTACGCGGTCCTTCCGCGTGACGGCGACCCGGTGCTCTTCGAGACCGTCGGCTCCGACCTCGAGTGCTCGAAGCTCGACGCCCCCTGGCTGAACGGGAACATCCGCCCGGCATTCACCTGGCGCTGGGCGGAGGGCGCCGAGCCGATGATGGTCGGCCGCATGGCGGACTCGGTGCTGGAGGTGCTGCGCGAAGCGGGTGTGGAGAAGGAGCGCATCGGGATCGACACCGCCGACATGAGCTCGATGCAGGCATTCCGGGAGCGCGGACTCGAGCTCGTGAACGCCTGGCCGGCGATGTCGAAGGCGCGGCGGGTGAAGACGCCGGACGAGATCGAGCTGCTGAAGATCAGCTCGTCGCTCGGGGACGCCGCGATGTGGAAGATTCAGAACGAGTGGCTGAAGCCGGGCATCCGCGAGGCGGACATCACCGCGAAGGTCAACGAGTTCTTCTATGCGGAGGGGGCCGACTTCGTCTACGACATCATCGTCGCCTCGGGCGGCAACACGAGCCCGTATCGGCGCTGGCACACCGACAAGCTGATCCGCCAGGGCGACCTCGTGATCGTGGACATCAACGCGGTCGGGCCGGGCGGTTACTTCATCGACTTCGTGCGCTGCTTCCTGGTGGACGCGGAGCCCAGCGATGAGATCAAGAGGCTCTACCAGGAGTGCCACGGCTCCCTCTACGAGGCGCTCGCGGAGCTCCGGCCCGGCAACACCACCGCCGACGTGGCCTCGAAGTTCCCGGAGTACGACGACGACCGCTACGGCAGCGTGAGCCTCCAGCAGTTCGCGCACTCGATCGGCCTCTCGCTGTACGAGGGGATGTGGGTCTCGCGCGCGTACTCACTCGACTATCCGGCGCAGATCGAGGAGAACATGTACTTCGCGATCGAGACGTTCGCGGGCCATCCCGGGCTCCAGCAGACGGTGCGGCTCGAAGAGAACGTGCTCGTGGGCCCCGACGGTCCCGTGATCTTCACGCTGCATCCCATGGATCAGAGGATGCTCACGTGAGCGACGCCGGCCGGACCCCCGCGAACGGCGGACAGGCGAGCATCCCCACGTACCCGGACCTGGCGGACAAGGTGGCGGTGGTGACAGGCGGCTCGAAGGGCATCGGGGCCGCCACCTCCGTGCTGCTCGGCCACAATGGCGCGCGCGTAGCCGTGTGCGGACGCGACCCGAAGTCGATCGAGCGCGTGACCTCCGAGACGCGCAGCGCCGGGGCGGCCGACGCGGTGGGACTCGCGGCCGATCTCACCACGCCGGAGGGCGCCGCGCGCCTGCGCGCCGATGTCGAGGAGAGCCTCGGTCCGGCGGAGCTCCTGTTCGCGTTCGCGGGGGGCTTCGGCGCGCGCACCCCGCTGCTCGAGACCGAGCTCGAGGAGTGGAACCGCGTCGTCGAGTCGAACCTGACGAGCACCTTCCTCACGCTTAGGGAGCTGGCGCCCGGGATGGTCGAGCGCGGCCACGGCTCGATCGTGACGATGGCCTCGAACGCCGCCCGCTTCCTCGACATCAAGCTCACCGCGTCGTACGCGGCCGCGAAGGCGGGCATCATGATGCTGAGCCGGCACGCGGCGCTAGAGCTCGGCCCCCACGGCGTGCGCGTGAACGTGCTCGCACCGGCCACGATCCTGACCGAGCGCGTGAAGGGCGTGCTGGACGAGGAGCGGCGGGCGAGCATCGCCGCCATGTCGCCGCTCGGGACGATCGGCGCTCCCGAGGACCCGGCGCTCGCAGCGCTGTTTTTGGCGTCCGACTCGTCCCGCTGGATGACCGGCGTGACGCTGGACGTGGCCGGCGGCCGCATCATGATGTGAGGGCGCAGGCGCTCAGCCGCCCAGGGCTCCTCGGGCTGCGAGCTCAGGCGCCCCCGGGGAGCTCGTAGCCGGCCGCGTCGAGCGAGCCGGCGCCCTCCCACCCCCAGATCAGGAGCACGTCCTCCTCCGAGGTGTTGTTGAACCCGTGCCAGTGGCCGGCGGGAGTGAACACCACATCGCCGGCCCTTGACGGCTCGCTGCCCTCGTCCGTGTATATCTCGCCGTGACCGCTGACCACGACCAGGAACTCGTTGCAGTTGGGGTGGCGGTGGCGCTCGTGCCGCGCGCCCGGCGGCAGCACCGTCCGGCCCACCACCAACGTCTTCGATCCAGCCGTGCGCTCGTCGATGAGGAACTGGACCCGCATGTCGATCCAGCCCTCGTCCTCGCGCAGGCCCTCCTCCAGCGGGACCTCGTCGATGGTCGTGCGGTAGGGCTTTGCGGTCACTCCATCCCTCCCATGCGGCGGTACGCCTCGTGGACGCTGACGATGAAGTCGCGGTCGGCCCGCCTGGAGCTGCGCGCGGCGTTCAGCATCTCGCTCGTGGCCGCGCAGGTGGGGAGCGCCACCCCGAGCCGCCGCGCGAGCTCCTGGGCGAGCACGAGGTCCTTCTGCTGGAGCTCGACGTCCGCGAACACGTCCGTGTCATCGACGAGGAGCGGCGCGCGGTAGCCGAGCACCGGCGATGCGATCACGCTCTTGAGCACCGCGTCCACCACAGCGGCCCGGTCGACTCCCGCCTTCTCGGCCATCGCTACGCCCTCGGCGAGCGCCGTGACCGAGACCACGAGCGCGAGGTTGATCGCGACCTTCGTGAGGATCGCCTGGCCATTCGGGCCGATGTACGTGACCTTGGGTCCGATGGCGTGCAGCAGCTCCGCGAGGTGCTCGAACGCCGCGCGCTCGCCGCCGACCATCACCGACATCTCCCCGGCGGCGAGCGTGGCGGGACTGCCGGACACCGGGCAGTCGAGGAACCAAGCGCCGGTCGCGCGCACGCGCTCGGCGAGCGCGACGCTGGCGTCCGGTGCGATCGTGCTCATGTCCGCCCAGATGTGGCCGATGGCCAGCCCGGCAAGCATGCCGTCCGGGCCCTCGGCGGTGGCCTCGATCGCCGCGGTGTTCGTCAGCATCGTGAACAGCACGTCGACGGATGCCGCCAGCTCGCGCGGCGTGTCGGCCCAGCCCATGCCGGCGTCCAACAGGGGCTGGGCCCGCTCCTTGGTGCGGTTCCAGCCGACGACGTCGTAGCCGGAATCGAGCAGTCGCCGCGCGATGCCGGCGCCCATCGCGCCGAGACCGGCAAACCCCACGCGCTCGATCTCGTTGAAGATCAGGCCCCCCTCATCTCGCGCGCCGCGTGCTCCACCGCCTCGATGATTGCGAGGTAGCCCGTGCAACGGCAGAGGTTCCCGGCGAGCGCCTCTCGCAGCTGCTCCCGGTCCGCGTCCGGGTGCTCGCGGATGAAGGCATCCATCGACATCAGGAACCCCGGGGTGCAGAACCCGCACTGAAGCGCGTGCGCCTCGTGGAACGCGCGTTGGAGCGGGTGCAGGCCGCCCTCGCCCGCCAGCCCCTCCACCGTCGTGAGCGCGCGACCGTTGGCCTGGACCGCCAGCATCAGGCACGAGCGCACGGCCTCGCCGTCGAGCTGGACGGTGCATGCGCCGCACACGCCCTGCTCGCAGCCCACCTTGGTGCCCGTCAGGCCGGCGCCGTGGCGGAGGAAGTCGGAGAGGAGGGTGCGCGCCTCGACCTCGCCCTCGTACGCCCGCCCGTTGACCTCCACACTGATCCTCACGCCATCGCCTCCTCGATCGCGCGCCGCGCCAGCTCCGCGCAGAGGGCGCGGCGGTGCTCGTCCTCCACGCCCTGGGCCGCCAGCGCGGCGGCCTCGCGCGGCTCGGCGCCGCCGGCCAGCGCCCGCTCGGCCGCCTCGGCACGCGCGGGCACGGGGCCCGCACCCAGCAGTGCGATGCCCGCATACCCGCCGGGAGCTATCACCGCGGCCGCGCCGGCTGTTGCGAAGTCACCGTGGGTGCGCGCGCGTTCCGCGAAGCCGCAGCCCCCACCTTCGGGCTGCTCGGGCACCTCCACCTCTACGAGCAGCTCGTCCGGCTCGCGCGCGGTGTACAGGGGGCCGAGGAAGAGCTCCGAGGCTTCCAGCACGCGGGCGCCGCTCGGCGAGCGCAGGTGGAAGCGCGCGCCAAGCGCGGTGAGCGCCACCGGCAGCTCGGCGGCGGGGTCGGCGTGCGCGACCGAGCCGCCAACGGTCCCGCGGCTGCGGATCTGCGGATGCCCGACGAGCCGCACCGCGGCATGCAGCAGCGGCCAGCGCCGTAGGACCGGCTCGGAGCGCTCGAGCGCCGCCTGCCGAGTCATCGCTCCGATCCGCAGCCGGCCGTCGTCGCTGCGGATGTAGTCGAGCTCCGGGATGCCGTTGATGTCCACCACGAGCGCGGGTCGTGCGAGCCGCAGGTTGAGCAGCGGAAGCAGGCTCTGGCCGCCGGCGAGGACGGCGCTGTCCTCCCCGAGCAGCGCCAGCGCCTCGTCGACCGAGGCCGGGGCGCGGTACTCGAACGGAGGCGGCTTCACGAGGCCTGCCCGCGCAGTGCCAGCCAGAGCTTGTCGTCGCTGAACGGGGGGTCGACGCGCACTCCGCCGAGCGCGGCGGCCACCGCATTCGCCACCGCCGCAGGCGTTCCGATTGCGCCGCCCTCGCCGATCCCCTTGGCCCCCAGCGGGTTGAGCGGCGAGGGCGACTCCACGAACGCCGCCGCGACCGGCGGCATCTCCGCGGCGGTGATCAGGGAGTAGCCGACGAACGAGGCGAACGTCGGGTTGCCTTCCTCGTCGTAGGCGGCCTCCTCGACAAGGCACTGGCCGAGTCCCTGCGCGCTGCCGCCGATCACCTGGCCTTCGGCGAGCAGCGGGTTGACGATCGTCCCGGCGTCGTCGACCGCCGCCAGCCGCAGCACCCGCAGCCCTCCCGTGGCGCGCTCGATCTCGACGACGGCCGCGTAGGCGCCCGACGAGAAGACCAGGTCGGACTCGAAGCGTGCGCTCGCCTGGATCCCCCGCTCGACGGCGGCCAGCTCGCGCAGCGTCACGATCCGCCCGTCCGACGCGGAGACACGGCCGCCATCCCCCCACTCGAGCTCGGCCTCGTCGACGTCGAGCAGCCGCGCGGCCGCGGCCAGGCAACTTCGCTTCACGCCATCGACCGCCTGGACGAGGGCCGAGCCGCCCATCGCGACAGAGCGGCTCGCGAACGTGCCGACGCCACGCGGCACCTCCTTCGAGTCGCCGAAGCGCAGCTCCACGTCCTCGAGATCCACGCCGAGCCGCTCGGCCGCCAGCTGCGCGAAGGTCGTGTCGTGCCCCTGACCATGCGGCGAGGAACCGCTTCGCACGAGCAGCCTGCCGTCGGCCTGCAGCTCGGCGTCGGCGGTTTCGAACAGCCCGCCGGCGCGCTCCACGTACATGCCGAAGCCGGTGCCCACCACTCGCTGATCGTCGGAGCTGTGCTCGGGCTCCACGAGCTCCGCCGCCAGCTCGAGGCAGCGCGCGTAGTCGCCAGAGTCGTAGGTCCAGCCGAGCGCCGTCCGGTACGGAAACTCTCCGATGAGGTTGCGGCGGCGCAGCTCCAGGGGGTCGACGCCGAGCTCACGCGCCGCGACGTCCACCGTGCACTCCACGAAGTAGGCCGCCTCCGGGCGTCCGGCGCCGCGGTAGGGGCCGGTGGGAACCTTGTTCGTGCGCCTGCCGAGGAGCTCGACGTCGGCCGCCTGGATGTCGTAGACGCCGCACATGAGCATCGCGGTGGTGTGAGGTGGGATCGCGGTGGTCGGCATCAGGTAGCCGCCGAGGTCCGCCCAGATACGCGCGCGCACTGCGAGCATGTTCGCCTCGGCGTCCAGCGCCAGCTCGACCTCGGCCTCCATGCCACGCCCCTGGTAGGACGCGATCAGGTTCTCCTCCCGATCCTCGGCCCACTTGACGGTCCGGCCGCTCGTGATCGCCGCTGCGGCCACGAGCATGGTCTCCGGCGCGGGCGCGCCCTTGCTCCCGAAGGCCCCGCCGACATCCGGGACGATCACGTGGATGGACTCCTCCGGGCGGTTGAAGACCGCAGCCAGGCCGGCCAGCTGGCGGTGGCTGTCCTGTGCCGACACCCAGACGGTGAGCATGTCCTCCGCTGCGTCGTAGGAGGCAATGGCCCCGCGCGTCTCCATCGGGACCGGCGCGAGCCGGGGCAGCGAGTGACTCGCGCGCACGACGTGGGCGGCCGTGCCGAAGGCGGTGGCCACATCGCCGCTCCGCTTGTGCCAGTGGCTCAGCGTCACGTCCGAGCCGCGGGCGTCAAGCACCGGCTCGAGCGGCTCGTAGTCCACCTCGATCAGCTCGGCCGCGTCCTCCGCGGCGGCACGCGAACCCGCCAGCACCGCCGCCACCGGCTGCCCCGCGTAACGCACCTCCCGCCCGGCGAGCACCGGATGGCCCTCGGCGGAAACCCGCCCGCCCTCGAAGCCCTGCACCGGCAGGTCGCTTACCCGCCCCTCCAGGTCGGCGGCGGTGAACACCCCCAGCGCGTGCTCCAGATCCTCGGGAACCTCGACTCCGCGGATGCGTGCGTGGGCGAACGGGCTGCGCACGAACGCCACGTGGGCCGCCCCGGGCGGGTCGATGTCGTCGAGGTAGCGCGTCATCCCGCGCAGGATGCGCTCGTCCTCCCGGCGGCGGACCGGGCGCCCGACGAGCCGCCCGGCGCTCAGGCCGGCTCCGCTTGCCATCCGTCCTCGAAGCGCGGCCTCTGGCGCATCAGCCCACGACCTCCGCGTGACTCTCGAGCGCCTGTAGCACGGCGGCGAGGGCGGCCATGCCCTCGGCGGCGCCGGTCTCAGCTTCGGCCTCGCCGCGGATGCAGCGACCGAACTCGGCGAGCTCCTCCGCGAGCATGTCACGCTCGTCGAACCGGACAGGCTCGCCGGCGAGGGTGAGGGTGGTCACGCCGTCGAGCGCCGCCGCGTCCGGCCAGACCGAGAAGTCGGTGCGGTAGTCGAGTACTGCCTCGGTGCCGAACAGCCGCAACGAAAAGGTCTTCGGCGAGACGTAGCTGCCCGTCAGCGTGGCCAGCGCGCCGGACTCGAGCTCGAGCGTCACGACGCCCACGTCGTCGATGTCGGCCCCGGCATGGACGTGCGCGAAGCGACCGGACGCGCTTCGGACGGGTCCCAGCCAGTAGGCCAGCGTGTCAATGTGGTGAATCCCGAGCTGCATGATCGGGCCGCCCGGATTGCGTTCCCGCTGCGCACGCCAGGCCTCGGGCCTGAAGGAGCCGGGGAGCGACATGTTCGCCTCCGCCAGGACCACGCGCCCAAGCGCTCCGTCGTCCAGGAGCTGCTTGACGCCTCGCGCGGCGCCGAGCCGGCGGAAGGCGTGGCCGACCATGAGCGTCACGCCGGCCTCCGCGCACGCGATTCGCATCCGCTCTCCCGCCTCGACGCTGTCCGCGATCGGCTTCTCGACGAACACGTGGCGCCCCTGCTCGGCGCACGCCAGCGCCTGCTCCTCGTGCACGTCGTTCGGCGTCACGAGCAGCACGCCCTCCACGCGGGGGTGCGCGACCGCCTCCTCCAGGCTCGCGGCCGGGTGACAGCCGAACCGCTTGGCGAACTCCCCGCGGCGCCGCTCGTCCCTGCTGAAGCACGTGACGAGCTCCAGCCCCGCCCGCTCCGCGGCCGCCGCCAGGCGCGGCGCCCACATGCCGGTGCCCACGATCGCGACGGCGCTCATCCGAGCTGCTCGCGAAGCCAGTCCGCCGCCACCGGGCGCGTCTTGTATGGCACGTTCGCGCAGCCGTGGTTGCCGTCCTCGTGCAGCAGGAAGGTGCCGTTCGGCGCCTCCCGGGCGGCCCGCTCGCTCTGCTTCCAGGGGATCAGGCGGTCGAGCCTTCCGGTTATCGCCAGGAACGGCTGCCGGATGCGCTCGGCCACCGCGGTCAGGTCGAGCTCGGCCGCCTTGGCGCGCCCCTCCTCGTCGTCCTTCGCGAACGACTTCGCCACGAAGGTCTCCCGCGTCTGCGGCGGGAGCTCGTCCCAGATGTCGCTGAACCGGTAGGGGCCGCTCAGCGCGACGCCCGCCTTCACGCGCGGCTCGAATGCCAGCACGCGCGGCGCGTAGTAGCCGCCGAGGCTCACCCCGAGCAGGCCGACCCTGTCGAGGTCCACGTCCGCGCGCCCGGCGACCGCGTCGAGCACCGCGCCCACGGCGACGTCGTAGTCGGCGCGGATGGGCAGCTCGTAGCCCGACTCGCCCTGGCCGGGGCCGTCGATCGAGAGCGTGGCCATCCCGCGGTGGAGGAAGACGTTCTCGAGCTTGAAGAACTCCTCCTTGGTCGAGTCGAGCCCGGGCACGAGCAGCACGAGCGGCGGCCGCCCATCGCCGGCGGGACGGCGCAGGTTCCCCACCACACGGCCGCCGTCGAGCGGGACCTCGATGCGCTCGGCGTCCGGGTCGAGGAACTCGTGGGTCTTCGCCAGCGCGGCCACCGCCCTGTCGGCGGCGGCGCGGCTGCGATCGGGGTCCACCACCCAGACGAACTTGGCGAAGTGGTAGCCCACCGTCGCTCGGGCCCAGGCCTCGCCGGCGCTGAGGCGCCGTCCCTTGGCGGCGGCCTCCTCGGCGAGCCCCGCGTGCATGTCCGCGTTGCCACACCAGGCGTCGAGCCAGTCGTCCCAGCTTTCCAGCTCTGCCGTGGTGGCCACGAAGTCGTTGTAGTCGACCCCCGCTTGGACGAAGCGCGGGGCCCAGTGCTCAATGGCTGCCTGCACGCGCACGTCCGGCACCGGCCATCACCTCCTCCGGGTCGTGGCCGAGGTCGCTCAGCATCACCATCGCCGCGTTGCGGCCGGGCACGCCTGTGACCGAGCCGCCCACGCTCGTGGTGCCGCCGGTCTGGTAGAGGCCGGGGATCGGCATGCGGTGAGCTGCCCAGCCGGGCACCGGCCGGTTCTTCCCGCTGAACGCGTAGCTGCGATCCCCGCCGTGGAAGGCCCCCCGGATCATGTGCTGGTTCGATCGCTCGATGTCCACCGGGCTCTTGACGTACGAGCTGAGGATGTGCTCGTCCGAGAGCGCCGGGACGAAGCGGCGCACGTGTTCGAGCTGGCGCCGGAACAGCGTCTCCTTGTGATCGTCCCAGCTCCCCACCCCCTCGGGCAGGTCCCAGGTCTGCGGGGTGAGCAGCTTGACCGTGTGGTGCCCCTCCGGGGCCCGGGAGGGGTCCACGAGCGTCGGCGCGGCTACGAGCAGCCACGGCACGCCGTCGTCGTGGGGGCGCCCGTCGCGCGCCGTGCGACCCAGCGCGAGCACCTCCTCCGGCCAGCCCACCGTCCCGGCCGAGACGGCGGCCCGCGGGCCGTCAGGCGTAACGAACTCGGGAGCGGCGTCGGTGGCCAGGTAGGAGGCCATGCCGGACATTCCGACGTCGTAGGTCTCCGCGCCGTACACGAACTCCTCGCCCCAGGCTTCGGGCGGCGCCATGTCCACCAGCTGCTTGACATGGATTGTGGACAGCACCGCGCGCCCGGCCATGTAGCGCTCCCCGTCCTCGGTCTCGACGCCGGTGCAGCGCCCGTCCTCGATCACGAGCCGGGACACCTGCCTGTCGCAGAGGACGGTCGATCCGTGATCCTCGAGGAAGCGCGTGAGCGCCTCCGTCAGCGCCCCCGAGCCGCCGCGCGGGATCGACCAGCTGCGGCCCTGCCGGCCGAAGATGATCGAGTAGGCGTTGATCCCCGAGCCCGCGGCGTCCACGGGCACGAGCGTCTGGAAGGCCTGCCAGATCATGAACGCCCGCACGTGGCGTTCCTCGAACTCGCGCCGGATCACATCCCAAGCCGAGATCGCATGGCGCCGCAGCCAGATCCGCCCGCGTGGGTGCTCGAGCAGCAGCTCCTCGAGCGACGGGCCGAAGCCCGGCGGGGTGACCCGGGCGCGACCGAAGATCCCCTTGACCTCGTCGTACTCGCCGATCATCCGCCGGTAGGCCTCCGCGTCCTTGGTCGAGAAGCGGGCGATCTCCTCGCAGGTGCGGTCGAGGTCGAGCCACATCGTGAGCTGCTCTCCGTCCGGGAATGCCACGTGCCCGACCGGGTCCGGCTCGAGGTACTCGAGCCCGTAGTCGGCGTGAAGCCCCAGCTCGTCCTGCATCAGCAGCGGGTTCACGCGGATGATCGTGTGGCCGGTCGAGCAGGAGTCGATCTTGTAGCCGGGCCCGAGCAGCTCCTCGGTGGCGGCGCCCCCTCCCGGTATCGCGCGTGCCTCGAGGACGACGCACTCGTAGCCGGCCTTCGCGAGGTACGCGGCCGTGATCAGGCTGTTGTGGCCGCCTCCCGCGACCACCACGTCGGCGCTCTGAGTCATCTCACCGTCTCCTCTCTGCGCGCGTGCTCCAGCCCGAGCAGGCGCTCCGCGTTGCCGGCGAGGATGGCGGCCTCCACTCCCGGCTCCAGCCCCAGCGCTCGCACGGTGTCCACGTGCCGCGCGTCGCCCATGTCGAACGGGTAGTCGGAGCCGAGCATCACGCGGCCGGCCCCGACGTAGTCGATCAGCGCGCGCAACAGCGCATCGTCGTGGGTGAGCGTGTCGAAGTAGAAGCGCCTGATGGAGTCTTCGGGGGATTCCCGCAGACGCGCCGATGCCTGCGGCTGGAAGCCGTGGGCGTGGCGCATGCGGCCGCGCACGGCGAGCAGCGCGCCGCCGCCGTGCGCGAGCAGCACTCGCAGTCCGGGATGGCGCTCCATCACGCCGGCCACCACCATGTGCGCGGCGGCGGTGGCCGTCTCGAGCGGGTTGGCCACCGTGTTCCACAGGTAGTAGTCCCGGAAGGCGGGCGAGTCGAAGCCGCGCGTGGTGGGGTGGACGAATACGAGCGCCCCCGTGCGCTCCGCCGCCGCCCAGAAGGGCTCGAAGCGGTCGTCGCCAAGAAACACGCCGCGCACGCTCGCCGCCACCTCCACGCCCTTCAGCAGCCCGCCCGCCATCAGCGCGGGAAGCTCGCCGGCCGCGAGCTCGGGGTCCTGGAGCGGCAGCGCGCCGAGCGCCGCCACGCGCTCCGGGTAACGCCGCACCAGCCCCGCAAGGGCGTCGTTCTGGATGCGCGCCCTGCGCAGTCCCTCGTCCGGGTCGGCGTCGTAGAAGAGCAGCGGCACCCACGGACAGAGCAGCACGCGCTCGACCCCCGCCTCGTCCTGCGCCGCCAGGATGCCCTCCACGTCCACGAACTCCGCGATCGCCGCCCTGATCTCCCTGCCGCCGGTCTCCACGACCTGGTTGCCGTCCGCGTCCCGGAACACACGCGGCCGCCAGCCCTCGCTCGGGTCGGCGTCACGGGTGATCTCGGGCACCACCACGTGGGCATGTACGTCGAAAGTCATGCGTCCGCTCCCCGGGTCATGCGGTCACCCCTCGATCGCCACGAGTGCGAGGACACCGGCCACCACCAGCAGCCCGCCGAGCCACACGCGGGCATTCGCCTCCTCGACGTGACGGCCCACCATCATCGGAGCGAGCACCATCGTGATCGGCACGCCAACGAGGTTCGTGGCCAAGACCACGGCCACGTCGGTCTCGCCGAGCGCCAGCAGCCGGAACCAGGTGGCGAACGCCACCAACACGGCGGCCGCCAGCTTGAGCGTCAGCGTGTTGCGGGCGATCGAGCGGATCGCCCCCAATGATCCGCGCGCGAGCAGCGCGCCGCCGAGCACTGCCGTGGCTGCCAGCAGCCCCAGCGTCACCCCGAGCAGCGGCGAGTCGAGCCCCTCGAGCGCCTCCACCGTCAGGACCGCGCTGAGCGCCCACATGAACGCCGTGCCGAAGGCGAAGATCGAGTCGCGCTCGATCGCGACCCGGCCGCTGCCTCGGCTTGCGAGCAGCCACGCCCCGACGACGATCGGCGCGATCGCCGCAAACGCGGCGGCGCTCGGCAGCTCGCCGAGGGCCACCGCCGCGAGCGCGACCCCGAACAGCGGCGTGAGGGTGATCAGCGGCGCCGTACGCGACGCGCCGATGCGCGCCTGGCTCACGTTGAGGAGCAGCCAGCCGAGGACGAAGTGGATGATCCCGGCAAGCGCAAAGATCGCGATCGCCTCGCCGCTCGCCTCGCCGAGCTGGCTCAGGTCCTCGGAGGCGACGCTCGCCAGCACCAGCACCGCGGTGGCCACGGAGAGCTGGAGGAACGTGGACACATACGGGTCCTCGATGCCCCGGATCGCCCGCCGGTTGATGCTCTGGAAGAGCCCGAACCCTATCCCGGAGGCGGTCGCCCACAGGACGCCGCTCACGCCCGCGCCACGGGCTTGTCGTCCTGTTGCTTCGCGCGCTCGACGCTGCCGCCGAAGTAAAGCGCGGCCATTTCGGGATTGTCTAGCACCGCGCCGGCCTCGCCGGTGAGCAGGACGCGACCGCTCTCCATCACCACGCCCTGCTTCGCGAGCCGCAGCCCAAAGCGTACGTTCTGCTCCACGAGCAGGATCGTCTTGCCGGCGTCCATCATCACGTTCACGGAGTCGCGCACGTGCGCGAGCGCCTTCGGGTCGAGCCCGAGCGACGGCTCGTCGAGCAGCACGAGCTTCGGCTCGAGCATCAGCGACCGCGCGAACTCGACCATCCGGCGCTGTCCGCCCGACAGGTTGCCTGCGCGGTCGTCGGCGCGCTCCCGGACCACCGGGAAAAGCTCCGCGACCGAGTCGTAGCGATTCTGGAGGAGCTTCTTGTCGCGCCGCTGGATGTACGCGCCCATCAGCACGTTCTCCTTGACAGTCAAGCCCGGGAACAGCGCGTCCGACTGGGGCACCTGTGACACGCCGAGGGCGAGTATCCGCGACGGGTGCAGGCCGTTCAGCGACTTCCCCTCGAGCTCGATCTCGCCCTGCCGGCACGCCAGCAGGCCGCTCACGGCGCGCAGCACGGTCGACTTGCCGGCGCCGTTGGGGCCGACGATGCAGCAGACCGAGCCCGCGGGCACGTCCAGATCGACGCCCTGGAGCACGTCCCCGCCGCCGTAGCCTGCGTACACGCCGCTCACTTTCAGCATCGCGTGCAGCCTCCCCTCTGAGTCACGTCTTCACCGGCTGCTCGAGGCGGAAGTCCTCGCCGAGGTAGGCGTCGAGGACCTTGGGGTCACGCTGGATCTCGTCGGGGGTTCCGCTCGCAATCTTCTGCCCGCGCGCGAGGACGAGCACCGGGTTGCACAGGCCGAGCACGAACGGCATGTTGTGCTCGACGATCAGGAACGTCTTGCCGCGCGCATTGAGCTCGCGGATCATCTCGCCGATTCGCTCGATCAGAGTCGGGTTGATGCCTCCTGCGGGCTCATCGAGCATGACCAGCTTCGGATCCAGCATCAGGATCTGAGCGAGCTCGACGAGCTTCTGCTGGCCAAAGGAGAGATCGGACGCCCGCACGTCGCGGTACTTGCGCATCCCGACGAAGTCGAGCAGCTCCTCGGCGCGCCGGGCCTCGCGGCCCGACACGGCGTTGGCATTCAGGAGCCCGAGGTGGAACTCGCGCAGCGGCGCCACAACATTCTCGAGCACGGTCATCTCCCGGAACAGCCGCGTGATCTGGAACGTCCGTCCGAGACCGAGGTGCGCGCGGCCCCACGGCGGCATGCCGTCGATACGCCGGCCGTCGAACCAGACCTCGCCGGCCTGCGACGCCATCGTGCCGCCGATCAGGTTGAAAATCGTGGTCTTGCCCGAGCCGTTCGGGCCGATCAGCGCCGTGATCGACCCCTCCGGAACAGCGAACGAGGCGCCGTCCACGGCGCGCACCCCGCCGAAGTGCCTCTCGAGGCCCTTGACCTCGAGCAGCGGCTCGGCTGACTTCGCAGGCGCTGTTGTAGCCGGCGCCTCGCGCTCGCGCAGGTCGATGTCGGTGAGGCGCTCGCCCGCGAGGCCGGCCTCGCCGCGGTTGCGCCAGCGCTCGATCCAGCGCTGGGCGGTCGGGATGATGCCCCGCGGCAGGAACAGCACGACCAGCCCGAGCAGCCCGCCGAAAATGAGGAGCCGCGCGTTGCCGCCGCCGAACTCGTTGTTGCTCGTTTCGTTGAGCCACTCGATGATGAACGCGCCGAGCACAGGTCCCCAGAGCGTTGCGCGACCTCCGAGGAGCAGCGACAGGATGATCTGGACGCTCAGCAGGATGTTGAACATGCCGAGCGGGTCGATGAACGAGATGTAGTAGCCGTACACGCCGCCCGCCATGCCGACGAAGACGGCGCTGGCCACGAACGCCAGGATCTTGTACGTCGGGGTGCTGATGCCGACGGTGGCCGCCTTGTCCTCGTCCTCGCGAATCGCGATCAGGCCCATGCCAAACTTGTTGCGCCTGATCCACCAGGAGACCAGGAGCGACACCGCCAGCAGGCCCATCAGGGAGTAGTAGAAGGGCCAGAACTGATATTCGACGCTCCAGGTCGGGATCGGCAGGGTGATGCCGCCGGTGCCGTTCGTGAGCTCGTCCCAGTTCGTCGCGAGCAGCTGCACGAGGAACAGGAAGGCGATCGTCAGGATCACGAAGGCGTGACCGCGCGCGCGCATCGCGACCACGCCGAGAAGCGCCGCGATCGCTCCCGCCAGCAGTCCCGCGACCGGTACCCAGACCCACGGCGACCCGCCGATGTCGCTCACACAGATGCCGACGGTGTAGGCGCCCAGCCCGACGAACGCGCCCTGACCGAGCGAGATGTAGCCGGCGTAGCCGGTGATGATGTTCAGGCCCACCGCCCCGATGGCGAACACCATCGAGAGGATGATCATGTTCTGGTAGTAGAGGTCGTCGGAGAGGACCGGGAAGACCCCCACCAGCAGGATCGCGACGACGGTCACCGCCGTCCACGGCGAGCGGAGCGCCTGCGACACCGCCCGCGACGGCGGCGCCCCTCCGCCCTTGAGCGTCCCTTCGGCTACGGCCTGTTCCGTCATGCCGTCGCCACGTCCTGTCTGAGGCGCGTGCCGAGGATACCCTGCGGCCGCAGCAGCAGCACGATGAACACGAAGACGTACGGGACGCCGGTTGCCCACTCGGGGCCGATGTACGTGACCGTCATGAGCTCGGCGACCCCGAGGCAGAGCGCGCCGATCACCGCCCCGGGCAGGCTGCCCATCCCGCCGAGCACGATGATGCCGAGCAGGCGGGCGATCCACTGGTAATGCGAACCGGGCAGGAACGGATAGAGCACGCTCGCGATCGCCCCGCCGGCGCCGGCGCTCGCCACGCCGATCGCGAACGTGAGCGCCGCCACCGACGCCACCTTGACGCCCACGAGCTCGGCGCCCTGCGGATTGACCGCGCTCGCGCGGATCGCCCGCCCCAGCCAGCTGCGCATCAGCATGAGGTACAGGGAGGCGAGCACGACGATCGCCACGAGCCCGCCATACACCTGCGCCTTCGGGAGGAACAGGTCACCGATCACGAAGCTCTGGGTGTAGTAGGCCGGGCGCACGGAGTGCGAGGTGTTGCCCCAGATCACGCCCATGATCCCCTCGAGGAAGAGCGCCAGGCCGAAGGTCAGTAGCACGGAGGCCGCCGGCGGCGCGTGGCGGATCGGCCGGATCGTCGCGTTGTAGAGCAGCCACCCGAAACCGAACATCAGCGGCGTCAGCACAACGATCGCCGCCAGCGGGTCGAGGCCGGTCTCCCGCCACAGGGACCAGGTGACGAACGCCGCGAGGATCAGGAACGCGCCGTGCGCGATGTTGATCACGTTCATCACGCCGAAGATGAGCGTGAGGCCCGACGCGAGCAGGGCGTAGACGCCTCCGATCAGGAGGCCGAGGATGAGCGCCTGGAGGAACTCGGTCACTCGGGCTGCCACCGAGGCAAGATTTCCTCGGTGGTCGCGGCCTCCTCGGGCAGGACGATCTCCGGGATGCCCTTCTGCCACTGGCCGACGAGGAACTCGCCCTGCGGCCGTCCGGCCTCGTCCCAGCGCAGCGGGCCGAGGATCGTGTCAACCTCGTTCTCACGCAGCCAGTCGGCCAGCTCCATCTGGCGCTCGCGTTCGATCGTCCCGACGCCCTTCACGGCCGCCTGGAGCACCTCTGCCGCCGCGTACGCATCGGCGGCGTCCTCGGGGACCTCCTCGCCGCCGAACATCTCGCGGTACTTGGCCACGAACTCCTCGTTGCCCGGCGTGGCCGCCTCCTTCGTGTGGCTGACGCCGTAGAAGATGCCCTCGGTGGTCTGCTTGCCGATCGACTCGGAGTACTGGTCGCCGAACGAGGGGGCGCTCGTCTGATAGAGCATCCTGGGTGTGAAGTTGGCCCTGCGCAGTGCGCGCACGAATGCCACGCCGTCCTCGAAGGTCGCGCCGTGGACGACCACGTCCGGGTTGCGCGACTTCAGCGCGCTAGCGATGCCGTCGAGATTCGGGTTGTCGATCGTGTAGGTCTCGCGGTAGACGGTCCTGATCCCGGCCTCGCTCAGGATCGCCTCGATCCCCTCCAACGCCGGCCGTGCGAAGGGGTCGTCGAGCGTCGGATAGGCCGCCGTCTTCGGGCGCTCGTTCTCGGGGAGGTTCGCCACGTACTCCGCCCACAGGTCGCCCTGGTGGTCGGCGGTCGCCTGCTGCGCGAAGAACAGGAACTTGAAGTCACGGTCGAAGAGCTCCGGCGCGCCGCCTGCCGGCTCGACGTAGAGCATGCGGTTGCGCTCGGCCACCGCCGAGGCCGGGAGGTTCAAGAGCGACGAGAACGTCCCGAGCAGCAGGTCGACGCGGTCGCGGCTGATCAGCGCGTTGTAGTCGGCGACGACCGTGTTCTGGTTCGATTGGTCGTCCTTGTAGACCATACGAACCGGCCGTCCGTCGATCAGGCCGCCCTTCTCGTTGACCATCGCCTCCCAGACCTCGTAGCCCTGCCGCGCAGCCTTGCCGGGCTCGGAGAACTCCCCGGTCAGCGGAAGGGAAGCGCCGATCTTGATCGGCTCGCCACTTCCGCCAGCGCCGCCGTCGTCGTCATCTCCCCCGCAGCCTGCGGCGACCAGCGCGGTGATGGTCAGCAGTGCGAGAACGAGCAGGCGGAGCTGGTGCATGCGACCTCCCAGGCCGGTGCAAACGATTGCTGCAATCGTGTGCAGCGTATCGCCGCTGCCCGAACGGTGTCAATAGAAAGAAGAGGAGCCCCGCCGAGGCGGGGCTCATCTGGGAGGCAAGACTGCCGGCCGGCTATTTACGCGCCGCCGGCGTATTCCTCGGCCACGGCTTCGACCTCTGCCCTGTCCCAGTCGTTGATCTCCTCGATCAGCTCGTCGTTCAACGCGTCGCTGATCTCGATCGTCTGGTTCTCCTCGACCACACCGGCCCTAACCAGGAAGTCCTGGGCGGTCTCCCAGACGTCGGGGCGCACGTCCCCGATGCGCTCCGGATCATCCGGCTCCATGAGCGTTATCGCGAGATCGAGCGCAGCCTCGCCGCTGGCCTCGTTGCGCCATTCGGCCGGGACTTTCTCGCGGGCGATCTGCTCGACCACGTCGCGGTTGACCTGGCCAACGTACTGAGCCTTCGTCCACGCGCGCAGGAAGCCCACGATCGCCTCCCGCTTCTCCTTAAGCGTCGCGGGCAACGTGGCCATCGGGTTGCCGTCGATCGCGGCCGCGTCTTCCGGCGTGATGTTTCGCAGGGCCACGTCGTTCGCCGAGAGGGCCGTGAAGTCGGACGCGTTGCCGACATACGCCTGGATCTTCCCGTCCGCCAACGTCTTCGCGATCAGTGGACCGCTGGTGCCGACCACGGCGGTGTCGACGCTTCCCGGGTCGACCCCGGCGGAGTCGAGCATCGCGGCGAGGAAGCGCGTGCTCTCCTCCGACTCGAGCCCGACCGTCTGGCCCTCGACACCCGAGATGTCCTTGATGTCGCTCTCCTCGGGCACCACGATCCCGGCCGTGTTCGTGTGCTGCGGGCTGAAGATCGCCTGGTGCTCGCCACCCTTCGAGCGGGCGAGGATGATCTCGTCCACGTCGGCGAAAGAAACGTCGGCGTCGCCGTTGTCGAGGAACGCGGTGGCCGAGATCTCCTCCGCTGCGGGAGCGAGCTTCGGACTTACGCCTTCCTCCTCGAAGAAGCCGAGCTCCTCAGCCACGAGGGCCGGGTAGAACAGCGCCGACGGCGGTGTCGGCAGGTTGTAGACGAGCTCCTGGGTCCCGCCACCGCCACCGCCGCCGTCGCCGCCACCGCCGTCATCGTCGTCGCCGCAGCCCGCGCCTACGGCGATGACCCCGGCGGCCATGACAGCCGATACCGCCTTGAAGCTGAACACGCGCGTCTTCCTCCTCGTTGGTCTGTGCCCGAACATCCTCGCCTGCCTCACCGTCGCCCCGCCAGCGTCGGCCGCGGCTTCGAGGCGACCCCTCCATCACCCGTCGGCCTCCCCCCACGGGCCTTGGCCGCGCGCCGCCGCGACCTGGCCACCAGGCGGGCGTCGTGGAGCCAGAAGACCGTGGTCCGCTCGAGCCACTCCATCGTCCCGTAGAGCAGCAGCCCGAGGAACATCAGCATGAGGATCACGGCGAACGCGTCGGCGATCGCGAGCTGGCTCGAGAACTGCTGCACCAACACGCCGAGCCCGCGCTCGGCCGAGATGAACTCACCCACCACCGCGCCCACCAGCGCCAGCCCCGCCGCGGTCTTCAGCCCCGCGAACATGACCGGGAGCGAGCCGGGGACCATCAGGTGCATGAAGGTCTGCCAGCGGCTGGCGCCCAGTGAGCGGAACATCTCACGAGCGTCCTCGTCCACCGTGAGGATGCCGGTCAGCGCGTTGACGTATACCGGGAAGAACGCGATGATCGCCGCGATCCATATCTTCGAGTTGTAGCCAAATCCCGCCCACGCGATGATCAGCGGCGCGATCGCGATTCGCGGGGTGACCTGCAGGGCCACCGCATACGGGTTGAGCATCTGGCGCATGACGGGAGAGAGGCCCGACGGGATGGCGAGCGCCAATCCCAGCGCGGCCCCGAGGGCAAAGCCGGCCACCGACTCCCACAGGGTCGCGGCCACGTCGTCCCAGACGAACTCGCTCGTGGTGAGCTCCGCGAACGAGACCACGATGTCCTTCGGGTGCGGCAGGATGCTCTCGGACACGTAGTCCACCGCGAGCGCGAGCTCCCACAGGCCGATCAGGATCGCCAGGAACAGCAGGGGCGGCCACAACCGCCGCGCGAGGCGGTTCGGCGAAAGCGCAAGCCGCAGCCTGGCCGCGAACGTCCGTCTACCCACCATGCACCCCCGCCTGCTGGTTGTCGGCCGCGTCGGTCAACGGCACCTGTAGCCCGCTGTAGGCCCGAAGGACCAGCTCCTGGAACTCCCGCTCCGCGACCATCTCCTGGGCGCGCGGGCGCCCGAATGGGACCTCGATCACGTCGGCGATGCGGCCGGGCCGGGGCGTCATCACGACCACCCGGTCCGCGAGCAGGATCGCCTCGGTGATGTTGTGGGTCACGAGCAACGCGGTGGCCGACATCCGCTCGTGAACGCGGAGCAGCTCGAGGTTAAGGCGCTCGCGGGTGAGCTGGTCCACGGCCGCGAACGGCTCGTCGAGCAGCAGCACGTCCACGCCGACCATCAGCAGGCGGGCCAGCGCCACGCGCTGCTGCATGCCGCCTGAGAGGTGGCGCGGGTAGGTGTGCTCGAAGCCACTCAGGCCCACCAGTTCGAGCAACTCGTAGGCCTGTCGCTCGGCCGCCTCGTCGAGCTTGCCGCCGAGCTTCGGCGGGAGCAGCGCGTTCTGCAGCGCGGTGCGCCACGGGAGCAGGGTCGGGCGCTGGAACATCAGGGCCACGTCCTGCCGCGGCTCGGTCACCTCGAGCCCGTTTACCGAGATGCTGCCCTCGCTCAGCGGGATCAGGCCCGCGATCAGGCGCAGCAGCGTCGACTTGCCGCAGCCGCTCGGCCCCACGATCGAGACGAACTCGCCGGGGACCGCCTCGAAGCTGACGTGGTCGACCGCGAGGACCCCGCCCTCGAACTGCTTGACAGCGTCCGCCACGGAGATGGTCCCGCGCGCGGCCCCAGCCGCCTCCGCCCCTACCTGCCCCTCAGCCAGTAGCTCTTCCCTCCTCTGGAGCTCCCCCGAGAGATCCCGCGCCGGAATCCCGATCGGCGGCCTGCAAACGTTTGCGGTGCAATCGTTTGCGATCCTACTGCCATGCCGCAGAGATCGTCAAGCCGGTTCTGTTAAGCGGCCGTTCAGCGCGCTCCGGTCGAGCCGCGGACGACCAGGCTCGGCTCGAGCCGGATGTCGCGTGGCGGCGGCGCCCCATCCTGCAGGCGCTCGAGCATCAGCTGTGCCGCGGCCTTGCCGATCTCGTAGTGGGGAATGTGGATCGTCGTGAGCGGCGGGTGAAAGCGCGCCGCGAACGGCATGTCGTTGAACCCGATGACGGAGATCTCCTCCGGGCAGCGCACGCCGCGCTCGGCGAACACGTCGTAGCAGCCGAGCGCGAGCAGATCGTTCGCGGCGGCGATGGCAGTGAAGGCGCGGCCGGTCGCCATCAGCTGCCCGCAGAGGCGGGCGCCCTCGGACTCGGTGAATGCCTCGGCCACCAGTACTAGCTCGGGGTCCGGCTCCAGGCCGGCGGCGCGCATCGTCCCTTGGAAGCTCTCATAGCGGTCGAGCCCCGTGGAGTAGTCGAGCGGCCCGGCCAGGTGCGCAATGCGCGTGTGCCCGAGGGCAACCAGGTGCTCCACCGCCAGACGCATGCCCATTCGGTCGTCCGCGGTCGCCGCGCTCACGGGGAGCTGCTCCTGGCGCCTGTTGACGAGGACGAGCTCGATGCCCGCGTCGAGCAAGGCGTCGTGGAGGCGGTGGTCGCGACGCGCGGTGGCCGCGATGATCCCGTCGACCTGCCGAGCCCGCATCGTCTGCGAGTCCAGCAGCTCGCGCTCGGGGTCGTTGTCGGTGTTGGCTGTGAGCGCCGTGTATCCGCCGGT
>DASQNF010000051.1:0-6849 GCA_035645115.1 Thermoleophilaceae bacterium | reverse complement strand
GAAGTCGCCCTTGACCTCGAAGTCGCAGTGCGGGCACAGCTGGTAGTCGAGCGCGTGCATCCGCGCCTCGGCCGCCTGCATCTCGAGCTCGCGCTCGCGCACGTCGTCGAGGTACTCGGGCGGGCGCACGATCATGTAGATGATCGTGCCGACGAAGGGAAACAGCGAGGCCACGGTCGCGCAGCCCACGAGCATAGGGTCGGCGATTCGGCGGCGGGCGTCGGCGAACGTCCAGTAGATCAGGGCCAGCCAGATCACGACGAGGAACAAAAGCAGTAGGTTGACTGCCAGGTTCAGCCCGTCGTTCTCGATGCCGAACACGGCGAGGACGCCCATGAGGTGGCGAGTGTAGTGGGCGCTGCGGCCGCAAGCGCCCGGCCGCGATCGGGCTCGCGAAGCGCCCTCCGCCTAGAGGAACAGCCTCCCGAGCGCGTAGCCGATGCCGAAGAACACGAGGATCACGGTGGCCACCACTACGGCCACGAGGGCGATCATCGCGCCGAAGCGGGGTCCGTCGCCGTCCACCCCGCGAATCCTGGCAGAGACCGCTCAGAGGGTCGACGCTCGGGCCGCGCTCTCGTCGCGCACCAGATCCGCGATCAGGTAGATCGAGCCGGTGGCGAGCACGCTGCCCTCGGGACCGGCGAGCTCGCGCGCGCGGGCGAGTGCGGCGCGTGGCTCGGCCACCGTCTCGGCGGGCGGCCCGCCCACCTGCTGCTCGAGGCTCGTGAGCGTTGCGGGCGACAGCGAGCGCGGATTGCCCGGGCGCGTGAAGACCGCCCGGTCGAGATGCGGGAGCAGGATCTCGAGCATGCCGGCGGCGTCCTTGTCGTCGAGCACGCCGATCACGGCCACGCGCGGGCGCCGCTCCCCGAGCACCTCGTCGAGCGAGTCGGCGAGCGCCTCCGCGCCCTCGGGGTTGTGCGCGCCGTCGAGGACGGTGAGCGGCCGCTCCGAGATCACGTCGAGCCTGCCGGGGATGCGTGTCTGCGCCGCGGCCCGCTCGAGCGCCCCGACATCCGGCGCCCGCCCGAGGAACGCCTCGGCCGCCGCGGCCGCCAGCGCGAAGTTGCCGCGCTGGAACCGGCCCGGGGCGCGCAGCGTCACGCCGAGGTCCGGCTCGGCCTCGAGCAGGCGCGAGTGCGTGGCCGCGGCGGTTGCCAGCGCGGCCGCGCGCGCCGCGGGCGCGAGCCGGGGGGCGATCACGAGCGTCGTGTGGTCGCGAACCACGGCGAGCTTCTCCGCCGCGATGTCCTCGACCGTCGGACCGAGCCAGCGGGTGTGCTCGAGGCCTACCGAGGTGAGCACCTGCACCTTCGACGGGATCACGTTGGTGGCGTCGTAGCGCCCGCCGAGGCCGGCCTCGATCACGGCGGCCTCCACGCCGCGGCGGGCGAGCTCGTGGTACGCCGCGGCGGTCAGCGCCTCGAACTGCGTGACCCCGTCGTCCGGCCGCTGCGTGCGGTTGACCATCTCCGCCGCCTGCGCCGCGCGCGTGACGGCGGCCGCGAAGTCCTCCTCCGGCACGGGCTCCTCGCCCACCTCGACCCGCTCCCGGAACGAGCCCAGGTGGGGCGACGTGTAGCTGCCGGTGCGCAGGCCGTGGCGCTCGAGGATCGCGGCGATGAAGCGCACCGTGGAGGACTTGCCGTTCGAGCCCACCACGTGGATCGAGGCGAAGCGCCGCTGCGGCAGGCCCAGCACGGTCATCAGCCGGTGCATGCGGTCGAGCCCGAAGCGCATGCCGAACAGCTCGAGGCCGAGCAGGTACTCCTCCGCCTGCCTGAAGGTCACCGCTCCCCCAGCGCCTCGAGCGCGTTGCGGTACTCCGCCAGCTTGCGGCGCTGCTCCTCGACCACCGCCGCCGGCGCCTTCGACACGAAGCCTTCGTTGGCGAGCTTGCGCTCGGCCCGCTCGATCTCGCCGCGGAGCCGCTCGCGCTTGGCCTCGATGCGGCGGACGGCGTCCCCCGCGTCGAACGCCTCCGACGGCAGGACGAGCACCGCGCCGCCGGGGATCGGCATCGTGGCCAGCACGTCGCCGTCGCCAGCGAGCTCGTCGCCCCCCACGAGCTCGAAGCGCGCGAGCCGCGCGAGCTGCTCGCGCACGCCCTCGTAGCCGGCGGCCGCGAGGCGAGCGCGGATCGGCGCGCCCGCCCTTGCGTTCACCTCGTCGCGGTAGCGGCGCAGCACGGTCACGGCCTCGATCAGGCGCGCCACCTCGGCCTCGGCCGCCTCGTCGAAGCGGGCGGGGTCGGCCACGGGCCAGGCGGCAGCCGCGAGCAGGCCGCGCTCTTCGGAGCCGCGCGAGCCGTGCGCTTCGGGCACATCCTCACCTGCGCACGCGGCCGAGCCGTGCGCTTCGGGCAGCAACGACCAGATCTCCTCCGTCACGAACGGCATCACCGGATGGAGGAGCCGCAGCGTGCGCTCGAGCGCGTGCAGCAGAACGCGCGAGACCGCCTCGTTGTCGTCCTGGTAGAGGCGCGGCTTGGCGAGCTCGAGGTACCAGTCGCAGAGCTCGGACCAGAAGGCGTCGTAGAGCTCGAGCGCCGCGTGCGAGAAGCGAAAGCCGTCGAGCTGCTCGCCGGCCCGCTCGGTGAGCCGCTCGAGCCTCGACACGATCCAGCGATCCTCGACGGCGTCGGACGCGCGCGCGTCAGGCTCCACCTCCGACACCCGCAGCAGGATCAGCCGCGACGCGTTCCAGAGCTTGTTCGCCAGGTCGCGGCCCTGCTTCACGCGCTCCTCGTTGAAGCGCACGTCCTGCGACGAGGACATCGCGAGCAGCCCGAAGCGCAGGGCGTCCGCCCCGTAGGCCGGAAACCGGCCGCCCTCCTCGTAGACGGGCGGGCGCGGGCCGCCGCCGATCAGGTCGGACGGGTCGATCCCGGTGCCGAGCGACTTCGACATGCGCCGCCCGTCCGGCGCCTGGATCACCGAGTGGATGTTCACGTCCGTGTACGGCACCCGGCCGGTGAGCTCGATCCCGAACATCACCATCCGCGCGACCCAGAGGAAGATGATGTCGCGCGCCGTGGAGAGCACGTCGGTGGGGTAGAAGGCGCGGAGCTGCGCCGTCTCGCGCGGCCAGCCGAGCGTGGCGAACGGCCAGAGGCCGGAGGAGAACCAGGTGTCCAGAACGTCCGGATCGCGCTCCCAGCCCTCGCCGTCGGGCGCGGCCTCGTCCACGTAGGTCTCCTCGCCGCGGTACCAGACCGGCAACTGGTGGCCCCACCAGAGCTGCCGCGAGATGCACCAGGGGCGGATGTTCTCGAGCCAGTTGAGGTAGACGCTCGTCCACGGCTTCTCGGGGTGGAAGCGCACCTCCCCGCTCTCCACCACCTCGATCGCCGGCCGCGCCAGCTCGTTCATGTCGCAGAACCACTGAAGCGAGATCAGCGGCTCGATGCGCCGGCCCGAGCGGTGCGAGTGCGGCACGTCGTGGACGTAGGCCTGCGTGCCGGAGACGAGGCCCTCGGAGCGCAGCTCGGCCACCACCGCCGTGCGCGCCGCGTCCACCTCCATGCCCTGGAAGCGCTCGGGCGCGGAGCCGGTGATGCGCCCGTCCTCGCCGATCACGCCGATCTCCTCGAGGCGATGGCGGCGGCCGATCTCGAAGTCGGCCGGGTCGTGGCCGGGCGTGATCTTGAGCGCACCGGTGCCGAACTCGGGGTCCACGTGCTCGTCGGCGATGATCGGCAGCCGGCGGCCCACCAGCGGCAGCACGGCCGCCTCGCCCACGAGCCGTGAGTAGCGCTCGTCGCGCGGGTTCACCGCTATCGCGGTGTCGGCGAGCATCGTCTCGGGGCGCACGGTGGCAACGGTCAGCGCGCCCGAGCCCGACTCGAGCGGGTAGTCGACCAGGTAGAGCGTGTCCTCCACGCTGCGCTGCTCGACCTCCAGGTCGGAGATCGCCGTGCGCAGGCCGGGGTCCCAGTTGACCATGTAGTTGTCGCGGTAGACGAGCCCCTTCTCGAAGAGGCGGACGAAGACGTGCGAGACCGCGCTCACGTAGTCGTCGTCCATCGTGAAGCGCTCGTCGGAGTAGTCGAGCGAAGCCCCGATCGCGCGGAACTGGCGTGTGATCGTCCCGCCGTGCTCACGCCGCCACTCCCACACGCGTCGCACGAACTCCTCGCGCCCTATCGCCGCGCGGCTCGTGCCCTCCTCCTCGAGGCGCTTCTCCACCTGGCGCTGCGTGGCTATGCCCGCGTGATCGGTCCCGAAGATCCACTTGGCGCGCCGGCCGCGCATGCGCGCCAGCCGGATGCAGGCGTCCTGGATCGATGCGTTGAGCGCGTGCCCCATGTGCAGGCTGCCGGTGACGTTCGGCGGCGGCACCGCGATCGAGAAGTTCGCGCCGGCGTCGCCCTCGGGCGCGGGGCTGAAGATCCCCGCCTCCTCCCAGCGCGCGAACACGCGCGCCTCGACCTCGCCCGGCTCGTAGCGGGTGCGCTCCTCGAGGACGCTGAGGCGGTTTGCGGCCATTCGCGCGCGAAGTCTCGCAGCGCCGCTCAGTCGCGCGGCAGGGAGTCCACGAACTCGACGAACCTGCGCGGGTCGCGCAGCGGCGGGCCGTGCCCGAAGAGCGCGAGCCTGGGCTCGAGCTGGGCGAGCCTGCGCGCCGAGCGGCGGTTCTCCGCGGGGTCGGTGGTCAGGTACGCCTTCGGCTCGTTGAGGCCGCGGATCCCGGTGGTGATGTTCACCGACGAGAGCACGTCGCCGAGGATCAGCACCCCGTCCGGCTCGCGCCAGAGCGCCACGTGCCCCGGCGAGTGGCCGGGAACGTCGAGCACCCGGAAGCCCGCCACCTCGTCGCCCTCGTGGAGCGCGCGGTCGACGTTGCGGCCCGGCCCCGACCAGTACCTCATCGCGAACCGGCGAAAGCGGGTGTCCGGGACCGTCGCCTCGAGTGCCCGGGGGTCCTCCGCGAACGGCACGTCCTTCTCCCCCACCCAGTACGGGATGCCGAGCTTCCCGCACACCTCGTCCGATGCGCCCTGGTGGTCCGGGTGCGCGTGGGTGAGCGCGTGCGCGTTCACCGCGTGGCCCTCGAGCTGGTGCAGGATGCGCCGTCCCGCGTGCCGGGTCGAGGCGTCCACCAGCACGTCCTCGACCAGGTAGACGTTGAAGGCGTCGGGCGGAAAGCCGCGTAGCTGCCAGACGCCGTCGGCGAGCTGCTTCACGCGCGGGGCGCTAGGCGGACTCGGCGTGCTGCTCGCCCGCGTCGTCCTCGTCCGACACGGCCTCTGTGACGAGCGTGGGCTTGAGGCCCTTCTCGATCGTCTCCTTCGTGACCACGCACTTCTTCACGTCGCGGCGCGAAGGCAGCTCGAACTGGACGTCGAGGAGCGTCTCCTCGAGGATCGAGCGCAGCCCGCGCGCGCCGGTCTCGCGGTCGAGCGCGCGGTCCGCGATCGCCTGCAGCGAGTCCTCGGCGAACACGAGCTCGATGCCGTCGAACTCGAAGAAGCGCTGGAACTGCTTGACGAGCGCGTTGCGCGGCTCCGTCAGGATCGTCACCAGGTCGTCGCGGGTGAGCTGGTGGATCACCGAGCACACCGGGAGGCGGCCGATGAACTCCGGGATCAGGCCGTACTCCACGAGGTCCTCGGGCAGCACCCGCTTGAACAGGTCGCCGGTGTCCTTGTTGTGCTTCGAGGAGACGGTGGCGCCGAAGCCGACCCCCTTGTGGCCGATCCGCCGCTCGACCACGCGGTCGAGGTCGGCGAACGCCCCGCCGCAGATGAACAGCACGTTCGTGGTGTCGATCGTGAGGAACTCCTGGTGCGGGTGCTTGCGGCCTCCCTGCGGCGGCACGCTCGCCACCGTGCCCTCCAGGATCTTCAGCAGCGCCTGCTGGACGCCCTCGCCCGACACGTCGCGCGTGATCGACGGGTTGTCGGCCTTGCGCGCGATCTTGTCGACCTCGTCGATGTAGATGATCCCGGTCTCGGCCTTCTTGACGTCGAAGTCGGCCGCCTGGATCAGCTTGAGCAGGATGTTCTCGACATCCTCGCCCACGTAGCCGGCCTCGGTAAGGGCCGTGGCGTCTGCGATCGCGAACGGGACGTTCAGGATCTTGGCGAGCGTCTGCGCGAGCAGCGTCTTGCCGCAACCGGTGGGGCCGAGCAGCAGGATGTTGGACTTCTGCAGCTCGAGGTCCTGCTCGCCCTCCGCCTGCATCATCTGCACGCGCTTGTAGTGGTTGTAGACCGCCACCGAGAGCGTGCGCTTGGCGGGCTCCTGGCCCACCACGTACTCCTGCAGTACCGAGTAGATCTCCTTCGGCTTCGGGAGGTTCGCGAGGTCGAAGGTGGGCGCGCCCGTGAGCTCCTCGTCGATGATCTCGTTGCAGAGATCGATGCACTCGTCGCAGATGTAGACGCCCGGCCCGGCGATCAGCTTCTTGACCTGTCGCTGGGACTTGCCGCAGAAGCTGCAGAGGAGTTGTTCGTTCGAATCGGTGGGTCGAGCCACTCTGTCCTCCCTCGGCGCGAGGGTAGCGCACCTGTAGTTACGCGGCGGCGGCCCGCGCTCCTGCTAACCGGGAGCGCACGCGGCTCACCGTCCAACTCACACCCTGCGAATCCGGCCGAGCCGGCTGCCTCCGTGCCAACTCACACCCTGCGCATCCGGCCGAGCCGGCTGCTTCGGGCTAGTGCTTGTGGATCACCCTGTCGATGAGGTTGTACTCGGTGGCTTCCTCGGCGCTCATGAAGTAGTCGCGCTCGGTGTCGCGGGTGACCTTCTCGAAGTCCTGGCCGGTGTGGAGCGCGAGGATCTTGTCGAGCCGCTGGCGCACGTCGATGATCTCGCGGGCGTGGATCTCGATGTCGGTGGCCTG
>DASQNF010000050.1:0-1743 GCA_035645115.1 Thermoleophilaceae bacterium | reverse complement strand
CACGAACGCGCCGCCGAGTCGAGGCGCGCACGCGCCGCGTGCCTGCGCGATCCGCTCGCGATCGAGGGCGGCGCCGTGCTCGTGCGCTGCCACACACGGGTGGCGATCGGCTACGGCGAGGGCGAGTCCGCGGCGGAGCTTCTCGCCGGAGCCGGCGTGGGCGTCCCGCAGCCGGCTCGCGCGCTGCCCGCTGGAGCGCCGCCTGAGCTTGCCGGCGACTCGCCATACTCGTAGGCCGGATGGCGAGGAAGAAGCGCAAGGCGGCGCCGGGCGACGTGGCCACCAACCGGCAGGCGAGCTATCGCTTCCAGCTGCTCGAGAGGCTGGAGGCCGGGATCGTGCTGCAGGGGTCGGAGGTCAAGTCGATGCGCCAGGGCGGCGTGCAGATGAAGGACGCCTACGCCGAGGTGCGCGACGGCGAGCTCTGGCTGCGCAACATGCACATCGCGCCGTACGGGCCGGCACGGGAGAACCACGATCCCGAGCGTCCGCGCAAGCTGCTGCTCCACCGGCGCGAGATCGAGCGGCTGGTGGGGAAGACCGCCGAGAAGGGACTCACGCTCGTGCCCACGCGCGTGTACTTCAACGGCTCGCGCGCCAAGGTCGAGCTGGCGCTCGCCAAGGGCAAGGACATGTACGACAAGCGCCGTGCGATCAAGGAGCGCGACACCAAGCGCGAGATCCAGCGCGCGCTGTCCGAGCGCTGAGTGACGGCCGTCATCTTCGACTGCGACGGCACGCTCGTTGACTCCGAGCCGCTCGCGCGCCGGGCCTGGGAGATCACGCTCGGCGAGCGCGGCTACACCGTCGCGGCCGCGGACTTCGCAGCGGTCGTGGGGCGCTCCTTCGACACGGTCCACGCGTACTTCGCCGAGCGCGTGGAGCTGCCCGCCCGGGAGCGCTTCTGGGACGAGTTCTCGGCCGAGCTGTTCGCGCTGCTCGACTCCGAGCTGCGCGCCTTCGCGGATGCGATCGCGACGCTCGACGAGCTGATCGCTGCCGGGGTCCCCGTGGCGGTGGCGTCCTCGAGCTCGCGCGAGCGCCTCGCGCGCACTCTCCGGCTCACCAGCCTCACGGAGCGCTTTCCGGTGAGCGTGGCGGGCGACGAGGTCGAGCGCGGCAAGCCGCACCCGGACCTGTTCCTGGCCGCCGCGGCGGGCCTCGGCGCCGAGCCCGCGTCCTGCGTGGTGGTGGAGGACACCGCCCCCGGCGTGGAGGCCGGGCTGGCCGCCGGTGCCGCCGTGCTCGCCGTGGCGCGCGACTCCGGCGCGCGCTCCGCGCTCGCCGGCGCCCACGTGGTCGCCAACCTGCTCAGCGCGGCTCGCGTGCGGGAGGCGGCTGCCGCTGCCCGGCGCGCTAGAGCCCGAGCCCCCGCTCGGTAGCCCAGCGCGTGAGCTCGTGGCGGCTCGAGAGCTGGAGCTTTCGCAGCACCGAGGACACGTGCGCTTCGACTGTCTTCGGCGAGATCTCGAGCCGCAGCGCGATCTCCTTGTACATGTAGCCGCGAGCGATGTGCTGGAGCACCTCACGCTCGCGCGGCGTGAGCGCGTCCAGCTCCGACTCCGGCTGCGGCGCGGGGCCCGCGAACGCGTCGAGCACGAAGCCCGCGAGCCGCGGCGAGAACACCGCATCCCCCTCGGCCACGCGCTGGACCGCGTCGGCGAGCTCCTCGCCCGAGATGCTCTTGGTCACGTAGCCGCGCGCGCCGGCGCGGATCACGGCGATCACGTCCTCGGCGGCGTC
>DASQNF010000049.1:0-11413 GCA_035645115.1 Thermoleophilaceae bacterium | reverse complement strand
CGGAGGCGATTCGCAGGCAAATCATGCGTTCGCGCGCGGCCGTGACGACCGGTGCCGTTCCGTTGTGCGGCGTCCGTTGGCAATTCGGCAGCAAACCTACCGGGGCGGATCGCTCGCCGGTGTCCTGGCGCGATGAAGCGGAAAGCGTTTTCGGCGGGGGGAGCGGCCGAAGCCTCCCGCCACAGCCAAGAGAACCGCGACAGCCGGAGCCCGGCGTCCCGCCGGGCAGCGATAGGATCGTCATGCCCTCCCCCCACTTCCAGGTTCTGGGTGTGCCGCGGCGCCCGCTCCTACCCCACTGCGGCCGCGACGACGGAATCGAACTTCCGCGTCGGGTCGGGCTTCGTGGTTACGGTCCCTGGGGCTCGACGCGCGCAACGCACAGCCCGCAGGGAGGCGACGTCCGACCGCCTTCTCGACGCGGCAGCTGAGCTCCGCGCTCGCCGGTTGGCAGAGCCTAGAGGGAGTGGCAACTTGGTGGTCGCGGCTCTCTGCCCGGTTAGAGTTGCCGCGAGGACCAGAGCAGCGCAGCCAGGATCACCGAGGTCAGTCCGACTACCAGCCCGACGATCCAGCCGGCGACGTCCTGGCCCACGAGCACGGCGCCCAGAAGCACGGCGATACCGATGATCCCGGCAGTCGCAACCAGCCGCATCGCGCCTCGCTCTAGCTTCGTGCGGCGCCGCTCCCGGCCGGGCACCATGCCCTGAGGCGGCTCGTCCCGCCGAGCCTCGCGCTCGCGCTGGCGAGCCTCGCGCGGAGTGGGTTCAGGCTCGGACTCCAAACGAGCAAATTCGGCCGATGGGGGGCGCTCGCCAGATTCTGAGGTGGACACGCCAGACAGCTACCGGGACCGCGCCACTCCTAACCCTGTGCGCCGCGCACTCAGCGCAAACCGACGTGGGCGACCACGAAGGTTCGGCTCTCCTGCACGGCTCGAACGGCCGTTTTTGGTGGCGCTCACCCCTTTTTTCGCGAGGTGGCCGAGTGCGGGGGCGGCTCGGACTCATGCTCAAGCCATTCCCCTGTCCCCGCGCCGGCCTCGTTCGCTCGACAATCCCCCGGTATCGTCATCAGCTAGGCCATGGCCGAAGAACCTCCCCCGCGTGAGCGCCGGAAGCGCTCGCGCGAACGCCGGAAGCGCCCGAGAGAAACCACCTGTCCGCAGTGCGGCGGCACGGGCTATGCGCCTGGTCGCCCTGTTAGCGAGCCTGTAGTGGGCTGCTCGGTCTGCAACGGACGGGGCCTGGTGCCCGCAGAGAAGGCCGCGCCCAGGGGTCAAGATCGGGGTGCCGGGTAGAGGCGGTGGCCGGGGTCGTCCCAGCAACGACGCCCACAGGGTGGGCGAAGCTCACTTGTCGTGTTCACTCGCCCGAGCGCGAGCGCGGCCTGGGTATCGGTCGGCATCTTCCCTGCTGGGCGCTGTTGCTCGGTGCGGTTGGCATCGTCCTGGCGCTCGCGGTGCTCAAGGCCGGCCTATCGAGGTAGCGGGGCGGGTACCTCCGGGGCCTCCCTCCTGTTGCCCCGGTGGGACGAACTCGCGGCCGAGCGGGTGGCGCATCGCCTGACGCGGCGTTAGCGCCTCGTAACAAATCTGCCTCTATCCGGGTGGCAGAGCGCGAAACTTCAGAAGAGCTGGTTTTCGCCCGCGAAGATCTCCGAGACCGAGTCGTCGGTGAAGATGCGGCGAATCGAGTCCTCGAGCACGTCCGCACACGAGAGCTGGGTGATCAGGTCGGGCGCTCCCTCGCGCAACGGCACGGTGTCGGTGACCACGATCCCCGACAACGGTCCGGCCGCCAGGATCTCGAAGGCCTGGCCCGAGAACAGACCGTGGGTGGCCACCGCGAACACGCGCTCCGCCCCCTCGTCGAGCACGGTCTGGGCGGCGGCGTTCAGCGTGCTGCCGGTGGCGACGATGTCGTCGACGATCACGGCGGTCTTGCCGCTGACCTCGCCGATCACGTAGCCGATCTCGGCCACCTGTTGCGCCGGGCGCTCCTTTTCCATCAGCGCGTACGGGGCGCCCACCTTTTGCGCGAACTTGCGCACGAGCTTCACCCGGCCGGCATCCGGGGCGATGATCACGAGGTCCTCGTCGCCGAGGTGGTCGGTGACGAAGGTCGTGAGGATCGGCATTGCGGTCATGTGGTCCACCGGCTTGGAGAAGAAGCCCTGCAGCTGGCCGGCGTGCAGGTCCATCGTCACGAGCCGGTCGATCCCGGCGGTCTCGAGCATGTCCGCCACCAGGCGCGCGGAGATCGGCTCGCGCGGGGCGGACTTCTTGTCCTGGCGCGAATAGCCGTACCACGGGGTGACCGCAACGATCCGGTGCGCCGAGGCGTGCTTGGCCGCGTGCACCATCAGCAAGAGCTCCCAGAGGGCGTCGTTGACGGTGAGCCCCTCGCGCTCCGAGCCGCAGATCGACTGCACGATGAACAGGTCGGCCCCGCGGATCGACTCCTGGTAGCGACAGTAGACCTCGCCGTCGGCGAAGGTCTTGAGCCCGGCGTCGGTGAGCTCGAGGTCGAGCTTGGTGGCGATCCGCCCGCCGAGCTCGCGGCTCGCGCGCCCAGCGGTGATCATCAGCCGCTTCTCGGAGTCGGACGTGATGCTCGACGCGAGCTGGGCTGCCGTGGCCGTCTCGAGGGAGCCTGTCATTGCGAGTCCTCCTCCACGCGGTCCGCGTAACCCTCGACGTTCCTCTGCTTCTCCCGGGAGATCCCGAGCGCCCCCTCGGGGACGTCCTCGGTGATCGTCGACCCGGCCCCAGTGTACGCCCGATCGCCGACGTCAACCGGAGCTACGAGCGAGGTGTGGATGCCTGTCTTCGCGCTCTTTCCGAGCTTCGTCCGGTGCTTCCTGCGGCCGTCGTAGTTGGCGGTGATCGTGCTTGCGCCGATGTTGGCCTGCTCGCCGACGTCGGCGTCGCCGAGGTAGGAGAGGTGCGGGACCTTGGCGTTCTCGCCGATGTCCGAGTTCTTGACCTCCACGAACGTGCCCACCTTGGCGCCGGCGCGGACGACGGTCCCGGGGCGCAGGTAGGCGAACGGACCGAGCAGGGCTCGCTCGTGGACCTCCGCTCCGACTGCGACGCTGTGGAGGATGCTCGCGCCGTCACCGACCTCCGTGTCGGTGAGGGTCGTGTGCGGGCCGATCTCGCAGCCGCTGCCGAGCCGGGTGGAGCCGAGCAGGCTGACGCCGGGCCCGATCGTGGTGTCCGGGCCGATGCTCACGCCCACCTCCACCCTCGTCGTGGCGGGCGACAGGAAGGTAACGCCCTGCTCCGCGTAGTGGCGCAGCAGGCGTTGCTGCGCGATCCGCTCGGCCTCCATCAGTCCGGCGCGGTCGTTCACCCCGAGGGCGATGTTGGCGTCGGCGGTGGTGTGAGTGACCACGGTCGCGCCGCGCTCGTGCACGGCCGCCACGACGTCGGTGAGATAACGCTCCCCGTTCTCGTCCGGGCGGACGCGGTCGAGAGCCTCGAACAGCAGGGGCGAGTCGATCACGTAGGTGCCGAGGTTGACCTCGCGGATCGCGAGCTCCTCGGGCGAGGCCGCGCCCGGGTCCTTCGTCTCCACTATGCGCTCCACCGCGCCGCTGCCGTTGCGCACGATTCGCCCGTAGCCCGCGGGATCGAGCTGCTCGGTGGTCAGGATCGTGATCTGCGCACGGCGCGAGCCGTGCTCCTCGATCATGCCGGCGATCTGCTCGGCGCTCACCAGGGGATGGTCGCCCGAGAGGACCACCACCGGCCCTGCCTCGACGATCTCGCGTGCCGCGAGCACCGCGGCCCCGGTCCCCTCGCCGTCGTGCTGCTCCACGACCTCGACCCCGTCGGGCAGGCCCGCGGCCACGCCGTCCCCGGGCCGGGTGACGCACACCACACGCTCCGCGCCCGCCTCCCGAGCCGCGGCGATGACCCACTCCACCATCGGCCTCCCGCACAGGGGGTGGAGCACCTTGGGCAGCTCCGAGCGCATCCGAGTGCCCCGGCCGGCGGCCATGATCAGGACCGTGAAGGGCGCGGCCATGGGACTGTGAGCGTAGCGGTGGGGCTGGTCTCAGGCCGCCTCGCTGGGCTCCTCCAGCTCATACCAGCGCAACCACTTCCGGAACGCGTTGTCGGAGACACCGTACTTCCGACCCACGGCGACGTAGAGCATGGAGCGGAGGTCCGCAACGAGCTGCGCGTGAGTGGGCCGGTTGACCTTGCGGCGTTCGGGATGCGGGACGCGCAGGTGGAGCGATCGTGCCGCCTCCCACAGGCGGCCGAGCAGTAGCGCTGTGTCCCGTACTTGGGCCCGAACTCGACACCGCACCTGGCGCAGCCACGAGCTTCCAGGGCGAGCCGGCGCCCGCAATGCGTATCCAAGGTGGCCGCGCAGTTGGGACAGACGATCCTGAGGTTCTCCAGACGGTTGTCGTCGCGGACCCCGTTGGCGTGGTCGAGGATGAGCGCATCCGCCGACCCTGCCACAGCTCTCCTTGCCCGCAGAGCTCGCATCGTCTCTCCTTCAGGTCCTCCTCGTAGAGCCTGTCCTTCACCTTTTCCCCGGCTGTAGCTGGAGTTCTCGACCAAAACCTCGTCGAGGCTCTTCCGCGCAATCTAGCCGCGCGCGTCGTGCACGATCCCGTTGGCGTCGAAGTGATCCGTCCTGATCCGCCAGATGGCCGCCCACTTGCGAAGCACGACGTGAGATCCCCCCGACGGGCACATTCCGAGCCGTCTCAGACTCTCGGCATAGACCTGGATGCCGCGATGGCGACCTCGGCGCTCTCCAGCGAGTAGGTGGGCGGCATACGAACAGATGTTCGCTAAGCAGCCGGACGGAAACGAGGCTGGGGAGCCAGGAGTCGAACCTGAGCTTGTGCATCCAAAGTGCACCGTGCAGCCAACTACACCACTCCCCAGCGGGCCATCCGAAGGTATCAACGCGTCGCTACCTGGGCGGCCAGGGCAGCCGCATCTCAGTCGCCTCGTGGGGCCAGTCGGCGTACGCCACGCGCGCGTCGTTCGTGGCTTCACTCGTGGATGCGCCGTACCTCGCGGCCTGGTCGTTCGGCGGGTAGTGAAGCGTCGCGCCGGGCTTGCGGGCCCCCACCATCAGGATCCAGCAGGGCCCGGTGCCCGCGCCGACGAACACGTGCTCGGTGCCGGCCGGGCAGTGGACGAAGTCCCAGGCCCTCAAGCGGTGCTGCTCGCCGTCGATGATCGCCAGGCACTCCCCGCCCAGCACGAGGAAGTCCTCCTGGACGCTCTCGGAGTGGTACTTCGCGTTCGGCTCGCCGGGGTCGAGCACGTGCACGTTGATGCCGAAGTCCTCGAAGCGCTCCTCGGGGCTCTCGAAGCGCACATAGGCGCCGGCGCCCTCGTAGCGGAGCGCCGGGGCGTCCGCGACGTTCACGATGAAGGGGGCCGCCACGTGCTCAGCGGTCCCCGGCGCGCCGGACCCGTCCGGCCTCGCTGCCGCGCTCGTGGGCCGGCCCGGCCGGCGGGACGATGCCGAGCACTCGCATCGCCTTCAGGCCGAGCGAGAGACGCTCGCGGCCGTCGCTCGACCCCACGTCGAGGCCGCTCAGCTCCTTCACGCGCTCGAGGCGGTAGCGGATCGTGTGCCGGTGGGTGAAGAGGCGCTCGGCGGTGCCGGCGACGTTGCCGTCGGCGTCGAGGAACGTCTCGAGCGTTCGGACGAGCTAGGTCTCGTACTGCTCGTCGTAGCTCACGAGCGGCGCCGCGGTCTCGTCGAAGAAGCGCTGGAGCTCGCGCGGGTCCTCGCTCATCGCCGGCAGCAGCAGTCGGTAAGCGCCCGTCTCCTCGAAGGAGAGCTCCGCCACCCCACGCGCCTCCGCCACGTTCGCGGCGAGCAGCGCCTCCGCCCCCGCGCGGTGGAGGTCGGCGGGCTCCGCGGTGTGACGGCTGCGCGCGACCATGACAGCGAAGCCGGGGAGGCTCAACTGGAGCTCTCGCAGGATCGCCCCGGCCACCCGGCGGCCATCCGCCTCGTGCGCGCCGGGGCTCAGGATCACGAGCTCCCGCTCGGGTCGCGCGGGCGCCTCGTCGTTCGGGCCGGCCGCCCTGCGGCTCCAGCCCGCCGCGACCAGCGCCGCGAGCGCCTCGCGCTCGACACCGCGCGCGCCGCGCTCGGCGAGCGTGAGGACTCGCGCGCGCCAGTCGCCGTGCTCCGGCCCCTGCGGGCGAGCGCGCGCGACGAGGAAGGTGGCGCCGGCGCCGAGGCGGCACCCGAGCTCCGCGGCGCGGGCGGAGATGTTCTCGCGATCGGTGACCGTTCGCGAGAGCAGGTCCTCGAGGAAGTCCCCAACGGCAGCCTCGCTCGCCCGAGCCGGAGCCTTCGCGCGCTCGAGCTCGAGGGCGATCAGGTTCGCCACCAGCCGCAGCAGCGACGGGGGCGGCCGCTTCCCGCGCGGGCTGAAGCGGAGCTCGCCCACCACCTGATCGGCCACGAGCAGCGCCACCGTATCGCTGTCGCCCTCGCCCGCCATCACCATGCGCTCGTCCTCGGGCGAGGCACAGGCCACTGCCAGGACGCTGCCGGCCGCGTCGAGGACGATCACGCTCGCGTCGAGCGCCCGGCCGGCGGCACGTGCGACGGCGGGGAGGCCGGCGCCCGACTCAACCGCGTCGGACACCTCGTCGAGCGCGTCGAGGAAGCCGCGCTCGCCGGCCCGCTCCGAGACGCCGCTTTTGGGCTCGGTGGCGGGCCGCATCACGCGTACTGGTCGTAGCTCCAGACCACCGCGAGCCCGATCGCCGTGCCGATCCCGAGCAGCGTGGCGAGCACGAACAGGGTCAGGAAGCCGGCCGCCAGCTTCTCCCACAAGCGCCCGTAGCAGCGCCAGGCCGGCACCAGGATGAACGCGACGTAGCACACCGTGATCAGCGCGCCCGCCACTCCAATCGCGATCTCGGTGGTCGACAGATCCAGTTGGCTCATCCCTCCGCGCTCACCATGGGCTCCGGAGCGCGCTCGGCGCCATTGTGACGAACGTGGTCGACGATCAGCGCGATCACCCCGAGCAGCCCGAACATCCCGAAGCCGATCCCCCAGCCGCCCGCCACATCGGACCAGTAGTGCGCCCGCAGATAGAGCCGGGACAGACCGATCGCCGCGACCAGCGCGAGCGCAGCCACCACGAGTGCCGCGTTGGCCGCGAGCCCTAGCCGGCGCGTGAGGATCACGGCCACGACGACCCACGCTGTCGCGTAGGCCGCGTGCCCGCTCGGGTAGGACGAGAGCACGGTGTCGATGTGGGGGCCGGCCGGCCGCGGGCGGTCGACGGCGTCCTTCGCCACATGCACCCCGGCGTAGATCAGCCCGAGCCCGGCGAGCAGCACGAACGCCCCCTCGTAGCTCCGCCGGGCAAGGAGCACCACGGACGTCACGCCGACCAGCACGAGCACCGTCGCAAGCGAGCCGGCGCCGCTGACGATCGTCGCGACATCCACGAGGAGCTCGTTGAAGGTGCGGTCGGCGAAATCGAGCAGCTCGGTGTCCAGCGGTGTCGGGCGAAGGCTCTCGGCGAGCTCCGCGAGGTAGAGCACGTATACGAAGATCCCGACACCGCCTACGGCCAGCGCGGTGGTCAGCTCGAGGCCGAGATCGCCGGGCGTCACGCGGTTCCAGAGAAAGCGCACCTGTGGCATCAGCGCGTTCCAGGCCGGCCGCAGCACCCGCCGGTGGAGCGGACGCCCGGCGGCCACGACCGGCCTGAGCAGCGGATGGCGCTCGTGTTCCTTCAGCCACTCGGCGATCGCCGCCCGGCGCCGGTAGGCCACGACCACCCCAACGATCACCGCCACCGTCAAGCCGAAGCCGAAGATCGCCTGGCCGGCGATGTGCGCGACCTGGTCGAACGAGCGCCAGAAGACGTACCCGAGCACGCAGAACGCCGTCGACCAGAGGCCGGTGCCGACCACCGAGTAGGGGATGAAGCGCCCGTAGCGCAGCCCGGACGAGCCTGCGATGAACGGAGCGAGCGCACGGACGAGGCCGATGAAGCGCCCGATCAGGATCGTCTTGCCGCCGTGGTTGTCGAAGTAGCGGTCCACCTGCTCGAGGCGCGCACGGCTGATCTTCACCCGCGGGCCGTGGCGCTCGAGGAAGCCGCGACCGAGGCGGCGGCCGATGTAGAAGCTCGTGGTGTCGCCGAGGACCGCACACAGCCACACCAGTCCGATCAGCGGGAGCAGCTGGATCTCGCCCTGCCCGGCGATCACACCGCCGGCGATCACCACCGTCTCCCCGGGGGCCACGAGCCCCACGAACGCACCGGTCTCGAGGAACGCCATGAGCCCGACCAGGGCGTAGGTCCACGCGCCAAGCGTCCCCGCGATGTCGCCGATGATCTTCTTCGGATCGGGCAGCTCGGAGAGCAGGCCGCTGGCGTAGATCCCCAGGGCAAGCGCGATCAGGACGCCCAGCGCCTTGCGCTCGAAGGGGAGACGCCGCCAGCGCCAGACCACCAGACCCGCGACGAGCACGGCCGCGACGGCGGCGATCAGTTCGCGCGTCGACATCGGTGAGCAGGGTACGTGAGGGCGTCGCGGCGATGTTGCGGCGCTGAACGTAGGTGAGCGACCGGCAGGCCGGGAGGGCTCCCAGGGCGCCGGCGCTTGGCGCGCGTCCTCCTGGTAGCTTGGCCCCAGGCGCGGGCGACCCTCGGCGTAGCTTTCGACTCAGCCGGCTCGCAGCTCGGCGACGATCGCTCCGGGCAGGGCGGTCGCTGCCTCTGCGGCCGCCTTCCTGTCCGGATACAGCCCGAAGCAGGTGGGCCCGGAGCCGCTCAGCGCCGCTCCAATCGCTCCGGTGGCTCGGATGCGCTCGAGCGGCCCCGCCAGGCGGGGGCGCAGCGATAGCGCGGCCCGCTCGAGGTCGTTCTCGACCCCAGCGGCGAGCTCTGCGGGGAGCCGTGTGGCGAGGCGCCGCAGAGGCCCCGGGTCGAGTCGCTCGCGCCAGCCACCGAGCCGGTCGAGCTCGGCGTAGACGGTGGCGGTGGAGAGCCCTTCGCGATCCGGGACCAGCACGGCCGCCATAGGCGGGAGCTCCACGGGCTCTACGAGCTCCCCCGTCCCCCGGACGAGAGCGTGGCGAGGGTCGACCTGACTCGGCACGTCCGATCCCACGCCGGCTGCGAGCCGGCGCAGCGCGTCCGGCCCGAGCGGCCCGCCCGCCATCGCGTTTGCGACCCGCAGCGCCGCAGCCGCGTCGGCGCTGCCGCCGCCGAGGCCGGCCGCGATCGGGATGCGCTTCTCGATTCGCAACGCGATCGGCGGCAAGGTGGGGGCCGCCTGGCGGCGGAACGCGTCGAGCGCGTCGAGTGCCAGGTTCGCGCCGTCGATGCCGGCGCACTCGACCGTGTCCTCTGGGGAGGCCGCCGGCTCGCCGTGGACGTCGTCCGCGAGGTCGATCGAGGCGAACAGCGAGCAGAGCGGGTGGAGGCCGTCGCCTCGCGGGCGGCCCACGTGAAGCACGAGGTTCAGCTTCGCGTAGGCGCGCTCGGTGAACACCGCGGGGAGGCTACGGATCGGTCGGCGGCCCGCCCTCCGGCAGCTTCGGAGCGGGCGGGGCACCCGCACCCGCCGACCCGGCCTGCGGGGCATCTGCACCGGGCGGGGCACCCGGATCCGGCGGCCCGTCCTGTGGCACATGTGCCCCAGGCGAGGCGCTCTCATCCAGCTGCCCACCCTGCGATGCACCCGCACCAGGCGCTGCGCCGGCATCCGCCAGCCCGGCTCGCGGCGCCTTGTCGCCGAGCAGCTCGGCGAGGCGTGGCCAGTCGGCCGGCGTGAGCCGCTCCGCGCGTGCGTCGGCTTGGTGGCCGAGGCGCTCGAGGGCGGCGCGCGTGGCGTCCCGGACGCCCGCGGGCGCGTCGGGGAACAGCGCGAGCGAACCGGCGAGGGCCTTGCGACGGTGGGCAAAGCCGGCGTGCACGAGGGTCGTCAGGCCGAGCGAGGGCGCGGCACCCGTGCGCTGCAATCGAAGCAGCGCCGAGTCGACGTTCGGGACCGGGTGGAAGACGGTTCGCGGGACCTTCCGCAGCAGGCGCACCTCGCAGGAGAGCTGCACGAGGACCGAGGTCGCGCCGTAGCTCTTCGTGCCCGGCGAGGCGGCCAGCCTCTCCGCGACCTCTCGCTGCACCATCGCGACCCAGAGCCGGGCGTCGGGCAGGGCCGCCACCGTACGCAAGAGGACGGTGGCCGCCACCCCGTAGGGCAGGTTCGCCACCACCTTGCTCGGCGGAGGGTCGAGACCCGCGAGGTCGAGCTTGACCGCGTCGGCCAGGTGAAGCGACGCGTTCTCGAACGGAGCCAGCGCCTCCGCGAGCGGCGGCTCGAGCGAACGGTCCACCTCGACCACGTGCACGTGGGCCGCCCGCACGGCGAGGTACTCGGAGAGCACTCCGAGGCCACCACCCACCTCGAGTACGACGTCGTCGCGGGTGAGCTCGGCGGCGTCGCCGATCAGGCGGAGGATGTTGTCGTCGATGAGGAAGTTCTGGCCGAGCTCGCGGTTGGGCCGCACGGCAAAGCGCCGCAACCTGCGCAGGCTCGCCTGCCGTGGCTCCCGCGACGGGCCGCCGCCGGCGGCGGGCTCGCTCATCGCGCGACCGCGCGTGCGGCCCGGCGGGTGAGGTTGGCTGGGCGGACGCGAACGGCAGGGCCGCGCTCACGGTGCACCGCGCTCATGGCCGGCACCGCGCTCACGGCCGGCACGCGCTCACGGCCGGCACATCACGCACGGCCGGACCCGCGCTCACGGCCGGGCCTCGGTCACGGGCGCCATCGACTCACGGCCCGAAGACACGCGCGGCGTTCGCGTCCACGGTTCGCTCGAGCTCCTCGTAGCTCACTCCCCGCAACTCCGCGACAAAGCGCGCGGTGTGGACGACGTTGGCCGGCTCGTTGCGCTTGCCGCGCACCGGCTGGGGGGACAGGTAGGGCGAGTCCGTCTCCACCAAGAGCAGCTCGGCGGGCAACTCGCGCGCAGCCTGCTGCAGGGCAGTGGCCTTTGGATAGGTCACGTTCCCGGCGAAAGAGCAGAGATAGCCGCGCTCGACGCACTCGCCGAGCCGCTCCGGCGCGGAGAAGCAGTGGAGGACCACCGCCGGGACCCGAGCGGCGTGATCGCGCAGGATCGCGAAGGTGTCGTCCTCCGCAGCGCGGGTGTGGATCACCGCGGGCAGCTTCGCGTGAGCCGCGAGCTCGAGCTGGGCCTCGAAGGCGCGCCGTTGGTCGCCGCGCGGAGCGTGATCGCGGTAGTAGTCGAGACCCGTCTCGCCCACCGCCCGCGCGCCGGGGTCCGCGCACGCCCGCTCGATCTCCTCGAGGTCCACCTCGCAGAAGCCCTCGGCCTCGTGCGGGTGGCGCCCGACGATGGCGACCACCTCCGTG
>DASQNF010000048.1:0-4312 GCA_035645115.1 Thermoleophilaceae bacterium | reverse complement strand
GCTCCTGCGCGGGCGGGTCCTGGGTCGGGGCCGGCTCGTCCGGCGCCCGCTCGGGCGCCGCGTCCGCCGGAGCGGTCTCCGTGGGCGCCACCTCCTCCGCGGGCGGCGCCTCCAGCGGCGTGACCGGCGCACCCGGCAGCTCCGACTCGCTGTCGTCCTCCTTGCCGCGCGCCTCCAGGCGCTGGTCGTGGATCTCGAGCCAGGAGGCCATGAAGTCGCTGAAGATCTCGGCCGGGAAGGTCCCGCCCGCCACCGGCCCGCCGCCGTGCTCGTACTCCATCGGCTGCACCTTGTCCGCGTACCCGACCCAGATCGCCACCGTCAGGTCCTCGTTGCCCCCGACGAACCAGGCGTCGCCGTAGTTCTCGGTGGTGCCGGTCTTCCCCCAGATCGGCTCGTCGCCCACCTGGGCCGCCTTGCCGGTGCCGCTCGTGACCACGAGCGAGAGCATGTCCCGCGTCACCTGGGCGACCTTCTTCGGGATCACCCGCTCCCTGACGACCTCGGGGTCCTCGCCGTCGATCTCTGCGTGATCGGCGCCCACCACCTTCTCGATAGCCACCGGGCCCGTGGCGTTCGGTGCGAGCGTGCTCGAGACGCGCATGCCGTCATTTGCGATCGTCGAGTAGGCGTACGCCATCTCGAGCGGCGTCACCCCCCGCTCGAGGCCGCCGAGCAGCATCGCCGGGTTGGTGGAGAGCGTGGTCTTGATGCCCATCTCGTTGGCGATCGCCGCCACGCGCTTCGGCCCCACCTCCATCCCGAGCTCCGCGAACACGGAGTTGTCCGAGCTGGCCGTCGCGGACCAGAGCGACGCCGATCCGAGATAGGAGTCCTCGTAGTTGCTGACGTCGAAGATCTCGGGCCCCTTCTCGCCCCGGAACGGCAGCCGCTTCGGCTGCGAGGCCCAGGTGCTGTTGGGATCGATCCCGTCCTCGAGTGCACGCACGAGAATGAACGGCTTGAACGCCGAGCCCGGCTGGCGGCGGCCGTTGGTGGCGAGGTTGAACGGGCGGGCGTCGAAGTTCGAGCCGCCGACCATCGCCTTGACGTGACCTGTGCCGTTCTCGATCGCAACCAGCGAGGCGTCCGGGCCCACGCCGGCGAGCCGCCCGGCGATCGCGTTCTCGGCAGCGGCCTGGATCTCAGGATCCATGGTCGTCTTCACCCTCAGCCCGCCGCCGAACACCTCACCGGCGCGGAAGTGGTCTAGCAGGTGCTCGGTCATCCAGCTCGTGAAATAGGGCTCCTCGGACTCGATGTCGGGCGGGTCGATCTCGTCCTCGTCGGGCACCGCCTGCGCCACGGCCTCCTCGTACTCCGCGCGCGTGAGCATCTTCTGCTCGTACATGCGGGAGAGGACGAGGTCGCGGCGCTGCTTGGCGCGCACCGGGTTCTCGATGGGGTCGTAGAGGCTCGGCGAGGAGATCATCCCGGCGAGCAGGGCGGCCTCGTGAGGCGCCACGTCGATCGCCTCGCGGCGATCCGGATCGGCCTCCTCCTCGGCAAGCTCCTCCGGGGTGTACTGGACGCCGCTGACGGGCTCGGCGCCGCGCTGCTCCTCGGGCTCGTCCCCGTCGCCGAAGTAGGTCCGCACGGCCGCCTCGATCCCATAGGCGCCGTGCCCGAAGTAGACCGTGTTGAGGTACTGGGTGAGGATCTTCTCCTTGGACCACTTGCGCTCGAGGTGATATGCGAGCGCCGACTCCCGCAGTTTCTGGAAGACCGAGCGGTTGCCCTGCGCGGCGAGCGCGTTCTTGACGAACTGCTGGGTGATGGTCGACCCGCCCTGCGCCGCTCGCCGCTGGAGCACGTCCTGGACGAGCGCGCGAGCGATCCCGGTGTAGTCCACGCCCTCGTGCGCGTAATAGCGCCGGTCCTCGACCGCGATCACCGCGTTCTTCAGGTGGGGCGAGACCTCGCCCTGGTCGACCAGGATCCGGTTCAGGTTGCCGGTCAGCTTCGCGATCTGGCAGGACTCCCGGCCGGGCTCCTTGCAGCTCGGGCCGTCGGCGTAGAGGATCGAGTTGCGGGCGGAGCGGAACTCGACCTTGTTGTCGAGCGAGGGCAGGTCGCTCGCCACCGCCATCAGCATCCCGAAGACGGTCGAAATGAGCGCGAGGATCGAAAGGCCGAACAGGATCAGGGCCAGTCGCAGCTTCTTGAGCTTGGGCCTGCGCCGCGGGGGTGGGGCGGGAGGCGGCGCCGCGGCGCCGTTGCCCGTGCCGTTGCCGTCACCGTTTCGGACGCTCGGCCCGAAGCGCTCCTCGCGCGCGGCGGCTGGATGTGTGATGGGCGTCGGCGGCTCCTGCATTGCGTTGAGCGACCCGGTCGAGGGCTCCCGCGTCGTGCGGGATTCTCCGGCGGCCACCAGTGGGCGCCCACCCGCACGGCATCGTCACGGGCGCCCGGCGAGGGCGTGACTCTAGCATTGGGCCGATGACGGCTTCGCCTGCCGAGGACGCCGGCTTTCTCACTCGCAATGCGGTCGACGCCCTGCCGGCGGGCGAGCTCGAGCGGCAGCTCGCGGGGGGCCGGCCGCTGCGCGTCAAGCTCGGGGTCGACCCCACCACAGCCGACATCCACCTGGGCCATACGGTCGTCCTGCGCAAGCTGCGCGAGTTCCAGGAGCTCGGCCACACCGTGGTCCTGATAATCGGCGACTACACGGCCCGCGTTGGCGATCCGAGCGGCCGCTCGTCGATCCGTCCGCAGGCCGATCCCGTGGAGATCGACAGCAACGCGGGCACCTACGAGGCACAGGCGTTCAAGGTGCTCGACCGCGCCGGCACGGAGGTGCGCCGCAACAGCGAGTGGCTCGACATGCCGATGGAGGACCTGTTTCGGCTCGCGCGGACCTCGACGATCGCGCAGCTGCTCGAGCGCGACGACTTCTCCAACCGCTACGGCGCCGGCGAGCCGATCTCGATGTTGGAGCTGCTCTACCCGCTGCTCCAGGGCTACGACTCGGTCGCGGTCCGCGCGGACGTCGAGCTCGGCGCCACCGACCAGAAGTTCAACGTGCTGCTCGCCCGCGAGATCCAGCGCGCCTACGGCATGGACCCCCAGTCGGTGCTCACCATGCCGATCCTGCCGGGGATCGACGGCGTCCAGAAGATGTCCAAGTCGCTCGGCAACTACGTGGGCGTGGAGGAGGCCCCTGAGGAGATCTACGGGAAGCTGATGCGGGTGCCGGACGAGGCGATGCCGGACTACTACTCGCTGCTCCTGGACGAGCCGCCCGACCCGGCGCTGCCCGCGCGCGACGCCAAGCGCGCGCTGGCCCGCGCCCTTTGCGCGCGCTACCACGGCGACGATGCCGCAGCGGCGGCCGAGCAGCGCTTCGACACCCTGCATGTGCGCCGCGAGCTGCCAGACGAGGTCGAGGAGTTCACATTCAGCGCCGCCAACGGCCCGGTGCACGTGCCTGCTCTGATCGCCGCGGCATTCGATCTCTCACGCTCGGAGGGTCGCCGCCTCCTCGGCCAGGGCGGCGTGAAGCTCGACGGGAGGGCGCTCGACGGCTCGCAGCTCGACCTCCCCGCCGAGCAGCTCGATGGCCTCGTGCTGCAGGTGGGCAAGCGCCGCTTCAAGCGCCTGCGGCAGGCCTGAGCGAGCCTCCTGGCGGGCGTGAACGCGCCGCCTGACGGTGCTACACTGGTCCGTCGCGCTTCGTGCGCGGGTGGAAGCCCCACCCCGAAGGCGCACGGTCTTTGAAAACTCAGCAGTACGTGCGACCGAAAGGTCGCGTCCAGGTTTGACCCCCGAACCGGGCCGCTTCGGCGATCCGGCAAGGGGCCTGAACAGACCCGTCAAGTTGAGCCGCCCGCAGGTGTACGCGGGAGCTCATACGACTTGACAGCTCTTCCTGATCTGACAGTGGAACCGGCCGGCACGGGCTTACCTCGAGCCGTCCGGGTTGAATACCACGCCAGACTTTCACGGAGAGTTTGATCCTGGCTCAGGACGAACGCTGGCGGCGTGCTTAACACATGCAAGTGGAGCGACGAACCAGGCTTCGGCCTGGGGCAGAGCCGCGAACGGGTGAGTAACACGTGGGTAACGTGCCCCGATGACCGGGACAACCCGGGGAAACCCGGGCTAATACCGGATGTGCTGCCCTCACACCAGTGAGGGCTGGAAAGGGAGCTTCGGCCTCCGCATCGGGATCGGCCCGCGGCCCATTAGCTTGTTGGTGAGGTAACGGCTCACCAAGGCTGCGATGGGTAGCTGGTCTGAGAGGACGATCAGCCACACTGGGACTGAGACACGGCCCAGACTCCTACGGGAGGCAGCAGTGGGGAATCTTGCG
>DASQNF010000047.1:0-3397 GCA_035645115.1 Thermoleophilaceae bacterium | reverse complement strand
AAGTACACCTGGCGCGAGAGGGCGTATAGGCCGCCGACCACGGCGGCCACCAGCACGAGTCCCAGCACCCCCTTGGCGAGCGTGCGGCCCCTGCGCCGTCGCCGCTTGGCCGCCTTGCCGGGCCCTGGCGCCGGCGCGGGGGCACGCCGGATCACGGTCGAGTCGACCTCGGAGTCGGCGCCTTGGTCCAGCGCGACGCCGGCTCGCGCGCCGGGCGGCGGCGGGCCGCGCCGGGCGCCGGCCGCTCCATCCCCCGCCGCATGGGCCGGGGGTTCGGTGGCGGCGTCGGCCGGAGCACGGGCCGCCGCGGCGGTGCGGAGGTCCGCCGCGCTCAGTTGGCCGGCGATCGTGTCGTCCTCGCCCGGCAGGTCGCCCGCCCGCGCCCCGTCCTCCGGCTCCGCATCCCCGAGCCGGAACAGGACCACCGTGATGTTGTCCTTGCCGCCGCTCTGGTTGGCGGCGCGCACGAGAGCGTCGGCCGCCTCCTCGAGCGAGGCCGAGCTGCGCAGGATCGCGGCCATCTCGTCGTCCGCGATCATCGAGGTGAGACCGTCGGAGCAGAGCAGGAACACGTCGCCGGCTCGACTCGGCACCGTGCGGGTATCCACCTCCACGTCCGGCTCCGGGCCGAGCGCGCGCGTGATGATCGAGCGCTGCGGGTGGTGCTCGGCCGCCTCGGCTGTGATCTGGCCGCTGCGCTCGAGCTCCGCCACCAGCGAGTGGTCGTGCGTGAGCTGCTCGAGCTCCCCGTCGCGCATCCGATAGGCGCGGCTGTCGCCCACGTGCCCGAGGCTCACCTCCCGGCCATGGATCTTGGCGGCGGTGAGCGTGGTGCCCATCCCGCGGCGCGACTCGTCGCTCACCGCGAGCTCGTAGATGCGGCGGTTCGCCTCGTGCGCGATCCGCGCGAGCTGCGCCTCGGCGGGCTCCCCGCCGGCGCCGACGCCCTCGAACGCCTCGGCCGCGATCGCGGACGCCACCTCGCCGGCCTTCGCCCCGCCCATCCCGTCGGCCACCGCGAAGAACGGCGGCTGCACGACCAGCGAGTCCTCGTTGGCGTTGCGTTGCCGGCCCACGTCCGTGCGACCGGCCTGCTCCACGATCTCGAAGGCCATCGCGAGCGGCTACTCCTCGTAGCGGTACTCGGAGTCGCCGATGCGGATCACGTCCCCGATCCCGAGGCGCTGGGCGGACTTCAGCTGGCGCCCGTTGAGATAGGTCCCGTTGGTCGAGCCCATGTCCTCCACGTACATGAAGTCGCCGCTCGGATAGATGCGCGCGTGGGCGGACGAGGCGAACGGGTCGTCCACCCGGATCTCGGCGGAGTCGGCGCGCCCCATGGTCGCGCCCTCGCGGAGGTCGAAGCTGGTGCCCGGCTCGTACCCCATCGCGGCCACCACCTGCAGCCGCGGCGCCACCCCGTCGCGCAGGCCGGCAAACGCGCTCGCGCGGCGCTCCCTGCCCGGAGCGGGCGACTCGGCGGCCTCACCGGCGGCGGCTGTGGCCTCATAGCGCGAGAGGTCCTTGATCGCGCTGCGCGCCACCCACAGCAGGAACAGGTAGAGGACGGCGAGGAAGCCGAACTTGAGCGCCACGGCGAGCGGGTCGTCCATCAGCGGCTCAGTCGAGCTCGAAGCTCATGTCGGTCACGCCGATCGTGACCCGGTCGCCCGGCCGCAGCGCCGTCTGCTCCACGCGGCGGCCGTTCACCTTCACCCCGTTGGTCGAGCCGAGGTCGACCAGGCGCCAGCCGTCCTCGTCCCGGCGCAGCTCGGCGTGGCGGCGCGACACGTTCGGATCCTGGATCACCAGGTCGCACTCGCGGCTGCGCCCGATCACCACGCGGCTGCCGCTCAGCACGCTGCGGCGGCCGTCGCCCACGAGCAGCGCCTGGCGCCGGTCGAGCTCGGGCTCGAGACGCCGAACGCTGCTATCGGGCGAGTAGACCATCGTGTGCCCGAAGTCCCCGACCGACGGCGCCGGCGCGGCGGCCGCCGGCGCCTCGTCGCTCTCCTCCGGCGGCGCCAGCAGGTGCGCCTGGATGCCGAACTCGCCCAGGTCGAGCCGCTCGTCGGTGTGGAACTCGATCTGCGGGCGGCTCGTGAGCGCGAGCGACTCCTGGCGCGCGTGCTCGAGCAGGTAGTCCGAGAGCTCCTTGCGCAGCGCGGGCTCGTAGCTCGAGAACTGCTCGCGGTCCTGGGGCGAGAGGAACACGCGGTAGTGGTTCGGCACGTACACGCGCGAGACGGAGACCATCTGGTTGTCCTCCATCTCCTTGGCCAGCTTGTGAGCCAGCTCGACCGGCTGCACGCTCGTCTTGAAGGCGCGTCCGAACGCGCCCTCCACGAGGCCGCCGAGCTTCGCTTCGAGGTTGCGCAGCACGCTCATCCCGCCCCGCAGGGTAGTGCCGAGCCGACCGGGCTGCCGCGACCGCGTGGCGCCCGCTTCGCTCTGATCCCGCCGGCGGACACGGGGCTACGCCGTGGTCACCCTCGGCGCGCGCCAGCCCGCTGCCGGAGCCGCGACCCGGGACACCGCCAGCACCACCAGCCCGGCTCCCACAGCGCCCCCCACCGCTCCGCGCGGGGCGGCGAGCGCCACGTCGGCTGCCAGGGCATCGCCGAGCGCCAGCAGCGCGAGCGCCAGCCCCAGCGCCCACAGCCCGGCGCCGACCAGGTCCAGCGCGAGCCAGCGTCCGCGCACGAGGAGGGGCAGCGCCGCCGCGAAGAGCGCCCACGCGAACAGCGGCGCCGGCGCCGGCGTGGTCGCGAGCGGCTGCAGCACGTCGGACACGGCCGCGGAGATCGAGCCCTCCCACTCGCCGCGGGGCGTGGTTCCGTCGGGCGAGCCGAACAGCAGGCCCTTCCCGGTGAGCGCCTCGCCGAGGACGAGCCAGAGAAAGCCTGCGGCGGCGAGCCCGGCGCGGCGCCACGGGCTCGGGGCGAGGGCCGCGATGCCCACGAACAGCGGGCCCAGCGCGATCGTGCCGAGCAGCGGCGCAAGCACGGGCGCCGACCAGAGCAGGCCGGCGCGCGGCAGCAGGAACGGGACCGGCGCGGCGGCGGCCGCGAGCACGAGCGCGGTGCCCTGGCGGTCGGCCTCGGGCGAGACGAGCCAGGCACACGTGCCGGCCGTCGCGAGGATCCAGCCGATGCGCGGAAGCAGCGCCACCGCCAGCGCGGCGATGCCGGCAGCCGCGGGCGCGGAGAAGGACGGCTCGGGACCGAGGCCCACGAGCGCGGCGAGCACGAGCCCGCCCGCGGCGAGGCCCGCCGCGGACCGCTGGGCGAGCCCTGCCGTCAGCGGGGCGCGCTGCTCCGGGTCGGCTCGGCCGAGCAGCCCGGCGGGGCCGCGCTCGGGCGCCGCGTCGTCGGGCGGGTCGGGGCGGCGCAGCAGG
>DASQNF010000046.1:0-6149 GCA_035645115.1 Thermoleophilaceae bacterium | reverse complement strand
GCCAAGCGCATCGAGCGCGGGGACCTCGACGCGAAGCAGAAGATGGTCGAGTCGAACCTGCGCCTGGTGGTCTCGATCGCCAAGAACTACCGCAACCAGGGGCTGCCCTTCCTCGACCTGATCCAGGAGGGCACGCTCGGGCTCGTTCGCGCCGCCGAGAAGTTCGACTACCGCAAGGGCTTCAAGTTCTCCACCTACGCCACCTGGTGGATCCGCCAGGCGATCGCCCGCGCCCTCGCCGACAAGGCCCGCACGATCCGCATCCCCGTGCACGTGGTCGAGAAGCTCAACAAGATCGGGCGCGCGGAGCGCAAGCTGGTCACCGAGCTGGGCCGCGAGCCCACGCCCGACGAGATCGCCGAGCACACCGGGATCGAGCCCGAGGAGGTCGAGTCGATCAAGCGCTCGGCGCAGGCGCCGGTGTCCCTCGAGAAGCCGGTGGGCGACGAGGAGGAGTCCGAGTTCGGCCAGTTCATCGCCGACGAGCGGGCCGAGTCGCCCTACGAGCGCGCCGCGGAGATCCTCACCAAGGAGGCGCTCCGTGAAGCGCTCGAGAACCTCTCCTACCGAGAGCGCCGCGTGCTCGAGCTCCGCTACGGGCTCGGCGGTGAGCACCCGCGCACGCTCGACGAGGTCGGGCGCACCTTCAACGTCACGCGCGAGCGCATCCGCCAGATCGAGAACCAGTCGCTGAAGAAGCTGCAGTCGCTCGCCGAGGCGCAGAAGCTGCGCGACGTCGCGTAGGCCGGGGCGTCCGGGCAAAACGGCCGCCCGGCGTGGGTCCAAATCGGGGTCCCGTCCTTCAGGTGGGGCCTCGAACGGTCGATGCACGGAGCATGTTCCAGATCGACGACGCCCTGATGCGCCTCATCGAGGAGGAGGGCTCCGACCTCCACCTCAAGGTCCCTGCCACGCCGATCATCCGCCGCCACGGCAAGCTCGAGCCGATAAAGGACGCCGAGAGGCTCACCCAGGAGGACACCGAGCGCACGCTCTTCCAGATCCTCAAGGACGAGTCGAAGCTCGAGGCCTTCCGCAACGAGCGCGAGGTGGATTTCTCCTACTCCATCCCCGGCGTCGCCCGCTTTCGCGTCAACGCGTTCGTGCAGCGCGGCTCCGTGTCGCTCGTCCTGCGCGCGATCCCGTTCGAGATCAAGTCCGTCGAGGAGCTGATGCTGCCCGCCGTGATCTCGGAGATAGCCGACGAGGAGCGCGGGCTCGTCCTGCTCACCGGGACCACCGGCTCGGGCAAGTCGACGACGCTCGCGTCGATGATCGACCACATCAACTCGCGCTATTCGAAGCACATCGTGACGGTCGAGGACCCGGTCGAGTTCCTCCACCGCGACAAGCTCTCGATCATCAACCAGCGCGAGGTCGGCGAGGACACCGCTTCCTTCGCCCGCGCGCTGCGCCGCGTGCTGCGCCAGGACCCGGACGTGATCCTCGTGGGCGAGATGCGCGACGAGGAGACGGTGCGCACCGCCCTCTCGGCGGCCGAGACGGGGCACCTCGTGCTCTCGACGATCCACACGGTTGACGCCGCCGAGTCGGTCAACCGCATCATCGACTTCTTCTCAGGGGCGGAGCAGCGCCAGGCGCGGGCGATGCTCGCCGGCACGCTCAAGGCCGTGATCTCCCAGCGGCTCGTGCCGACACCCGACCAGAACGGCCGCGTGGCCACGTGCGAGATCCTGCGCATGACCGGGCGCGTGCGCGACATGATCACGAACCCGGAGGAGACCGGCAGGCTGCCCGAGGTGATAGCCGAGGGCGCGTACTACGGCATGCAGACCTTCGACCAGGCGCTGCTCTACCACGTGCAGGCCGGCCGGGTCGCGATGGACGACGCCCTCAAGGCCGCCACGCACCCGCACGACTTCAAGCTGCTCGTGTCCTCGGACGGCCAGCGCCACACCTCGGTGGAGTCGGTCTTCGGCGCGGACGAGGAGCCCGCCGGCGCTCCCGCGGGCGGCAACGGCTCGGCCCCGGTGGGCAGCCAGCCGCCCGCATAGCAGCGCCGGCGGGAGCTTGAGAGACTCCCTTCCAACCCAGCTACGAAGGAGGCCCGGTGCAGAGCACCCTCGGTGAGTTCCAGGAGACGCAGTCGCAGGATCCGTTCGCGCTCCAGAACTCGAAGCTGTTGAAGGTCAGTCTCGACCAGGTCACGATCCAGGCGAAGGCCGGCTCGATGGTCGCCTACCAGGGCGAGGTGTCGTTCGAGCACGCCGGATCGGGCGGCATGGGCCGCATGCTGAAGAAGGCCGTGTCGGGCGAGGGCACCACCTTGATGAAGATGTCCGGGACCGGCGAGGTCTTCCTGGCGGACACCGCGCAGGACATCCACCTGATCTACCTCGAGAACGACGCCATCACCGTGAACGGCGCCAACCTGCTGGCGTTCGACTCGGGCATCGACTGGGACATCCAGCGCGTGCAGGGCGTGAGCGGCATGATGGGCGCGGGCCTGTTCAACACCGCGCTCACCGGCACGGGCTGGGTGGCGATCCTCTCGGACGGGCCGCCCGTGCTGCTGAACACGGGCGACGCTCCCACCTTCGCCGACCCGGCGGCGGCGATCACCTGGGCGTCGAGCGTCCAAACCGGAATCAAGACGGACATCAAGCTGAAGAACTTCATCGGGCGCGGCTCGGGCGAGTCCGTCCAGATGTCCTTCGCGGGGCCCGGCTGGGTGCTCGTGCAGCCGAGCGAGGGGCGCGTCACGCCCACCGCCACCGGCACGGGCGGCGGCGGCATCCTCGGCAACCTGAGCAGCTGACGCGGGGGGCGCCCGGCGCTGCCGGGCGCCACGCCCCCCGGTGGGCGGGCCCGCGAGCGCCTGCCCCCCTCACTTCAGTTCGTGAAGTCTTGCCGCTAGACTCGGGATCCATGGCCGATCCCAGCTGTCCCGTGTGCGCAACGGCGGAGATCATCTGCGGAAAGTGGACGATCCTCGTGATCCGCGATCTCGCCGCCGGCCGCAGCCGCTTCTGCGAGCTCGAGCGCTCGTTGGCGGGGATCAGCCCACGCACCCTCTCCCTGCGGCTGCGCGGGCTCGAGGAGCAGGGGATCGTGGCGCGCGAGACCTTCCCGGAGGTCCCGCCGCGGGTGGAGTACTCGCTCACGCCGAAGGGCGAGGCGCTGGTGCCGCTGATCGAGGACATGCGCCGCTTCGGGCGCGAGTACCTGGGTGTGGACGACGGCGCCTGTCAGGGCCGCGCCGACACCGGCTCGCGCACCGGCGCGGCCGCCGTTGCCGTCGCGTAGCGCGGCCGCGTGGCGAACGACGGGTGGGCCTGGTCGAGGTACCAGCCGAAGGCGCCGTCCACCAGCCGCTGGCGCCCGAGCGCGCGCAGCATCAGCGTCAACAGGCGCGGCGGCAGGCGCGGCACGAGCCACTGGAGCCGCAGCGCCAGCCCGAACGCGTGCCGGTGTGAGGCACTGAAGCGCGCGTAGCGCGAGAGCGCCTCCTCGCGCGTGCGCTCGCCCGCGAGCACCGCCCGCAGCTCGCGGCCACAGGCGGCGCCGAAGTAGAACGCGGTGCGGATGCCCTCGCCCGACAGCGGGAAGCAGTGGCCGGCGGAGTCGCCTACGAAGAACACGCCGTCCTCGGCGGCGCGCCGCAGGCGGTGCGGGAACCAGTTGCCCTGGAAGCGCACCGGCGGTCGCCCCAGCCGGCCGGCCAGCTCCACCGTCGGGCGCTTGACGTGGTGGCGGGGCTCGTACGAGCCTGCCCCCACGCGCTGCTCGCCGCCCGCGGGCACGCTCCACAGGTACCCGTAGCGGACGAGCGAGCGCTCGATCCACACCTCCAGGTCCTCGCCGCCGCCCTCCGGGTGCACCTCGAGGCCGCGCGACAGCGGGGCGTCGGGCGGCTGGTACGCCGGGACTGTGCGCCGCTCGCCCCGAGCCTGCTCGCCTTCGCCGCGATCGCTCGCGAGCACCCGCCGCCAGCCGAGCGCGTCGACCACGAGCGGCGCGTGGAGCTCGCCTCGGTCGCTGATCACGCGCTCGCCGCGGCGGCCGTGGACTGTGGCGATCTCGAAGCGGGCGTCGCACTGCGCGAACAGCAGCCGGCAGAGCTCGCGGTAGTCGAAGGCGGCCCAGCTCCACGGCAGCCGGTAGCGCACCGAGCCGTGCGGGGTGGTGAAGCTCATGTGGGGGATCTCCTGGCGGATCGCGCGGGCCACGCCGAGCGCCTCGAGCCAGTCGCGCGGGGCGGCGCAGGCGGACGTGGCGCGCTCGCCGATCTCATAGCGGTCCACGAGCAGTACGTCGGCTCCGCTGCCCGCCAGCTCGCGCGCCACCGCAAGGCCGGCGAAGCTGGCGCCGCACACGAGCACGTCGGCCGCCGGCTCGGCGATCGGCGTGCGCTCGGCCCCGCGCAGGGTCGCCCGCCGCGTCATGCGCCCGCCCGCAGCGCTCCGGCCACCGCTCCCACCAGCTCCCACGGCCGCAGGCCGGCGCGGTGGCGCAGCACGTCGAAGCCGAGCCGCTCGGCGCGGTCGAGGATGCGCAGGTAGACCCCCTTCGCGAGCCGCATGCCGCGGCGCACGTCCGGGGTCACGACCTCCACGGCGGCGTCGCCCTCCCTGAACAGCTCGCGGGCGCGACCGACCTCGAGCGCGAGCAGCCGGCGGAAGCCGTCGCTCGGCTCGCCCTTGGCGATCTCGTCCACCGATACCCCGAAGCGCGCACGGTCCTCCGCGGGGAGGTAGACCCGGTCGAGCTCCCAGTCCTCGCGCACGTCCCTGATGAAGTTCGTGAGCTGGAAGGCGAACGCCAGCCGGGTGAACGACTCATGGCGGCCCGGCGGCGCGTCGACGAGCACGGCGAGGATGCGCCCGACGGCCCCCACGCTTCCATCCATGTAGCGCTCGAGCTCCTCCCAGGTGGCGATCCTGACCGGTCCGCAGTCCGTCCGCATGGAGTCGAAGTAGAGCCGCAGCTCCTCGAGCGGGAGACCGTGACGACGGGCGCTGTCCGTCAGGGCGGTGATCACCGGGTCGTCCGAGCGCTCGCCGCGGCGGGCGCCTTCGAGCCGGCGCTCGTAGGCGTCGAGCTCCGCGCGGCACGCCTCCGGGTCGCGCCCGCGCCGCGGGCCGTCCACGATGTCGTCGGCGGTGCGGGCGAACGCGTAGAGCGCGTGCACCGCCGGGCGCAGGTCGGGGCGCAGGCGCCGGGTTCCCCAGTAGTAGGTCGGGTCGTGGCGCCGGTGGAGCCTGCGGCAGTGCTCGTAGCAGCGCTGGACTGGGGGGTCGGGGAACGAGGACATGACGGGGTCAGCTGTGGAGAGTGGCAGGATCGCGCACGCGCGGCTCGAATCCGCGCCCTATGCGCAACCGTGCCCTGCATGCCGCGCTCCGGAACTTCGCGCTCGAGGCGGCCGCGCTCTTGAGCGACGACCTTCGCGCGGGCGCGGAGGTCGAGTTCGACGTAGTCGAAGAGGGAGGCCCCCGCGGCCCGGTCCTCTACCACTACCAGCCGCGCGTGCACGCGTTCGTGGACGAGCGCTGGCCGCGGCTGCGCGAGCTGCCGTCCTGCGACGCCGCCTGCCGCGAGCTCGGCGCCGGCGCGTCCACGTGGCTGCGGATGAACGGGCTGCGCGGGGAGCAGGCCGAGCCGGCGCTGCAGGCGATGCTCGAGCGCCTCTACGAGGACGCAACCAGCTTCGGCTTCCCCGAGGAGCGCTTCGAGCGCGTGTACTCCGAGGTGGAGGGCACGCTCTACCGAGACGCCGTGCGCGCCCGGGTGCTCGCCCCGCTCGCCGGGGCGTCGATGGACGCCGAGCGGGTCGAGTTCGGGCACGGCCTCGCGCTCGTGCGCGGCGACCTGGTGGGCGGAGCGCCAAAGGAGGCCGTCTTCCCCGAGGGCGGAGATGGCGAGCCGGCGCTCCTCTGTGTGCTCGAGCGCGACGTGCCGGCGGGCGAGTCGATCCCCGCGACGCTCGCCGCCGAGCGCTTCGCGTGCGTGGTCAGGGCCATGCGCCTGTGGGCGCCCGGGCAGGTCCGGGTCGGGACGCCGGCCTGGCGGAGCTTCGGGGGCGGGCCCTGGGAGGCGGTGCCGGTGGGCGCCGCCGGCCTCGGGGCGGCTCGCAGTTGGCGCCTGCCCGCGGGCGAGGAGGAAGGGCTGCGTGACTTCTTCGCCGT
>DASQNF010000045.1:0-6186 GCA_035645115.1 Thermoleophilaceae bacterium | reverse complement strand
TCGGGGGCCTCGCGGCGACGGGCGATCAGCCACTCCGAGCGGTTGACCTGCTCGGCCGCATCGGCGCAGTCGCGCAGGGCGTCGCGAAGGGCACGCTCGGCGCTCTCGCGGCCGGCGTCCGCGCGGCTGACCTCGGCCGTGGCGCGCTCGAGCCCCGCGTTGGCCTCGAGCTCCGCCGCCACGGCCCGCTCCGAGGCGGCCACGAGCTCGTCGCGGCGCGCGAGCTCCTCGAGCAGGCGCTCGGCGCCGCCTCCCGGCGCCTGGGCGAGCTCGCCGGTGGTCGCGTCGAGCACCCGGCCCGCGCGCGTGACGGCCACGCCCGCGAATTCGTTCGGGAGGGTGGCGAGCGACTCCACGACCCAGACATCGCGCAGCAGCCGCGCCGCCAGGCGGCCCACCGTGCCCTCGGGCCGGACTCTCCCGAGCAGAGGCTCGGCGCCGGCCCGGGGCGGTTCGCCCGCGCCCGGTGTGGAGGTTCGCCCCTCCGCGGCCGCGTCCGCCCCAGCGCCCGCCCCGGCTTCGATCAGCACGCTCGCGCCGTTCCTGCCGGCGCCGTCCAGGAGGCGCTCGCCGGCGGCGAGGTCGGAGACCACGCCGGCCGAGAGCCGCGGCCCCAGCACCGCGGCCAGCGCCAGCTCGTAGCCCGGCTCGGCGTGGAGCCCCTCGGCCAGCGTGCGCGCGCCCGCGGAGCGGGGCGCCGCGCCGCGCAGGAACTGGTTGACCGCCGCCAGCTCGGAGCCGACCTGGGCGACCTGCCTGCGCGCGGCCTCCACGGCTCGCTCGGCCTCGCCCCGCGCCGCGCGCGCCTCGTCGGCGACGCGGTCGGCGTCGGCCAGCGACGAGCGGCGCTCGGCCACCGTTTCCTCGAGCTGCCCCACCCGGGCACGAGCCTGCCCCAGCTCGTCCTCGAGGCCCGCCAGCTCGCGCTCCAGGCGCTGCTCGCGACCGGCGTCGAGCTCCGCGAGCTCGGCCTCGATAGCGGCAATGCGCGCGGCCGGGCCGCCTTCCTCGCCCAGGTCGAGAGCGGCGTCCGCGCGCGCCTGCTGCTCGAGCAGCTCGATCTGGCGCAGCCGCCGCTCGCGGCGCTCCTGCGCGGCGGCGGCCTGCTCCCGCACACGCTCGAGCCGCATCGCAATCCGCTCCGTCGCCGAGCGCGCCGCGAACAGCCGCCCCTGGAGGCGCTCCCGGTGGCGCGACTGCTCCGCGAAGGCCTCCTCTGCCGACTCGCGCCGGCGTGCGACCTCCTCGAGCAGGCGCTCGGCGTGGTCGCGCTCGCCGCGCGCCGCGCGCGCCCTATCCTCTGCCTCCGCGAGCAGCGCACGGGCCGCCCGCGCGCTGTCCCGCGCGAGCGTGAAGCGCACCTCGAGCATCTGGCGCTCGAGCCGCTCGTGCAGCTCGGCCGCCTCCGCCTGGCGCTTGAGCGGGCGCAGGCGCGAGCGCGCCTCGCGCTCGACATCGAGCGAGCGCGAGAGGTTCTCCTCAGTGCGCTCGAGCTTCAGCTGGGCGCGGCGGCGGCGCTTGCGGTGCTTGCCGAGCCCGGCCGCCTCCTCGATCAGGAGACGCCGCTCGCGCGGGCGCGACATCACGATCTGCTCGACCTTGCCCTGGGAGACGACCGAGTGCATCTCCTTGCCGAGCCCCGAGTCCGAGAGCAGCTCGAGCACGTCGACGAGCCGGCAGCGGGCGCCGTTCAGGCGGTACTCGCCCTCCCCGTCGCGCCCGAGCCGGCGCACGATCGAGAGCTCGGAGAAATCGCTCGCCAGCGCGCCTCCGGCATTGTCGATCACGATCTCCACCTCGGCGGCGCTCGCGCCCTGGACCCCGTGCGCGCCCGCGAAGATCACGTCCTTCATCGACTGGCCGCGCACCGCCAGCGGCGACTGCTCGCCGAGCGCCCACAGCACCGCGTCCGTGATGTTCGACTTGCCGGAGCCGTTGGGGCCGACCACCACCGACACGCCGGTCCCGAACTCGAGCCTGGTCCGCTGGGGGAACGACTTGAAGCCCTTCATCGAGATCGAGCGCAGGTGCATCTACGAGGCCGCCTTCCGGCCGGGGGCGTCGAGCGCGTCGAGCGCCATCAGGGCGGCTTCCTGCTCGGCGCTCTTCTTGGTCTTTCCCTCCCCGCGGCCAAGCTCCTGCCCGGCCACCTCGGCCACCGCTATGAAGCTGCGGTCGTGCGCGGGGCCCTCCTCGGACACCGTGCGGTAGGCCACCACCTCGGCGCGGCGCGCGAGCCGCTCCTGCAGGACGGACTTGTAGTCGACCGGGTGCTCGAGCGCGTCGTCGATCTCCTCCGAGAACGACTCGACCACGGCCGGCGCGGCACGGTCGAACCCGAACTCGAGAAAAGCCGCGCCGATGATCGCCTCGCAGACGGAGGCGAGCACCCGCTCGGACTCCACGAGCATCTCGGCGCTGCGGCCGGTTGTGCCCTCGGGGGCGGCTCCGCGCAGCTCGTCCGGAACGCAGAGCGCGCGCGCCACGCGGGCGCACGAGTGACCGCTGACCGCCTGGGCGCGCACCTTCGTGAGCCGGCCGGCGCCGTAGCGCTCGAAGCGCGGGAACAGGTGCATCGAGACCGCGAGGCTCAGCACCACGTCCCCCAGGAACGCGAGCCGCTCGTAGGACTCTGCGCGGTGCTCGACCCAGGAGGCGTGCGTGAACGCCTGCCGCCGCAGGTTCGCCGGCAGCGCGTCGAGCAGCTCCTGAAGGGACTCAGCTCTCGATCTCCGCGGCATGGGCGGCGACGAAGTCGGCGGCCTGGCCGACCGTCACGATCTTCGCCGCCTCCTCGTCAGGGATGCGGACCCCGTAGTTGTCCTCGAGCTCGACCACGAGCTCGACCAGGTCGAGCGAGTCCGCTTCCAGGTCCTCCTTGAAGCGGGTGTGGTCGCCTATGCGCCCGGGGTCCACCTCCAGCTCCGTGGCAAGGTGGTCCCGGATGCGCTCGAGAACCTCGTCTCGGGTCATCGGTCGGCGACGCTAGCAGCGGGTGCGGACCGCAGCGCCCCCGCGCCGTCGAGCGCCGCCCACGTGCGCCCGACCATGTCCTCGTCGACCGCGCGGCGAGCCAGCCGGACGGCGTGCTCGATGCCGATCGGGCCGAAGCTGCCGTGCCCGACCACCACCGGCCGGCGCAGCCCGAGCAGGATCGCACCGCCCACCCGCTCGGGGTCGAAGTCGTCGCGCATCTCGCCGAGCTTGCCGCGGACGAGCAGGCCTCCGAGGGTGGACAGCGGGCTCGAGCGGACGCGCCTGCGGATCTCCACCCCCACCGCCTTGAGCGTGCCCTCGAGCACCTTGAGGGCGACGTTGCCGGTGAAGCCGTCCGCCACCACCACGTTGGCGCGCGCGGCCGGGATGTCGAAGCCCTCGAGGTTGCCCACGAAGTTGAGCTCGCCCCCGGCGATCCGCTCGTGCGCGGCGAGCACTCCCGGCGTGCCCTTGCCCGACTCCTCGCCCACCGAGAGGAGGCCCACCGTCGGCCGCTCGATCCCGACCACAGCCTCCATGAAGCACGCCCCCATGTACGCGAACTGGACGAGGTGGTCCGGGCGGACCTCCACGCTCGCGCCCGCGTCGAGCAGCAGCACGGGGCCGCCTGGCACCGGGAGCAGCACCGCGAGCGCGGGCCGGAAGACCCCCCGGAGGCGCTTGATCTCGAGAGTGGCCGCGGCCAGTGTCGGCCCGGTCGAGCCGGCGGAGACGAGCGCCTTGGCGCGGCCCCTGCCCACCGCCGCCGCCGCGAGCACGATTGACGCGTCGCGGCGCGAGCGCACGGCCGCAACGGCCTCCTCCCCCGCCTTGATCGAGTGCGGCGCGTCGACGATCTCAGCGTGCGGCCCGGCCGAGCCGCGCAGCCGTTCCGCCGGGCCGAACAGCAGGACGGGCAGCCGGGAGCGAGCGACGCCCTCGGCGACGGCCGCCGGGCCGCGGTCGGCGCCGTTCGCATCGACGGCGATCACGCCGTGCTCTATTCGTCGTCGAGGGCGTCGTCCTGCTGCTGCACCACGACCTCGCGGCCGGCGTACGTGCCGCAGGTCGGGCAGACTCGGTGCGGCAGGCGCGGCTGGTGGCAGCGCGGGCAGTGGCGCAGGCCGGGCGCCTCGATCTTGTGCTGCGAGCGACGCTTGTGGGTGCGCGAGTGCGACTGTCTCTGCTTGGGGACGGCCATAGAGGGCGGGAAGGATAGCCGCTGGCGTCGCCCCGGCTCGCGCGCTCCCGCCCGAGCGAGCGCCGGCCATCCGCCCGGAGCGTCCGCTATTCGAGCTCGAGCTCGCGCAGGGCCGCCCAGCGCGGGTCGGGCGCCCGCTCGTGCGCGTGCCCGGCGCCGGCGTGGTTCAGGTTCTCGCCGCAGACGGCGCACAGCCCCAGGCAGTCTTCGCGGCAGGCGATCTGGGTGGGCAAAGCGAGCGCGAGGGCGTCGCGGGCCCAGGCGCGCACGTCTAGGTGGCGCTCCGTCTCGACGTAGGGCGAGCTGAGCTCCTCGCCGCCGCCGGGCTGGTCGATCTCGCGAGCGTCCACCTCGACGGCGTGGCCGGCCGGCTCGAGGCAGCGCATGCAGGGCCCGTCGAGCTCGGAGGCGAAGCGGATCCGCAGCGCATAGCCGCTCGTGGTGTGGGCCACGTCGAGCGTGGCCGTTACGGTGCCGCCCGGCACCTCGTAGCGCTCGCCTGCGAACTCGAACGGCTCGACCGGGACGTTCAGGTCGAGCCGCCTCCCCTCGCCCGACGAGAGGCCGAGCGTGCCGATGTCGAATATCTCCGTGAGCTGGCCCACCCCATCGAGGGTAGCCTGGGCGCTCCCGTGTGCGCCCCCCACAGCGAGCTGGTCCACGCCGCGTTCGACGCCTGGAAGCGGCGCGATCTCGAGGCAGTCCTGGCCCTCTGCGAGCCGGACGTGGAGGTGCGCTCGCTGATGACCGAGGCGGAGCGCGCCACCTACCGCGGGCACCAGGGCGTGCGCGACTGGCTCGCCGCCGTGGTCGATGTCTTCCCCGACTGGCGCCCGGAGCCGCTCGGCGTCGCGGAGAGCGGCACGAGCGCGATCGCGCCGTTCTGCGTGACCGGCACGGGGGCCGCGAGCGGCGCCCCGATCGCCCAGACCTACTGGTTCGGCGCGCGCTTCTCGGACGCGGGGCGGATCGCGTTCTTCGGCTTCTTCCGCAGCGAAGCCGACGCGCTTCAGGCCGCGCGGCCGATCAGCTCGACCCGATAGCCGTCCGGGTCGTGCACGAAGCAGATCAGCGGGCCCTCGGTGCGCCCGCCGGGGCGGTACGGCGGCTTCTCCGGCTCGATGCCCTCGTCGGCGAGCGCCGAGAGCGTGCCGTCGAGGTCCTCCACCGCCAGGGCGATGTGGTTGTAGCCCGTGCCGAGGTCGTAGGAGTCGACCCCGTGGTTGTAGGTCAGCTCGAGCACCGGGTCCTCGCCCGGCAAGCCCATGAAGACGTTGATCGCCTCGTCACCGATCGGCGAGCGCCGGCGCTCCTCGAAGCCGAGCTTCTCGTAGAAGGCGACCGAGCGGTCGATGTCGCCGATCCGGTAGCAGGTGTGGAGGTAGCTGGGCATGCCCCAAAGCTACCCGGCGCCGAGCGAGGGATCGAGCTCGTACCAGTCGCCGGCCTGCTCGGTGTAGATCTGCCCAACGGTGCGCAGCCCGGTGGGCGGGTCGAGCGTGCCCGCGGCGATGCTGACGGTGTCCCGATCGGGCGCGTCCCAGAACATCGACGAGCCACACTCCCCGCAGAACCCCCGCCGCGCACGGGCGTCGCTATCGGGGCTGTCGATCCAGCGCAGCCCACGGCGCTCGAGCATGACGAGATCCTCCCGCGACGCAGCGGTGGCCGGACAAGGCGCGCCATGCCAGCGCAGGCACTCCGAGCAATGACAGACCACAACGTCCCGCAGCGGCCCACGCACCTCGAACCGAACCGCCCCACAAAGACACCTTCCAAATGACCCCACGCGGGAGACTAGGGGCGCGACCGTAGGGGCGTCGCGAGCGCGGGTGGCGGGCAAGGCAAACTCTCGCACCCCGAGCCCGCGAGGGTGTGCGAGAGGAAACTTGCCCGACAGGACCCGCGCCCTGGGCAGGGGGCCCTAAAAGGGGCGCTAGCCGACCTCAGCCTCTTCACGCCCCTGCAACCGATCGCGCCCACGCTGAACCGCAGCGATGAACTTGGTC
>DASQNF010000044.1:0-13432 GCA_035645115.1 Thermoleophilaceae bacterium | reverse complement strand
AGGCGGCGTCGGCGCTCGCGGTCGGCCCCACCCCACAGGGTACGGACCCCCCTTCGCGCGGGGTGCCCTGGTACAAGAGCGCGCTCACGATCCGCGCCGACGACGGCGGCGAGGACCGCGTCTCCGTCACCGTGGTGCCCTCCGCCGGGCTGATGGGCTGGGAGGACGGGTTTAGCTGGGTGACCCTGCCCAGCGAGAGCAAAGAGGCGTACGCGAAGCTCACAGCCGAGCTTACGCCCCGCCCGGCGAGGACGCTTCCGGGCGTGGGCGTGGACGCCCTGCCGGTCGCCCGCGTCGATGAGGTCGTCGAGTACCCGAGCGCGGCCACCCCGGCGCCGGCGAGCGACGGCTCGAACGTTTGGATCGTCGCGCTGAGCGGCGGCGTGCTAGCGGCGCTCATGGCGGGGCTGCTGCTCACGATCCGCCACCGCCGCGCGTCGACGCCGCCAGCGGCGCCCGAGGCACCGGCGTAGGGACCGGTCGGGTCCGCCCTAGACGTCCGGCAGAGGCCAGGAAACTCCGGCTAACGCCGGTTCCGGACCCGTTTCAATCTTTGCGCGAAAAGCAGTAGCGCGCGGGCCATGGCTCCTCGCGGTGGTCATCCGTACTTTGGCCTAGCTCCTGCCTCTTGCATGGAAAGCGGAAGCGGTACGAGCCTCCAGGGCTGCCGCTCCTGTCAGGCGAAAGCCGGAAGCTGCTCTCTAGAACGACAGGCCGTGGCGTTCGATGAGCGGCATGGTGCCCTCGAAGTCGGCCTCGACGCCGTAGCGAGCAGCGATTTCGGCGATCGCCTCCGGGGTTAGCTCGCCGTCGATGGCAGCGAGGTCGCGAAAGGCCTGTTCGAAGCCGCCCGGCGAGATTATTTCCAGCATCCGCGCAGGCTCGTCACCCGCGTTCCAGAACGTGTGCCACTGCCCCCGGGGCTTGTACAGCAGGCACCCGACGTCGGCGTACGCCTCCTGTCCCGCCAGGACCGCGCCGACCCTCCCTTCAAGCACGTAGGTGTACTCGTCTTCACGACTATGACGATGCAACGGGGCAGCTAGACGTCTAGGCGCCAGCAGGTGCTCCACGAGCGCGAACGCCCCGCCCGCGTCGTCACCCGGGATCATGAAGCGGTCGTGAGAGCCATCCGGGTCGCGCAAAGTCTCGCCGTCACTTGGCCCGACGAGACGAACGGTGGAGGTCTCATCGCTCATGATTCTTCCCTTCTGGTGGTAGTTCTGACCCGCGCGAAGCCGCGCCCCAGGCCGCTGTGCGAGCGAGATTACGCATTGGTCCGAGCAGACGCGACGCCACTTCTGCCTCGAAGCTGCAGTCGGGACCTAGCGCGGTGCGTCGCTTCGCTCCGATGCGGAGGCAGCAGCCGCCCGTCACAGCGGGACGCACTATCGCCTTGGACGAAAAGCAGGAGCCTCATCCCGTGGCTGCCAGACCCGTGGTCATCCGCACTATTGGACCAAGCCGACGAGAGGGAGGCCGAATGACCAGGCGCGCCGAACGCCTCATAGTTCACGACCGTGAGATACACCTCGACGTATACGACCCGCTCGCCGTAGGCGACACGCTCGACGTAATCCGGGGCAACGGCCCCCGCGAGGGCGACCACATGGGCACGGCGACCGTCACCGCGTTCAAGGACGGCGTGCCGGTGTTCAAGCTTCGTTTTGACGGCCAGGTCGACGCGTTGTCCTGACGTTTGGGCCACTACTGGGCCAGAGCGGGGCGGTCGCCCGACCTGCCCTCCCCCCGGAACCCGCCGGTTTGCAGGGGTTCCGGGCGAAGCGGACGACGGGCTTCGAACCCGCGACCTTTGGCTTGGGAAGCCAACGCTCTACCAACTGAGCTACGTCCGCGTGCGCGGCCGGAGGGCCGGCGCGCCCGCCGATTCTAGCGCCGCCCCCTGAGCCGCTCCGGGCCGCTCGCGGCCTGCCCCGGCCCGCTCGACTTGGCTACATCTATGGTTGGGAGCGGCCTATGAGGAGGGTCCTCTCACCACTGCCGCTGGCGGTTCTCTGCGCCGTCGCGGCGCTCGTCGCGCTGCTCGTGTACGGGGTTGCGCAGAGCGAGCCGGATCGCGACATCGACGACGCGCTCGCACGCGGCGAGCGGGAGCCGGCGCCCGCGCTCACGCTTCCCCAGCTCGAGGGTGGCGGCCGCGGCGGGCTCGCCGACTACCGCGGCCAGGTGGTGGTGCTCAACTTCTGGGCCTCGTGGTGCAAGCCGTGCCGGGAGGAGTCGCCGCTGCTCGAGAAATGGCAGAAGCGCACCGCCGCGGGTGGCGGCACAGTCCTCGGCGTCGATGCGCTCGACGTGACGGGCGACGCCCTCGACTTCATCGGCGAATACGGGCTCAGCTACCCGATGTTGAAGGACCGGGACGGCGAGGCGATGGCGAGCTACGGCGTGGCGCAGCTGCCCGAGACGTTCGTGATCGACCGGCGCGGGCGGATCGCGGCGATCCGGCGCGGGCCCGTGGACGAGGCGTTCATGCGGGCCGAGGTGGCGCCGCTCCTGGAGGGAAGTTGAGGCGGGCGATCGCAGCCCTCGCGGCGCTGCTCGCACTCGGCGCGCCCGCGGGAGCGTTCGCTGCCGACTGCCCACGCACCTCGCTCGGCGACATCGAGGACGAGGTGATGTGCCCGGTCTGCGGGACCCCGCTCGAGCTGGCCACCGAGGCCCCCCAGGCCCAGCGCGAGCGCGCCTACATCGAGGAGCTGATCGCCGACTGCCGCTCGAAGGACGAGATCAAGACCGCCCTGGTGGGCCAGTTCGGCGACAGCGTGCTCGCGCTGCCCGGAGATGAGGGCGACGACGACCTGGGCGACGTGCTCGTCTACGCGATCCCGGCGCTCGCACTGCTGATGGCCGCCGGCGGGCTGGCGCTCGCCGCGCTGCGATGGCGCGGCGCGCGCGAGGCGGGCGGCGCGGCCGAGGTCGAGGGAGCAACCGACGCCGCGACAGCCGCCGAGCGACCGAGCGGCGCGGCCTCGGCCCGGCTCGAGGCCGACATCGAGCGCTACGAGCTGTGATCGGCGCGGACGCGGTCGACACCACCGTCGTGGCCGCCTTCGCCGTGGGGCTGGTCTCGTTCATCTCCCCCTGCGTGCTGCCGCTCGTGCCTGGCTACCTGTCCACGATCAGCGGCGTGTCGTTCGCGGACATCCAGGAGGGCCGCGGGCGGGCGCAGGTGCTGGGCCCCGCCCTGCTCTTCTGCCTCGCGTTCACTGCCATGTTCGTGGCGCTCGGCATGACCGCCACGGGCCTCGGCCAGACCCTCCAGGACAACCGGCAGCTGCTGCGCCAGATCTCGGGGATCGTGATCGCGCTGCTCGGCGCGCTCTTCATCGCGATGCTGTTCCTGCCGAGGCTGAACCGAGCCTGGCGTCCCGAGGAGCTGATGCGCCGCGCCCACACCGGTGGCCCGATCGTGGCCGGGGTGGCCTTCGCGGTGGCCTGGCTGCCCTGCACCGGCCCGACCCTGGGAGCGATCCTGACCGCGGCGAGCAGCGAGCAGACGGTGGGCGAGGGCGGCGTGCTGCTGGCCTTCTACGCGCTCGGGCTCGCGGTTCCGTTCATCCTGAGCGCGCTGGCGTTCTCGAGCGTCTCCGGCGTGTTCCACTTCTTCCGCAGCCATTACGCCGCGATCACGCTCGTCTCCGGGGTCGTGCTGGTGGCGATGGGCGTGCTCCTCTACATGAACGAGCTGACCCGACTGAACGCCGAGGCGCTCAGCCTGATGGACGACCTCGGCGTGAACTTCTTCAGCGAGATCTGACCGGGACGCAGGCGGCCCGCGCGAGGGCAGCGGCCAGCGCGCACAGCAACGCCACGACCACGAGGCCGACGCGCAGCTCGGTCGCCTCCGCCAGGCCGCCCACCGCCGGCGGTCCCGCCAGGAAGCCGCAGTATCCGAGCGCCGAGACGGCCGCGACAGCGGGGCCGGGGCTCTCCCCGCGCTCGGCGGCCGCCCGCAGCGCGAGCGGGAACAGCGCGGCCAGGCCGAGCCCGACCGCCGCGAAGCCGGCGATGGCGCCCGCGGGCGCCACGGTGGCCAGGGCGAGCGCCATCCCAAGCGTGGCGAGGGCCGCGCCGGCGCGCGCCAGGCGCACCGGCCCGAGGCGCTCGGTGAGTCGGTCGCCCGCGAGCCGGCCGACCCCCATCATCAGCGAGAACGCCGCGAGGCCGGTGGCGGCGAGGCCCTCGCCGCTGCCGAGCTCGTCGTCCAGGTACACCGCGGTCCAGTCGTTCATCGCCCCCTCCGAGAGCAGCACGCAGAACGCGAACGCTCCCACCACCAGCAGCGCGCGGTCGGGGCGGGCGAACCGCGGCCCGGCCGGCGCCGCGTCCGCCGCGCGGGCGAGCAGGAACCGCGACGCCGCGAGCGCGACCGCCACGCCGACGGCGGCCGCACACGCCAGGTGCGGCACCACCCCCACCCCCGCTCCCGCGATCACCCCGCCGAGGCCCGCCCCCGCCAAGGCTCCAAAGGAGAAGAACGCGTGCAGCGAGGACAGGATCGGACGTCGGAGGAGCCGCTCGACCGTGATGCCGTGGACGTTCATCGACACGTCCAGCACGCCGTTCGCGAGCCCCACGAACAGGAAGGCGCCGGCAAGCGCCGCGAACGAGCCCGAGAGCGCCACGGGCACGAGCCCGAGCGCGTAGCCGAGCGCCCCGGCGAGCACGAGCGGCCGGCTCCCAAGGCGCGCTACGAGCGGGCCGGTGGCCAGCTGGCTCAGGAGCAGCCCGAGCATCGAGCAGAGCAGGGCGGCCCCGAGGGCGCCGGGACCGAGCCCCGCCCGCTCCTTGATCGCCGGCAGGCGCGAGAAGATCGAGGCGAACAGCATCCCGTTGAGGACGAACACGACCGTGATCGCCACGCGCGCACGCGTCATCCGACCACGGTTTCCCTCGGGCTGCGGCACGAATCACGCCCCAAGCGGGCGCGAGCGGCGCGAAGCGCCCTCCGGCTCGCCTACCCGGCTCAGCGCGTCACGCGCCGCAGGAACGGCACGACCGTCCTCAGGAAGCGGTTGGTGCGAGGCGCGGCGGAGAGCGGGTCGAGATGCGAGGCGCGCCGGTCGTCCACCACGGTCGGGCGCTCTATGCGGGAGATGCGGGCGAGCCGCCGCGCCCCGCGTGCCACCCGGCCGTCGGTGAGCTCCGTCGCGTAGGCGTAGAGCGGCAGGTCGATCGCGCGCCGGTGGAGCAGCCGCAGCCCGAGGTACCTCGCCGCCGGGGTCTGCCGGAACGGGCTGGCCGCGCCGAAGTCGAGCAGCATTCGGCGCGGGTAGTACCACTCGGTGGCGTTCGGGGAGTCGGCTGCGTACGCGCGCGCGTGGCGGCGGATCGGCGTGAGCTCCCCGTCCCGCCAGCCGCGCGGGTCGCCGCTCGCGGCGAGCCGACCGGCACGCACGTGGATGAGAGCGAGCGGGTCCGGCGAGGTCGACTCGTCGAACGCATAGCCGAAGGCCGCCTCGTTGGTCACGCGCACCACCGGCTTGAGGAACTCCGGCAACAGCGGGTACTGCTGGAGCACCGACGGCTCGTCCGGCCGCTCGTAGGCCCACAGCGCTCCGACCTGGGCGAAGATCCCGTTGATCTCGGGAAGGCCCACGCCCAGGAGGTCGAAGAAGACCCTGCCGCTGCGGATCTCGGCCAGCTCCGACTTGGCGCGCGCGAGGTCGATGGAGCGGAAGCTGCCGAGCAGGCCGCCGTCGATCAGCACCAGGCCGTCGAGGCCGAGGTATCCGGCCCGGCCTCCGAAGTCCCAGCCGGCGTACGCTACGGCGGTCGAGGCCCCGGCGGAGTGGCCGCCGAGCAGCACGCGACGCCCGCCCGCGGCGGCCCGGCGCACCACAGCGCGCAGGTCGGCGAGCTGGACCGCCAGACCCCACTCGGCAACGTACCGCGCGTCCTTGCCGTCCACCCGGTCGTACGAGAACGTGTTGAGGTAGTAGTCCTGAACCCGCTCGGGGTCGCGGGTGGCGAACACCGACGTGTCCTCGAACGCCTGCTGGCGGCGGTCCACGATCCAGACCTGCGTGCTGCGCACGCGCGCCACGATCTCGCGCGCCACCGGCTCGACCCCGCCCGCGCCGCCATTGGTGCCGGGCACGAGCACGAGCACGTTCCGCGCGCGCGCCGGCCCGAGCTGCTTCACGAACACCCGGTCGTACTTGGCCGGGCCCGGAGCGGGCGGCGCCTTCACCGGGACGTAGCGGTCGAGCGCCGCCGCCGGCGCTGCGAGCACGAGCGCGGCGGCGAGCACGAGGGCGGCGGTGAGCCTCATCAGGCCGGCCAGCCTACATCGCCTCCGGCGCCTCGACGCCGACCAGGTCGAGCGCCTGCGCGAGCACGCGCCGGGCGGCTACGCAGATGGCGATCCGCACGTCCTCGTCAGCACCCTCCTCCGCTGCGCCCACCACGCGGCAGTCGCGGTAGAAGGCCGAGAGCTCCTGCGCGGTCTCGGTCGCGTAGGTCGTGATCCGGTGCGGAGCGCGCCGCTGGGCGGCCTCGCGCACCTCCCCCGGGAGCTCGAGCAGCCGCTTGACGAGCGCCCGCGCCGAGGGGTGGAAGCGCTCGGAGCTCCCACGCAGGTCGGCGGCGAGCGCCGCCGCCACGCGCTCCTCGCCCGCCTTGCGCAGGATCGACGCGAGCCGCGCGTGGGCGTATTGCACGTAGTAGACGGGATTGTCCTGCGACCTCCGGCGCGCAAGCTCGAGGTCCACGTCGAGCGTGGTGTCGTTGCTGCGCGAGACGAGGAACCAGCGCGCGGCGTCCACCCCGATGTCGTCGAGCAGGTCGTCGAGGCTCGCGATCGCGCCCGCCCGCTTCGACATCTGGACGCGCCGGCCGCCCTCGCTGAGGTTGACGAGCTGCATGATCACGAGCTCGAAGCGGTGCGGGTCCGCCCCGAGCGCCTGCCAGGCGGCGCGCAGGCGGTTGATGTAGCCGTGGTGGTCGGCGCCCCAGATGTCGATCATGCGGTCGTACCCGCGCTCGAGCTTGTTCAGGTGGTAGGCGATGTCCGGCCCGAAGTAGGTCCACTCACCGCCGGCGCGGCGCAGCACGCGATCCTTGTCGTCGCCGAAGGCGCTGGTGCGCAGCCACAGCGCCCCCTCGCGCTCGTAGACGCCCTCCAGGCGCTCGAGCGCCGCGTCGATCGCCTCGGCGTGCAGGGAGCTCTCGAAGAAGAACGCGTCCATGCGCACTCGGAAGCGCTGGAGCGAGGCTCGCACCCCCTCGAGCATCAGCTCGATCCCGCGCTGCGCGAGCGTCTCGGGGTCGGAGTCGGCCGCGCCCTCGATCTGTCCCGCGAGCTCGAGCACGTAGTCGCCCTGGTAGCCGTCCTCGGGCGGCTCCTCCCCGCGCGCGCGAGCGAGGATCGACTCGCCGAACTTGCGCACCTGCGAGCCGGCGTCGTTCACGTAGTACTCGCGCTCGACCCGGTGCCCGGCGCGCTCGAGCATGCGGCAGAGCGAGTCCCCGAAGGCGGCGTGGCGCGCCGAGGCGATCGTGATCGGACCGGTGGGATTTGCGCTCACGAACTCCACGTTCACGTACTCGCCGCCCACGCCGGCGCCGTAGTCGTCGCCCGCCTCGAGCAGCGCGGCCAGCGCGTCGAGGTACCAGCGGTCGGCCATCGTCAGGTTGAGGAACCCGGGGCCGGCCACCTCGACCTTCTCGAGGCTGTCGCCCAGCTCGCCCCCGAGCGCCTCGCCGAGCCGCTCCGCGATCGCGCGCGGGGGCTCCCCGAGCGTCGGCGCGAGCAGCATCGCCACGTTGGTGGAGTAGTCGCCGAAGCCGGCCTGCTTGGGGCGGCCGAGCCCCGGGCGGGTGAGCGTGACGCCCGCCGCGAACGCGGTGGCCTGCCTCTCGATGGCTCTGCCGAGCTTCTCTACCGGGTCCATGGCTCCGAACTAATAGTGGTAGGGCTCGCGGGAGAGGATCTTGTGCGCGCGAAAGAGCTGCTCGAGCAGCACCACCCGGGCGAGCTGGTGGGGCAGTGTCATCGGGCCGAGCGAGAGGCGCATGTCGGCGTCGAGCTCGAGCCCGCGAGGGCCGCCGATCACGAAGCACAGGTCGCGTCCGGCCTGGCGGCGCTCCTCGAGCCAGCGGCTGAAGCCCAGCGAGTCGAGCGAGCGCCCGTCGCTTGCCAGCAGGACCTTGAACGCACGCTCGGGCACGCGCGGTGCGACCTTCTCGTCCTCGCGCACCTCGATCAGCTCCACGCGTGCATGGCCTGCCAAGAGCTTGCGGTAGTGCTCGACATCGTCCTGGTAGGGCGAGCGCAGACGCCCGACCGCGATGACCGAGATCCGCATGGGCGGCTGCGATACTACGCCGGTGCCAGAAGAGGGCGAGCGCCACTTCAACATCCACACCGATCCGGACACGATGGCCGGCCACTACGCCAACTTCGCGAACGTGTCCCACTCGGACTACGAGTTCACGATCACGTTCGCTCGCGTCGACCACGAGGTCGACGAGGGCGAGGTGCCGGGTGTGGTGGTATCGCGGCTGAACCTCTCGCCGCGCTTCATGCGCGAGCTCATCGACGCCATGGACGACAACTTCTCCAAGTGGCAGACCCGCGAGGGGATCCGCGACCTCCCCGAGATCGAGGACAGCGGCCCGAGCGACTCCACGGCCAGCTGAGCCGCGCGCGGGCTCGGCAAGCGGGCTACCCGGCCGCGTCCCGCAGGTAGGCCTCGCAGACGCTCGCCGCCCCCTCCACCGACTCCCAGCTGAGGTTGTCCGGCACGTCGCTCGGCCAGTGGTAGTGGGCCGGGAACTTGGTCTCGTCGACGCCGCCGAGCGTGCAGGTGGGGTAGCCGGCGCGCAAGGCGATCAGGCCGTCCGTGGCCGCCACGGTCTTGAGCCCGCGGTCGAGCTGCACCCCCGCCTTCGTGCCGGCGCGCGCGAGCGCCTCCCGTGAGGCCTCGGTGTAGAGGCGCATCCTCAGCATCCCCTCGCCCTCGACCACGCACAGCCGCGGCGAGCCCACGCACTCGATGCAGACGAACTCGGTGGTCGCGCGCGGCATGCTTGGGAAGTGACGCCGGCCGAACGCCTGCATGCCCTCCATGAACGACTCCTCGGAGCCGGTAGAGAGGAGGACCGCGCGGACGCCCTGCACGGGCCGTTCGTGCAGCGCGTGGGCGAGCGCGACGAGGACGGCCACCGCGCTCAGGTTGTCGTTGGCGCCGGGCACCACCCCGCGCGCGCCGATGTCGGCCATGGCCAAGACCGCGCCGGCCGAGAAGAACAAGCCGGCGCGCCTCAGCGCGCGCAGCCCGAAGAGACCCCACAGCCACAGCACCAGCGGACCGAGGAAGACGCCGTAGATGATCGGCACGCTCTGATTGGCGCGCTGGTGGAGCCGCGGCATTCGCTCCATCGCCAGCCGCGGCAGCTCAGGGTGGAAGACGAGCCCGGAGTGCGCGGCGTCGTGGTGGGCGACGAACACGACCGTGCGCTTCGCGTCGGCGTCGCCGGCCTCCGCCACGACGTTCCAGGTTGGGCGCTTGGGCAGCGCGCGGCGGCGAAACCACAGCTTGCCGCCGCTCACGTCGTCGTATACGGCCGCCGCCGCGGCGCCCGCCGCCACCGCGGCCATGCGCCGCCCGCCCGCGAGCGCCGCGAGCGCGCCGGCGGCGTTCAGCAGGCCGATCGGCCACCAGTAGCCCCCGTGGGCGCGCTCCTCCTCGACCCGCACCTCGTGGCAGCCTGCGGCGCGCAGCTCGCGCGCGATCCACTCGGCCGCTCGCCGCTCGCCCTGCGAGGCCGACGGGCGCTCGTACGAGGCGAGCTCGCGGACGACTCGCTCGATCAAAACGCGGCGAGACACGGGCGCGGGAGGCTAGCCGCCCGGCGGCGGAGCCCACGCCTCTCCGGCGCCGATCCGCTCGAGCGTCGTGGGGTGGGTGCCGAACAGCGTGTGCAGGAGGCCTGGCGGGTCGGGGTCCGAGATGTTTCGCAGTGCGATCCGGCGCTCGAACTGGACGAACGCGGCCGGTTCGCGGGTGAGGTCGAGCGAGAAGGCGTCGGCGCGCGCCTCGACCTGGCGCGAGAGCGCGTTCGACGCGCTCCCGAGCGCCAGCGAGACGAGCGTGACGGCTAGCGCGATCGACGGGAGCACGGCCGGCCCCGGCTTGCGGCCGGGGTCGTCCAGGCCCTCCGCCCGGGCAATGCGCTCGGCCAGGCGCTGGACCAGGTACGTTCCCGCCGGCGCCACGAGCGCCAGCCAGGCGAGCCCGCGCAGCAGGTCGTCGTGCTTCTGGTGCCCGAGCTCGTGCGCCACCACGAGCCGCACCTCGTCGCGCGGGAACCCCGCGATCAGGTTGTCGAAGAGCACCACCCGCTTCGAGCTTCCGAGCCCGCCCACGTAGGCGTTGGCGGCGGTGGTGCGCCGGCTCGCGTCGACCCGGTACACCTCCCCCACGTCCACCCCGGCGCGCTCGGCCAGCTCGATCACGTCGTCCCGCAGCGGGCCGGGCCGGAGCTCCTCGAAGTCGTTGAAGAGCGGGTCGATCAGGACCGGGTAGAGCCAGATCGTAAGGACGCCGAAGGCAACCACGATCACAGCGCCGGGCGCCCACCAGCCGCGCCGGAAACGGCGCACCAGCAGCATCGCCGCGAAGCCGCCGGCGGCAGCGAAGACCGCGCCGATGCCGGCGGCCTTGGCAGTGTCGAGGGCCCAGTCGGGCCAGGACTGGGTGGCGAGCCCGACGTCGAGCGCGCGAGCGCGCATCCAGGCGCCGAGCGGCAGGCCCGTGACCACGAGCAGCAGCGAGATCCCGGCGCCGGCGGCCGCGCCCCCCAGCAGCGGGCGCCGGCCGAGGCGCTCGAGCAGCCCCCGCGGAGGGCGCCAGGCGAGCACCGCGAGCGTGCCGACGCTCACTCCCAGCGAGGCGAGTCCGAGGACCCGCTGCATGCCGCGGAAGTCTTCCGCCCGGTCGAGCTCGAAGGCCGTGAAGTACGCTTCCGCTTCGACCGCCACCGGCTCTATCAAGCCCGTGCGCGGTCGCAGCAGCAGGGTGGCGCCCGCGGCGGCGACCGCCGCTGCCAGGATCGCCAGCGGCAGCCGCGAACGCCCCATCCCGGGACATCGTAGAAGGCCCCAATGCGCATCGCGCTTCTCTCAGACGTACACGGAAACCTGCCCGCCTTCGAGGCCGTCGTCGCTGACGCGGAAGCGTCGGGCGCGGAGCAGGTCTGGTGCCTGGGGGACCTCGTCGGCTACGGCGCGCAGCCCGACGAGTGCGTGGCGCTCGCTCGCGAGCGCTGCACGCTCTGCCTGGCGGGGAACCACGACCTCGTGGTGATCGAGGAGATCCCCATCTCGGACTTCTCCGCGGCCGCGGCACTCGCCGCCCGTTGGACCCAGGAGAACATCTCCGAGGAGTCGCTCTCGTTCCTGCGCGGCCTCGCGACCACCGACCCGGGGCGAGAGCCCGCGCTGTTCCACGGCAGCCCGCGCGACCCGGTCTGGGAGTACGTGCTCTCGCGCCCGCAGGCGGAGGAGTGCATGGACCTGATGGACGCGAGGGTCGGCGCTGTCGGCCACTCCCACGTGGCGCTCTGGTTTCGGCGCGACGATTCCGGCGAGGTGACCGGCGACCAGGCCGAGGCGGGCAGCGAGCAAGATCTCTCGCCGGGAAAGTGGCTCGTCAACCCGGGGGGCGTCGGCCAGCCCCGCGACGGTGACCCCAGGGCAGCCTGGCTCCTGCTAGACACAGAGACGTGGGCCGCGCGCTGGCGCCGGGTCGAGTATCCGATCGACGAGGCGGCGAGGGCGATCGAGCAGGCCGGGTTGCCCCGGGCACTCGCGGAGCGGCTTTACATCGGACAATGAGCACGCGCGTCTTCACCGTCCTGGCCCTCTGCCTCCTGGCCGGGTCGGCCGCGGGCTGCGGCTCCGACGACGAGCGCGGGGCCCCGATCCCGGGCGACTCGGCGTCGGCGCTCGAGAACCAGCTGGCCGGGATCCAGAACCGCCTCGAGGTTCCGGGCGCCTGCAAGGACATCACCGGCGGCGAGGACCCCAACACCCGGGTCGTCGACCAGATCCTCGCGGACCTCCCGAGCGACGTCGATCGGGAGGTGGTGCAGGGGTTGCGCGACGGCTTCGACCGCCTGTTCGGGCTTGTCGAGGAGCGCTGCGCGGAGGAGCGGGAGCGAAACGAGACCGAGACGGAGGCCGAGCCGCCCGAGCCCATCGAGCCGGCACCGGCGGAGCCGGTGGAGACCGAGACGGAGACGGAGACCGAGGAGACGGTCCCAACGGAGACCGAGCCCTCCGAGGACGACAAACAGCCGCCCGGCCAGGACGGCGAGCCGCCGGGCAAGGAGGACGACCCCGGCCAGGGCGACGGCGGCGGGACGTTCCTGCCCGAGGACGGCGAATGAGCCCCCCGACGCAGGTCGCCGGCCGCTACCTGCTCGGACGGCGGCTCGGCGCAGGCGGGATGTCCACCGTCTACCTCGCGAACGACACCGTGCTCGAGCGCGCCGTGGCCGTGAAGCTGCTCGCCGAGCACCTCGCCGACGATCCCGACTTCGTGGCGCGCTTCCGGCGCGAGGCGCTGGCCGCCGCCCGGCTCCAGCACCCGAACGTCGTGCAGGTCTTCGACTCGGGCGAGGACGCGGACAGCCACCGCCACTACATCGTCATGGAGTACGTGGAGGGCCCGTCGTGCGCCGACCTCCTTCGAGAGCGCAGGCAACTGGGCGTGGACGAGACCGTTCGCATTGCCCGCGACGCCTGCCATGCCCTCGACTACGCGCACCGTGCGGGCGTGGTCCACCGTGACGTGAAGCCGGGCAACCTGCTCGTGGCGGCGGAGATGGGCAGCACAAAGCTCGCCGACTTCGGCATCGCAAAGGCGGCGGAGCAAACCCGCATCACCCAGGTGGGCTCGGTGCTCGGCACCGCCGCGTACCTGTCACCAGAGCAGGCGCGCGGCGACGAGGCCGGGCCGGCCTCCGACATCTACTCGCTGGGCGTGTGCGCCTATCAGTTCCTCACCGGCCGGCTTCCCCACGAGTACACCTCGCTCACCGAGCTGGCGCTGAAGCAGCAGCAGGACGCGGTCCCGCCGGTGGCGGACTTCCGGCCCGAGGTTCCCCCGGAGCTCGACGACGCGATTCGGATCTGCCTCGAGCGCGAGCCCGGCCGCCGCTATTCGTCGGCGCTCGAGCTGGCGCAGGCGCTCGAGGCGGGCCTGCACGGGCAGGCCACAGCGGCCACGGAGCGCCTCTCGATCGGCGACCACGCCCGGGCGGAGGATGCCACCGCCGCCACTCAGGCGCTGCGCAGCGGGCCCCGGCGGGCGGAGCACCCGCCGACGCGGGTGGCCCCAGTGGCGCCGGCGCGGCCCGCGCGGACCCCGGCGCGGCCGCGGGTGGACGCCGCCGCTGCCCG
>DASQNF010000043.1:0-4119 GCA_035645115.1 Thermoleophilaceae bacterium | reverse complement strand
CGGCCACCGCCAGGTGGGTGTGCTCCTCGCGCGCGTAGCCGTCGACGCGCTCCGGCGCTATCCCCTGCGAGGCCAGCCGCTGGTCGAGCAGCACGCGGGTGCCGGCGCCGCGCTGGCGGTTCACGAAGCGCAGGCCCGGGCGGGCGAGGTCGTGGATCCCGGCCAGCCCGAGCGGGTTGCCTCGCGCCACGATCAGGCCCTGCTCGCGGTGGGTCAGGCGCACCACGGCCGTATCGCGGCCGGGCAGTAGGCGCTCGATCCAGGGCAGCGTGTACTCGCCGCTGTCCGGGTCGAGCAGATGCGAGCCCGCGAGGTGGCACAGGCCGTCGCGCAGGGCCGTCAACCCGCCGAGGGAGCCGACGTTCGCCGAGGCGAGCCCGAGCAGCGGGTCCCGCTCGCGCAGGGCTGAGGCCGCGAGGTCCAGCACCAGGTCGTGCGATCCGGTGGCCACGATCGTGCGCTCGATCTCCCCCACGCCGCGCAGCAGCCGCACCTCGACCTCCTCGCCGGCCTGATGGCCCTCGAGGCCGGCCGGCACCACGAGCAGCGCGTCCGCGCGCACGAGCGAGGTGAGCACGCCGGCTCCGCGAGGCAGCGGCGTGGCCACGAGCCGGCCTTGCACCCGCCCGACCCGGACCCGCACCCAGTCGTCCGTGCCCAGCGACGAGGCCAGCTTGCGCGCGAGCCGAGCGCTCGCGCGCGGGCGCTCGGGCGGCGAGGCGCCCTCGAGCCGGGCCAGCAGCGGCAAGGCGAAGATCTCGAACGTGAGCGCGGCCGAAACCGGGTAGCCGGGGGCCCCGAGCACGGGCGTGGAGTCGGCCGCCCCGAGCACCACCGGGTGCCCCGGCTTGACCGCCACGCCGTGCACGGCGAGCGCGCCGGCCTCCGCCACCACCGCGGCCGTGTGGTCGTCGCGGCCCGCGCTCGATCCCGCTATCAGGATCACGAGGTCCGCATCGCGCGCCGCCGCGCGCAGCGCTGCCACGATCAGCTCCGGCTCGTCGGGCTCCACCGGCGCGCGCACGGCCTCGCAGCCCGCCTCCTCCGCCTGCGCGGCCAGCATCAGCGAGTTCGTGTCGGGCAGCTCGCCGGGGCCCAGCTCTGTGCCGATCGGGCGTATCTCGTCCCCGGTGGGGATCACCGCCACGACCGGGCGGCGGCGCACGGCCAGCTCCCGAAGCCCGGCGGCGCCCGCCGCGGCCACGTCCAGGGCGCGCAGCCGGTGGCCGGCCGGGAGGAGCAGCTCGCCGGCGCTCACGTCCTCGCCGATCGAGCGCACGTGCTGGTAGGGGACGGCAGCCGCGCGCAGCTCCACGCCGTGGCCGAGGTCGTGCACCACCTCGCGCATCACCACCGCGTCGCAGCCGTCGGGCATCGGATCGCCCGTGTCCACGGTCGCGTAGGCGTCGGGCGCGAGGCGCACCGGCGCGGTCTCGCCGGCGCCCGCGGTGTCGCCGGAGCGCACTGCGATGCCGTCCATCGCCGCGGCGTCGAACGGCGGGGAGGAGCGCAGCGCCCAGACCGGCTCCGCGGTCACGCGACCCACCGCGGAGGCGAGCGGCAGCCGCACCACCGGCAGCCGCTCGGGACATCCGGCGGACGCGCAGGCGTCGAGCCAGGCGGCAAGCGCGTCCGCAGCAGGGATGTCGTGGATGTACGGGGTGGTTGGCGCCACTACCGGTACAGCATGACCTCGACCTCGCTGCCGGCGGCGAGCCCGGTGGCGGGCTCGGGCACGATCACGTAGCCGTCGGCGGCGCTAAGCACCGACAGCAGCGAGGAGCTTCCGAACAGCGGCACCGCCGCGCCGGCTTCGAGGCGGACCTGTACCACGTCCAGTCGCCCGGCGGCCGACGCGAGGTCGCGATCGAGCCGCGCGCGCGTGACGGGCTCGGGCGGCGGCTCCGAGCAGCCGCCGACAGCGCGGACCAAGGGCATGCCCACGAGGCGGAACACCACGAGCGCCGAGCGCGGGTTGCCGGGCAGGCCGATCACCGGCACCCCGCCGCACTCGGCAATCAGCGTCGGCTTGCCGGGGCGAAGCGCGAGGCCGTGGCACCAGATGCCGGGCTCGCCGAGCGCGGCCACGGCCGCGGCCGTCTCGTCGCGGGCGCCCACCGACGAACCGGCCGAGGTCACGAGCACGTCGCAGTCCGCGAGCGCCGCGCGCAGGCCGGCCACCAGGGCGTCGGGGTCGTCCGGCACGATGCCGGCGAGCACGGGCGCTCCGCCCGCCTCCCGCACGAGCGCGGCGAGCGCCGGGCCGGTGGCGTCGCGCACCTGACCGGCCACGAGCGACGGGGTGGCGGGAGGGACGAGCTCGTCCCCCGTGGAGACGATCGCCACGCGCGGGCGGGCGTGCACGTCGAGCTCCGCGATCCCCGCGGCCGCCAGCATCCCGAGGTCGTGCGGGCGAAGCGGCCGGCCCGCGGGCGCGAGCACCCGGCCGGCCTCGGCGTCCTCGTCCGCGCGCACCATGCCCTCCCCCGGCGCTGCGGGGCGCGAGACCTCGATCAGCTCGGCGGTGGCCTGCTGTGTGTGCTCGACCTTGACCACCGCGTCCGCGCCGAGCGGCAGCGGCGCCCCGGTGGCGATCGCGACCGCGCCGCCCGGGCCCAGCTCGATCTCCGGCGGGCGACCCATGCGCGCCTCCCCGGCGAGGTCGAGGTAGCCGGGGAGGCCCTCCGAGGCGCCATAGGTGTCGGCGGCGCGAACGGCGTAGCCGTCCACGGTCGCGCGCGCGAACCCTGGCAGCGGGTGCGAAGCGACGAGCGGCTCGGCGGGAACCCGTCCGTGGGCGTCCTCGAGCGCCACGCGCTCGAGCCCCGTGCGCCGCTCGGGGCGAAAGCCGGCGAGCGCCTCGGACACCGTGCGGACGGCGAAGAACTCGCGCCCGCTGCGGGCGGGCACGCTCAGGCCCCGCGTCCGTCGCCGGGGGCGGGCTCGGCGCCCTCCTCCGGCTGCCGCTTCGTCCGCGGGTGCGGCCGCGCGGCGGTGCCGCCGCGCTCGGCGCCAACCACGCTCAGCACCGGGCCGAGCGCCACCTGCCCGAGTCCGCAGATCGAGGTCAGGCGCATGGTCTCCTCGAGTTGGACGATCCGCGCGTCCACGTCCTCGGGGCCGCCGCCGGACTCGAGCAGGTCGGTGAGGATCTCGTGCGCCTTGTGCGAGCCCACCCGGCAGGGAACGCACTTCCCGCACGACTCGTTGCGGAAGAAGCGCAGCACGTTGGTGGCCGCGGCGAGGAGGTCGGTGCCCTCCGCGATCACGACCAGCGCGCCCGAGCCGAGCATCGACCCGGCCTCGGCCACCGTGTCGAAGTCGAGCGGCACGTCGAGCCCCTCCGGCCCCAGGAAGTTCGAGGACGCGCCGCCCGGCTGTATCGCGCCCACGCCGGCGCCGTCCCGCACCCCACCCGCCAGCTCGAGCAGCGAGCGCGAGCTGGTCCCGAGCGGCACGCAGTACACCCCCGGGCGCTCGACGTGCCCGGACACCGCGAAGAACTTGAGCCCGGACGAGCCGTTCACCCCCTGCGCCTTCCACCAGTCGGCGCCGCGCTCGAGGATCACCGGCACGTGGGCGAAGGTCTCCACCGAGTTCATCAGCGTGGGCTTGCCCCAGAGCCCGTAGACCCCCGGGAACGGCGGCTTGTTGCGCGGCTCGCCGCGGTGGCCCTCCATGCACTCGATCAGCGCCGACTCCTCGCCGAGGATGTAGCCGCCCGGCGAGGTGAAGATCTCGAGCGAGAGCCTTCGGCCGCTGCCGCCCGCGTCCTCGCCGAGCAGCCCCGCCGCGCGCAGCCCGTCGATCTCCTCGCGCAGCAGCTGCTCCTCGGGACCGTACTCGTGCCGGATGAAGACCCAGCCCTCCTCGGCGCCCGTCACGACCATCCCGAGCAGCAGTCCCTCGAGCACCAGATGCGGCTGCTCGGCCATGATCTGGCGGTCCTTGAAGGTGCCGGGCTCGGACTCGTCGGCATTGCATATCGCGTACTTGGGCCGCGCCTCCTGCCGGGCCACGAGCTCCCACTTCGTGCCGGTGGGGAAGCCGGCGCCGCCCATGCCGCGCAGGCCCGCGTCCTTGAGCGCCGCCACCGCGTCCTCGGCCGCCAGCGATCCG
>DASQNF010000042.1:0-19290 GCA_035645115.1 Thermoleophilaceae bacterium | reverse complement strand
GCCCTTCCCCTTGAGCCTGTCGAGCGCGTGCACGGCGCTGCCACCGGTGGCGAGCATGGGGTCGACCACGAACGTGTAGGCGTCGGCGAGACCGGGCGGCAGGCGCTCCAGGTACTCGATCGGCTCGTGGGCCTCCTCGTCACGGTAGAGCCCGAGGTGGCCCACCCGCGCGCCCGGCAACAGGCGAAGGAACGCCTCGACCATGCCGAGCCCGGCGCGCAGCACGGGCACGATCGCGATGTCCCGGTGGAGGCGCGAGCCGACGGTGGGCTCGAGCGGGGTGTCGATCGCCACCTCGGACACCGGGAGGCCGCGCGCGGCCTCGACCGCCAGGATCGCCGACGCCTCGAACAGCGCCTGGCGAAAGTCCGCGAAGCCGGTGTCGCGATCGCGCATCACGGTGAGGCGGTCGGCCAGCACCGGGTGCTCGACCACGACGAGGCGCTGCGACATGGCGCGACGATATCGTCGCGCGCGCCCTGGCCGCACCTGCCCGCAACGTCGAACTCAAGGCCCGCGACCCCGAGCCGGCGCGGACGCTGGAGCTGGCGCTCGCCCTCGGGGCCGAGGACCGCGGCACGATCGAGCAGCGCGACACGTACTTCGCGCGAGCGCGCGCGCGCTTGAAGCTGCGCGAGCAGAGCCCGGGCGAGGACGAGCTGATCGAGTACCGGCGCGACGACGCCGCGGACGCTCGCACGAGCAGCTACCGGCGCGTCCCGGTGACCCACGCGGCCGCGCTGCGCGATGCGCTCGACGCGGCCTACGGCACGCTGGTGGTGGTGGCAAAGCGCCGCCGGCTGCTGGTCTGGGAGGGCGTGCGCGTGCACCTGGACGAGGTGGAGGGCCTCGGCAGCCACATCGAGCTGGAGGCCGTGGCCCCGCCCGGGTCGGACCTCGGCGCCGAGCACGGGAAGATCGAGCGCCTGCGCGCGGAGCTGAGCGTGGAGGCTAGCTCGCTCCTGGCGGGCAGCTACTCGGACCTGCTCCTCGACGGGCAGGAGCTGCTGCTCCGAGCTGCCGACGAGGCGATGCGCAACGCCCACGCGCCCTACTCGCGCTTCAAGGTCGGCGCCGCGCTGCGCGCGCCGGGCGGAGCGATCTTCAGCGGCGCCAACGTGGAGAACGCGGCCTACCCACAGGGGCAGTGCGCCGAGGCCTCCGCGCTCGGAGCGCTGGTGGCGGCGGGCGAGCGTGAGGTCGCGGCGGTGGCCGTGGTGGCCGAGCGCGCCGAGATCTGCCCGCCCTGCGGCGGCTGCCGGCAGCGGCTCGCGGAGCTCGGGCGGCCGGACACGCCGGTGCACCTCGGGCGGCCGGGCGGGGGCGAGACGCTGACGCTGACGGTCGCGGAGCTGCTGCCGCACGCGTTCGACCTGGGCGCGGGCGGGTGAAGTCCGCCCGGGCGCGAGGGGCGGCGTGAGCTGGCGCCAGTCGGGGCTCGTCCTCGCCGAGCGCGGCGCCGCGCCGCCGCGAGTGGGCGTGGTGCTCGGCTCCGGGCTCGGGGCGGTGGCCGACGCCGTGGAAGCCCCCGTGGTGGTGGGCTACGACGAGCTGCCCGGCTTTCCCGAGCCGGGCGTGGCGGGACACGCCGGCCGGGTCGTGCTCGGTGTCGTAGCAGGCGTGCCGGTGGCGGTCCTCCAGGGCCGAGCCCACCTCTACGAGGGCGGCGACCTGGGGCCGGTGCGCACGCCGGTACGCGCGCTGCGCGCCGCCGGCGCCGAGATCCTCGTGCTCACGAACGCCGCCGGCTCGCTGCGCCCGGACGCCGGCCCCGGGTCGCTGATGCTGATCGCCGACCACATCAACCTCTCCGGCACGAACGTGCTGAGTGGCCCGAATGAGGAGGCGCTCGGCCCGCGCTTCGTGAGCCTGCGCGACGCCTACGACCCCGAGCTGCGCGAGCGCCTGCGCGCCGCCGCGGCCGAGCTCGGCACGAGCCTGCACGAGGGCGTCTACCTCGCGGTGAGCGGCCCCAGCTTCGAGACCGTCGCAGAGATCCGTGCCTTCGAGCGCCTCGGCGCGGACGCGGTGGGGATGTCCACGGTCCACGAGACGATCGTGGCTCGCCACTGCGGGCTGCGCGTGGCGGCGGTGGCGGCGATCACGAACCTGGCCGAGGGCATGGGCGAGCAGCCGCTCAGCCACGAGCAGACGCTGGCCGACGCGGCGCGTGCCGCGGAGCGCCTCGCTCCGCTCATCACCCGCTTCATCGCCGGGCTCGGAGCCTGAGCGATGCTCGTGCCCGAGCTGATCCGGCGAAAGCGCGACGGCGGCGAGCTCACCGCCGAGGAGATCGCGTTCCTGGTTCGCGGGATCACCGACGGCTCGGTGAGCGACGCACAGGTCGGGGCGCTCGCGATGGCCGTGGTGCTGCGCGGGATGAGCGCGGACGAGCGGATCGCCCTCACCCGCGAGATGACACGCTCGGGCCGGGTGCTCGACTGGTCGGATGCAGGGCTGCCCGGCCCGGCGCTCGACAAGCACTCCACCGGCGGCGTGGGCGACAAGGTGAGCCTGCTGCTCGCGCCGATCGTCGCGGCCTGCGGCGGCGCCGTCCCGATGATCTCCGGGCGCGGGCTCGGACACACCGGCGGCACGCTCGACAAGCTCGAGTCGATTCCCGGGTACGACACCGCCCCCGACGAGCATGCCTTCACGCGAGCCGTGGCGGGCGCCGGCTGCGCGATCGTCGGCCAGACGGCGCAGCTGGCGCCGGCCGACCGCCGCCTCTACGCGATCCGCGACGCCACCGGCACGGTCGAGTCGATCCCGCTGATCGTGGCCTCGATCCTCTCGAAGAAGCTCGCGGCGGGGCTCGACGCGCTCGTTATGGACGTGAAGGTGGGCTCCGGCGCGTTCCTGCCCGGCAGGTCCGAGGCGGCCGAGCTGTCCCGGGCGATCGTCGAGGTGGCGCGCGGCAACGGCCTGCCCACCTCGGCGCTGCTCACCGACATGGGCCGGGTGCTCGGCCGCTGCGCCGGAAACGCGCTCGAGGTGCGTGAGGCCATCGAGGTGCTCAGCGGCTCTGCGAGCGACGAGCGCCTGCGCGAGGTCACCCTCGCCCTCAGCGCCGAGCTGCTGCGGCTGGGCGGCGTCAGGGCGGACGAGGGGGAAGGACGGCAGGCCGCCGAGCGGGCGCTCGACGGCGGCGCGGCCGCCGAGCGCTTCGCGGCGATGGTGGCCGAGCTCGGCGGGCCTGCGGACCTGCTCGAGGCGCCCGAGCGCCACCTGCCGCAGGCGCCGCTGACGCGAACGGCCGACCCGCTCGAGGCCGGCTTCGTGACCGGCGTGGACGTTCGAGCCGTGGGACTGGCGGTCATCGCGCTCGGCGGCGGGCGCACGCGCGAGAGCGACCCGGTGGACCACGCCGTGGGGCTCACCGAGGTGGCGGCGCCCGGCGAGTGGGTGGGGCCCGGCGAGCGACCGCTCGCGCTCGTGCACGCGCGCGACCCGCAGGCCGCCGAGCGGGCCACCGAGGCTCTGCGCGACGCGTACGCGCTCGGGGAGGCGGCGCCGGCCCAGGTGCCGGCCGTGCTGGAGGTGCTGCACTGAGCGGCGCCGGCCGCCCGGGGGCTGCGGCCGCGAGCGTGGCGGCCGTGCCGAAGGCCGAGCTGCACGTGCACCTCGAGGGCACGGCGCCGCCCGACCTGATCCGGCGCCTTGCCGCGCGCAACGGCCTTCCGTTGCCCGACGGGCTGCTCGCCGCGCCCGACCGCTTCCGCTACGCGGACTTCCTCGACTTCCTCAGGACCTACGACCTGGCCGCGAGCGTCATCCGAAGCGCCGACGACTACCGCGACATCGTGTACGAGTACCTGGCCGGCTGTGCGCGGGAAGGCGCCTTGTACGTGGAGCTCACCGCCTCGCCCGACCACGCGGCGCTCGTGGGCCTCTCCGAGGTCGAGCACCTGGACGGGATCGCGCGCGGGATCGACGACGCGCGCGCCGAGCTCGGGATAGAGGCCCGCGTCCTGATCTCGTGCGTGCGCAACTTCGGCGTGGAGCAGGCCGTCCGCGTGGCCCGCCACGCGGCCGAGCGCCCGCACCCGTACGTGGTCGGGTTCTCGATGGCGGGCGACGAGCAGAACTTCCCGCCCGGCGACTACGCAGAGGCGTTCGAGATCGCCGCCGCCGCCGGGCTCGGCTGCACGGTGCATGCGGGGGAGTGGGCGGGACCGGAGTCGGTGCGCGCGGCGCTCGAGCTGCCGGTCACCCGCATCGCCCACGGGGTTCGCGCGATCGAGGACCCTGCGCTCGTGGAGGAGCTGGCGCTGCGCGGCACGGTGCTCGAGTGCTGCCCGACGAGCAACGTGGTGCTGGGGGTGTTCCCGAGCTACGAGGAGCACCCGCTGGGGCGTCTGGTCGAGGCCGGCGTGCGCGTGACGCTCGGCTCTGACGACCCGCCCTACTTCGGCGCCTCGATCGGCGGCGAGTACGCGCTCGCCGTGGAGCGGCTCGGGCTCGACGAGGCCGCTCTTCTCGAGATCACGCGCACGGCGCTCGAAGCGGCTTTCTGCGAGGAAACGCTCAAGCGGGAGTTAATCGGGAAGGTGTAGGGTGAGCCCGCTTCCGAGGGTGCACCGGCCCGCGGACTCGCGAATCGACTGGAGGGACAGTGAAGAGGACGTTCCGGTTTCTGATCATGGCCGTGCTGGCCGCGCTGGCGCTCGGCATCGCCGCCTGCGGCGACGACGATGACGACGGCGGCGGAGGAGGCGGCGGCAGCGGCGGCGAGGACACCGCGGAAGCGATAAAGGCCGGCCTAGTCACCGACATCGGCGGGCTCAACGATCGCGGGTTCAACTTCCTTGCCAACAAGGGCCTCGACCAGGCGAAGTCCGAGCTGGGCGCCGACACGCGCGTGCTGATCTCGGGGTCCAACGGCGACTACGTCCCGAACCTCACGACGCTGGTCCAGCAGAAGTACGACATCGTGGTGGCGAACGGGTTCCTGATGGCGGACGCGACCAACACGGTGGCCACCAAGCTTCCGGACGCCCAGTTCGCGATAATCGACTTCCCCGCCACCGGGCTCAAGGACAAGCCGAAGAACGTGGAGGGCCTGCTGTTCGCGGAGCAGGAGGGCGGCTACCTCGTCGGCTACCTGGCCGGGCTCTGGGCCAAGGACAACGACGCCACCACGGTCTCCACGGTCGGCGGCCAGAAGATCCCACCCGTCGACCACTACATCGCGGGCTTCCGTGCGGGCGCGAAGGCGGCGTTCCCGCAGGTCAAGACGCTGAACGGCTACTCCCAGGACTTCATCGACCAGGCCAAGTGCAAGGAGATCGCGCTCGACCAGATCTCGAAGGGCTCGAAGGTGGTCTTCCAGGTGGCCGGGCAGTGCGGCCTCGGCGCGCTCGATGCGGCAAAGGAGAAGGGCGTGCAGGGGATCGGCGTGGACGCCGATCAGGCTTACCTCGGCGACCACGTGCTCACCAGCGCGCTCAAGAAGGTCGACGTCGCGGTGTTCGAGGCGATCGAGCGCGCCCAGAAGGGCAGCTTCAAGGGCGGCACCGACGTGCTCCACAACGTGGAGAGCGAGGGCGTCGGCATCGGCAAGCTCGGCCCCGAGGGCGAGAAGTACGCCGACGAGATCCAGAAGATCCAGGACCAGATCACGTCCGGCGAGATCAAGGACATTCCGGACACGGTCGAGTAGGACAGACCGCGTGAGCCCCCCGGTGGAATCGGCGGCGCTCGAGCTACGCGGGATCACGAAGAGGTTCGGCCCGGTCGTGGCGAACGACCGGGTCGACTTCGACCTCAGGCGCGGCGAGGTTCACGCGCTGCTGGGAGAGAACGGCGCGGGGAAGTCGACGCTGATGTCGATCCTCTATGGGCTCTACCGCCCGGACGAGGGGGAGATCCTCGTGGAGGGCGAGAAGGTCGCGATCGACTCGCCATCCACCGCCATCGGGCTCGGCATCGGCATGGTGCACCAGCACTTCATGCTCGTGCCGGTGATGACCGTGACGGAGAACATCGTGCTCGGCGGCGAGCCGCGCGGGCGCGGCGGCCTGCTCGACGTGAAGGAGGGCGCGCGGCGGGTCAGGGAGCTGTCCGAGCGCCACGGGCTCGCGGTGGACCCGGACGCATTGATCGAGGACGTGACGGTGGGTGCCCAGCAGCGTGTGGAGATCCTGAAGGCCCTCTACAGGGACGCGCGCATCCTCGTGCTCGACGAGCCCACGGCGGTGCTCACCGCGCAGGAGAGCGCCGAGCTCTTCGACGTGCTGCGCTCGCTGAAGGAGGAGGGCGTGGCGATCGTCTTCATCAGCCACAAGCTCGGGGAGGTGCTCGAGATCGCCGACCGCGTGACCGTGCTGCGGCGCGGGCGCAAGATCGACACCGTGCGCACCGAGGGCGCCACCGAGCAGAGCCTCGCGAGGCTGATGGTGGGGCGCGACGTGCTGCTGCAGGTGGAGAAGCCGGAGCGCTCGCCGCGCGACCCCGTGCTCGAGGTCGAGGACCTGCACGTGCGCGACGACCGCGACCTCGACGCCGTGAAAGGGGTCTCGCTGGAAGTGCGCGGTGGGGAGATCGTGGCGCTCGCGGGCGTGGACGGCAACGGTCAGAACGAGCTGGTGGAGGCGATCGCCGGCCTGCGCAAGATCGAGTCCGGGCGGATCGCGATCGGCGGCCGTGACGTGTCCGGCGGGGGGGTGCGCGCGGCCACCGAGGCGGGAGTGGCTCACATCGCCGAGGACCGCCACCTGCGCGGCCTCGTGCTCGACTTCACGCTCGCCGAGAACCTCGCGCTGCGGGAGTACCGCAAGCCGCCGCTCTCCAAGCGCGGCTGGCTCAACGTCCGGCACATCAACTCGCGTGCACAGGAGCTGCTGCGCGAGTTCGACGTGCGTGGCGGCGACAGCGGCACGCTCGCGAGCTCGCTCTCGGGAGGCAACCAGCAAAAGGTGGCCATCGCCCGCGAGATCGCCTCGAACCCCGACCTGCTGATCGCCCACCAGCCCACGCGCGGGCTCGATGTGGGGGCGATCGAGTTCGTCCACCGCCGCCTCGTGTCCGAGCGTGACAACGGCCGCGGCATCCTGCTCGTGTCGCTCGAGTCCGAGGAGGTGCGCTCGCTCGCCGACCGCATCCTCGTGATCTACGAGGGCGAGATCGTCGGCGAGTTCCCGCCCGACGCCGGCGAGGAGGAGCTCGGCGTGGCGATGACGGGCGGCGGCGCCGGGCAGGCGGCGGCTTGACCGAGGAGCGCGAGCCGCCGGAGGGCCCTCCCCCCGAGCCGGAAGGCGGCGGCGGGCTCACGGCCCTCGAGCAGGAGTCGGCCGGGGGAGCGATCACGCCGGCGGCCCGGCTCGCAGCCTACGTGCGCGGCGGGGGCATCGTCGTGCCGATCCTTACCGCCGGGCTGGCCTTCTTCGTCGGCGGCCTCGTGATGCTGTTCACCGGCAGCGACCCGATCGCCACCTACGAGGCGATCTGGAACGGCACCGGCCTGCAGTGGTTCCTGCCCTGGACGACGGACCGCGAGACCGCGGCGCTTAACCTGCAGCAGACGCTGATCGTGACGACGCCGCTGATCCTCACGGGCCTGGCGGTGGCGTTCGCGTTCCGCGCCGGGCTCTTCAACATCGGCGGCCAGGGCCAGTACATCGTCGGAGCGATCGCGGCCGTCTGGGTGGGATCCGAGCTCGGCTCCCTGCCTGGCGCCCCGCACGTGATCCTCGCGATCGTGGCCGCGTGTGCGGCGGGCGCCCTCTGGGCGGGGATCGCGGGCTTCCTGAAGGCCTCGACCGGCGCCAACGAGGTGATCTCCACGATCATGCTCAACTACGTGGCGCTCTGGATCGGCGTCTACCTGTTCAGCCTGGGTGGGCCGCTCCAGAACGACCGCGACCCCTCGCTGCCGGTATCGAACGACATCGTGGAGGCGGCCCACCTCCCGGTGTTCTGGGGCGACCCGGTGCTGCAGGGGCTTCACATCGGCATCTTCGTGGCGCTGCTGGCGGCGCTTGCGTTCTGGCTCCTGCTCAACCGCTCCACCACCGGCTACGAGGTGCGCGCGGTGGGCCTCAACCCCGAGGCCGCGCGCTACAGCGGGATGAACGTGGGCAAGAACTACGTGCTCGTGATGGCCGTCTGCGGGCTGTTCGCCGGCCTCGCCGGCTCGCTGGACGTGCTCGGCTGGCAGTTCCGGCTCGCCACCAACGACATCCAGGAGACCCAGTACGGCTTCCTCGGGATCGCCGTGGCGCTGCTCGGACGCAACACCGCCAGCGGGACGGTGGCCGCGGCGCTCCTGTTCGGCGCGCTGGTCAGCGGCACCTCGCAGCGCAACCTCGACCCGACGATCTTCGAGCCCTCGCTCGCCTCGAACCTGACGCTGATCATCCAGGGCCTCGTGGTGCTGATCGTGAGCGCCGACGTGCTCGTGCTCTCGGCGCTGCGGCGGGGTCGCGGGCTCGTGGGGCGCGGGCCGGGCCGGCCCGGCCCGACGCCTGCGACGGTGGAGGCGCGCGCGATGGGCGCGCCGGGAGAAGATCGCTAGATGGGCGCGCACGCGCTGGCCGCCCCGGCCAAGCTCGCGTCCCCCCGGGCCGTTGGCTGGGCGGGCATCGCGCTCGGTGCGCTGGCCTGGTTCATCGCCCTGCCTCCGCTCACGATCCGGTCCCCGGTCCCCTCGCTCCTGGTGGCCCTCTCTGCGCTCGCGGCCGGGGCGTACGCGGTGCGCGGCGGGGAGCGCCGGCTCGGCTACGGCGCGATCGTGGCCGGCGTCGTCGGGGGGGTCGGCGCGGTGGTTGCCACCAGATCGGGCGTGGCGAACCTCGAGGCCGTGTTCGTCTGGTCCGCCCTGCTCGCGGCGATGCTCCGATTCGCCACTCCGCTCGTGTTCGCCGCTCTCGGCGGCATCCTCTCCGAGCGCAGCGGCGTGATCAACATCGGCCTCGAGGGCATGATGCTCACCGGCGCGTTCTTCGGCATCTTCGGAGCGGACCTGCTCGGCTCGTGGCCGCTCGGAGTGCTGGTGGGGATGGCGGCCGGGGGCCTGCTCGGCCTCGTGCACGCGTTCTTCTCGATCCATCTGCGGGCCGACCAGGTGGTGAGCGGCACCGCCGTGAACCTGCTGGCGCTCGGCATCACCGGATACGTGTTCGTTGCGCACTACGGGTCGGCGGGCACGCCCGCCGAGGTGCCGCGCGTCCCCGAGGTCACGCTGCCGCTGATAGAGGAGATCCCGCTCGTGGGCGACGTGCTGGGCACGATGAGCCTGTTGACCCTGGTCGCGCTGCTGCTGGTGCCGGCGATGGCGCTCTACCTGTTCCGCACGCCGAGCGGCCTGCGGCTGCGCTCGGTCGGCGAGAAGCCGCGCGCGGCGGACAGCGTTGGGCTCCCGGTGCTGAGGACCCGCTACCTCGCGGTGATCGCGTCCGGCGTGTTCGCGGCAATCGGCGGCGTCTACCTCTCGATCGCGCTGCTCGGCTCGTTCAACGAGGGCATGACGGCCGGCCGCGGCTTCATCGCGCTCGCCGCGGTGATCTTCGGGAGCTGGCGCCCGCTCGGCGCTTTGGCCGCCGCTCTGCTGTTCGGCTTCTCGACGGCGCTCGCGCAGCGGCTGCCCGAGTTCTCCGAGTCCACCGCGGTGCTGTTCCAGGCGCTGCCCTACGTGCTCACCCTGATCGTGGTGGCCGGCGTGATCGGACGCTCGCGGCCGCCCGCCGCGATCGGCGTGCCGTACGTGAAGGAGTAGCGCGCCCGTGACCGTCTCCCGCCTTGCGCTCGCAAGCCCCTCCGAGGAGGCCGGCACCCTCTCCGACGAGGTTGAGCTCTACCAGCGCACCTACAACACGCTGCTGCGCTCGAGCGGAGAGACGCAGCTGCGGGTGCTCGAGTCCTCCCACCGCGCGATCGGATCGAGCCTGCATCCGCTGGCCGACTCCGACGACCCCGACCTCGGCGCCTTCATCTACTCGATCCGTCGGCTGCCCGACGGCATCGTCGACGCCCGGCTCGTGATCATGGGCCAGGAGGCCGAGGTGTTCGCGGCCAACGGGATCGAGATCGAGACCTGGATGGAGGCGGACGCCCCGGCGCGCCGGCGCACATGGCACGACGCCGGCGACGGCACCCACGCCGTGCTGCTCGCGAGCGTGTCGGACGTGGACGACCTGATCCCGACGCTGGTCGCGTTCCAGATCGAGTGGAACAAGCTGCGCGTGCGCCAACGCGCGGCCGGATGGCCGCTTGCGGGCGAGCCCTCCTCCGAGGACTGCGCGTCGGCGCTCGGCGGCCTCGTGGAGGATTGGGAGCGCCTGCGCGAGGCGTGGGGCGACCGCTTTCACGAGCGGCTCGCGCTGATCGCGGAGGAGCGAATGGCGATGCGCGTGCGCATGCTGGGCGGCACCCAGGTGGGGTATGCGCGCATGACGCGGCGCTGGTGGCAGCCGGTGCAGGACCGGCTCCACGCGCTCGGCTTCGAGGACGGTCCGGTGTACTTCGTGAGCTCGAACACCCACAGCCTCGTGAACATCGCCACGGGCGCGCCGCGGCAGGTGGAGTCGAAGCTCGTGGAGTTCGCAAAGCGCCTGCCGGCCCACGACATCCTGCGCCAGGAGCTCGACCTGTTCGAGGAGGGCCGCACCGAGGGCTCGTGGGAGAACTACCTGTACTTCCTCGGGCGCCTCTACTTCGACTCGCGCGGCTCCGAGGGCCGGGCCGAGCGGCGTCGGCTCGAGGAGGAGACCGGGGTGTCGCACCTGCCGAGCCGCACCGCGCTGCGGGTGCCCGCCCAGATCGTGCCGCTGGCGGCGCTCGACCCCGAGCGCCTCGATCCCCGGCTCGGCCGGGTGGACCCCGAGGGGCTGCGCGCGAGCCGGGCCGTGGTCGTGAACATCGACTACCCGCTCGGCGTGGCGGCGTACAACATCCTGCGCGAGGTGGCCGTGGCGAGTGCAGGCCTGCGCGGCGTGTACGTGCTCGGCAAGGCCGCCACCCTCAACGCCGACGTGGGCGACGTGATGCTCTCGAGCGTGGTCCACGACGAGCACTCGGGCTCCACCTACTGGCTCGACAACGCCTTCGGGGTCGAGGACCTGATGGGCGACCTGCGCTTCGGCAGCGGGCTCGACAACCAGCGCGCTGTCACCGTCAAGAGCACGTTCCTGCAGAACCGCGCCTACCTCGACTTCTACTACCGCGAGGCCTTCACCGTGGTCGAGATGGAGGCCGGGCCCTATTGCAATGCGCTCTACGAGATCTCGGACGCCGACCGCCATCCCGTCGGCGAGGCGGTCAACTTCTCGAAGCTGCCGGTGGACTTCGGGATCATCCACTACGCATCCGACACGCCCTACACGCAGGCGCGCACGCTTGGCGCACGCGGGCTCTCCTACTACGGGATGGACTCCACCTACGCGTCCTCGCTGGCGATCCTGCGCCGGGTGCTGCGTCTCGAGGGCGCACTGTCCTGACTTTCGTGGCCAGGAGCCATGAAAGTCAGGACGGTTGCCGCCGTGGCGGGGCTACGCGCCGACCGGGTGCCAGGCGGTCTTGAGCTCCACCACCGCCTCGAGGCGCCCGAGCGCGTCGCGCACCGCCTCCCCGTAGTCGGTCGCGGCCGCTGCGTGCCGCACGCGGGTAACGCTCTCCGCCGCGAGCCGGTCGATCTCGGCCTCGAGCTCGCCCGGCGCCCCGGCGCTCACGATCGCGTTCAGGCCGGGGTGTGCGGCCAGCGCCGGCGCGAGCTCCGCACGCCGCCCCGAGAGCAGGTTCACGACCCCGCCGGGCACGTCCGAGACCGCCAGCACCTCGCCGAGGTCGAGCCCGGCCAGGGGCTTCGGCTCGGAGAGGAGCGCCACCACCGTGTTGCCTGCGGCGAGCGCCGGGGCGATCTCGGCCACGAGGCCGAGCAGCTCGGGCTCGTCCGGGGCCACCACGCCGACCACGCCCGTTGGCTCGGGGTAGGAGAACGAGAGGAAGGGCGCCGCCACCGGGTTGACCCCGCCGAGCACGGGCGCGAGCTTGTCGGTCCAGCCGGCGTAGTGCACGAGAACGTCGATGGCGGCGTCGATCTCGGCTCGCCCCACGCGGAGCTCGCCCGCGCGCGACTCGAGCGCTTCCGCCGCCCGGTAGAGGATCTGCCCGCGGTTGTACGCGCTGCGCGACGCCCAGGGCCCCGCCGCCCTGCGGGCCGCCGCCACCGCGTCGCGGACGTCCTTGCGCGACCCCCGCGGGACGTTGGCGGTGTGCCGGCCCGCGGCGTCGAGCACGCGGTCGTAGCGCCCGGACTCCGAGCGCGCGAACGCCCCGCCGAGGTAGAGCTTGTAGGTCTTGCGGACGGCGAGCCTGCCGCTCACGCGAGCACCTTCAGATAGGGCCGCAGCCCGGCCGCCCCGCCCTCGCGTCCAAAGCCGCTCTCCTTGTAGCCGCCGAAGGCCGCCGTGGGGTCGAAGTGGTTGTAGGTGTTCTGCCAGACGACGCCCGCCTGGAGCGCCGCTGCCACCTCGAACGCCTTTGCGCCCTTGTCGGTCCAGATGCCCGCGGCGAGCCCGTAGGTCGAGTTGTTCGCCTTCTCGATCGCCTCGGCCTGGGTGCGGAAGGTCATCACCGACACCACCGGGCCGAAGATCTCCTCCGCCGCTATCCGGTGGGCGGGCGCCACCTCGGTGAAGATCGTGGGAGCGAACCACCAGCCGCGCTCCGGCAGCTCACAGGCGATCGTGCGGCGGACCGCCCCCTCCTCCTCGCCGGCCGCCACGAGCGCCTCGATCCGATCGAGCTGCTCGGCCGAGTTGATCGCGCCGACGTCGGTGTTCTTGTCGAGCGGGTCCCCCACGCGCAGGCGGCCCATGCGCTCCCAGAGCTTCCCGACCACGACCTCGGCCACGCTCTCCTGGACCAGCAGCCGCGAGCCCGCGCAGCAGACGTGGCCCTGGTTGAAGAAGATCCCGTTCACGATCCCCTCCACGGCCTGGTCGAGCGCGGCGTCCTCGAAGACGATGTTGGCCGACTTGCCGCCGAGCTCGAGCGTGAGCGGGACGCCGCGGCCGGCGAGCGCCGCCTGGATGTCCTTCCCGACGGCGGTCGAGCCGGTGAACGCGACCTTGTCGACGCCCTCCGCCCGCACCAGCGCCGCGCCGGTGGCGCCGTCCCCGGGGAGCACCTGCACCACGCCGGGCGGCAGCTCGGCCTCCTGGCAGATCTCGGCGAGCAGCAGCGCGCTCAGCGGCGTCGTCTCCGCCGGTTTCAGGACCGCGGTGTTGCCGCAGGCGAGCGCGGGAGCGAGCTTCCAGGCCGCCATCAGGAGCGGGAAGTTCCACGGCACTATCTGGGCCGCCACGCCGAGCGGCGCCGGCTCGCGGCCGGCCACGCCGTGGGAGAGCTTGTCGGCCCAGCCGGCGTAGTGGAAGAAGTGGGCGGCGGCCAGCGGGATGTCGATGTCGCGCGCCTCGCGGATCGGCTTGCCGCCGTCCATCGACTCGACCACGGCCAGCTCGCGTGCGCGCTCCTGGATCAGCCGCGCGACCCTGAACAGGTACTTGCCGCGTTCGAGGCCGCCGAGCGCCGCCCAGCGCGGCTGCGCCTCGCGCGCGCTCGTGATCGCCGCGCGCACGTCCTCGGGCCCCGCGAACGCGACCTCCGCCACCGGCGCCTCGGTGGCCGGGTTCACGCTCGGCACCCGCCGCCCGTCCAACGGGTCGCGGAACTCACCACCGATGAACAGGCCGTAGGAGTCGCGCAGCCGGACGTGGTCGGGCGACTCGGGCGCCGGCGCGTAGTCCCAGACGATGCGCGCGCGTGTCTCCTGCGTGCTCATTCCCTCGAGAAGTCCTCGGCGCGCGCGTAGCGGCCGGTCTGGGTCTTGCTGTACTGCATCAGCAGGTCGTTGAGCAGCGAGGAGGCGCCGATCCGGAAGCGCTCCGGGGTCAGCCAGTCGTCGCCGAGCGTCTCCTTCACGAGCACGAGCCGGTGCAGTGCGGCCTTGCTCGTCGAGACGCCGCCGGCGGCCTTCATCCCCACCGCGCGCCCGCTGCGGTCCGCGTAGTCGCGGATCGCCTCGAGCATCACGAGCGTCACGCCCGCAGTGGCGCCGCTGGCGGCCTTGCCGGTGGAGGTCTTGATGAAGTCGGCGCCGGCCTCCATCGCGAGCATCGAGGCGTGGCGGATGTGATCGTAGGAGCCGAGCTCGGCGGTCTCGAGGATCACCTTCAGGTGGGCGTCGCCGCAGGCGTCCTTGACGCGCACGATCTCCTCCATGACGCGGGTGTCGTCGCCGGCGAGGAAGGCCTCGCGCGAGATCACCATGTCGATCTCCTCGGCGCCGGCGGCCACCGCCTCCTGCGCGTCGCGCAGCTTCAGCTCGAGCGACGCCTGCCCGCTCGGGAACGCGGTGGACACCGAGGCGGCTTTGACCCCGGTGCCGTCGAGCGCGGCGCGCACGACGCCGATCAACGACGGGTACACGCACACCGCGGCGCACGACGGTACCTCCGGCATGGTCGGCGCCGGGCAAACCGCCTTCGCGCACAGGTGGCGGACCTTGCCGGTGGTGTCCGCGCCCTCGAGCGTCGTCAGGTCGGTCATCGACACGGCCAGGCGGATGCCCTGCTGCTTGGCCGTGGTCTTGATCGAGCGCCTCCCGAGCGTGGCGGCGCGCTCCTCGATGCCCACGCGGTCCACGTGCGGAAGCCTGCGAATCACGGGTCCAGTATGGCGGGTAGCCGCTGTGATAATCGGGCCGCAATGGCTCGTGCGGCCGTGATCGTGCTCGATGCCTGCGGCGTGGGCGCGCTGCCGGACGCCGGCTCCTACGCGGGCGACGAGGGCTCGAACACGCTCGCGCACGTCGCCGCGCGGGTCGGCGGCCTTGACCTGCCCACGCTCGAGCGGCTCGGCCTCGGCTCGATCGTCCCGATCGAGGGGGTGCCGCCGGCCGCCCAGCCGGTGGTGCACGGCCGCCTGCATCCGCTCGGTCCCGGCAAGGAGTCGACGACGGGGCACTGGGAGCTGATGGGCGTGGTGCCCGAGCACCCGCTGCCGAGCTACCCGTCCGGCTTTCCACCGGAGGTCGTGGAGGCGCTCGAGGCGGCCACCGGCCGGGGCTTCCTCTGCAACCGCCCGTACAGCGGGACCGAGGTGCTCGCGGACTTCGGCGAGCGCCACCTCGCGAGCGGCGAGCTGATCCTCTACACGTCCGCGGACTCGGTGCTGCAGGTCGCGGCGCACGTGGACGTGCTCGACGAGCCCGGTCTGTACGCGGTCTGCGAGGCGGCGCGAGAGGTGATGACCGGCGAGCACCGCGTGGGACGCGTGATCGCGCGCCCGTTCGAGGGCGAGCCGGGGAGCTTCCGGCGGCGCGAGGGCCGGCGCGACTATGCGGCCGAGCCACCGGGGCGCTCCTACCTCGAGGAGCTCGGCGAGGCCGGCGTGACCGTTCACGGCGTGGGCAAGATCCGCGACCTGTTCGCCGGGGTGGGCGTGGACGTGAAGCACGACGGCGCCACGAACGCAAAGGGGATAGCCGCGACGAGCGAGCTGCTGCGCTCGCTCGACACCGGGCTGGTGTTCGTGAACCTCGTCGAGACCGACCAGGTGTACGGACACCGCCACGACGTCGAGGGCTTCCACGAGGCGCTCAGGGAGATCGACGCCGCCGTGGAGGAGTGGCTCGGGCTGCTGCGCGACGACGACCTGCTGGTGCTGACGGCCGACCACGGCGTGGACCCGGACGCGCCGCACACCGACCACACGCGCGAGTACGCGCCGCTCCTCGCCGTGTTCGCGGGGCAGGACGGGCGCCGCCACGACGGCCCGCTGGCCGACGTGGGGGCGAGCGTGCTGCGCCGCCTCGCCGGCCGCGACGCGCCGGGCCTGCCTGGGTCGCCGTTCCTCTGATGCTGCGCACCTGACCGGGGGCGGGCCCCGGCTCCCAGCGCCGCGCGATCTACGCTGGCCCCATGCGAAGGGTGTGCGTGTTCTGCGGATCGAGCCCCGGCGCCCGCCCGGCGTACGCGGCCGCGGCCGAGGAGCTCGCCGGCGCGCTCGCCGCCGCGGGAATGGGCGTCGTGTACGGCGGCGGAGGTGTGGGCCTGATGGGGACGCTCGCCGACGCCACGCTCGCCGCGGGCGGCGAGATCGTGGGGGTGATCCCGCGCGCGCTGCTCGGCAAGGAGGTCGGGCACCCCGGCGTCGAGGACATGCGCGTGGTCGACTCGATGCACGAGCGCAAGGCGTTGATGGCCGAGCTCGCGGACGCGTTCGTTGCGCTGCCGGGCGGGCTCGGCACGCTCGAGGAGCTGTTCGAGGTCTACACCTGGGCGCAGCTCGGGCTCCATGCCAAGCCGTGCGGGTTGCTCGACGTGGAGGGCTACTACTCCGAGCTCGCCGGCTTCCTCGACCATGCCGTGGCCGAGCGATTCGTGCGCGAGGAGCATCGCGCGCTCCTGATCGTCGAGCGCGAGCCGGCGGCGATGCTCGAGCGGCTGCAGCGCTTCGAGCCCGAGGACATGGTGCCCAAGTGGATCGATCGTGAGGAGACCTAGCAGCGGGTGAGCGCCTACCTCTAGACTCGCGCGCGTGAACGTCGAGCCCTCGTCCGGGGCGCCCAGCAACAGCCCCGAGGTCGGCGAGATCCTGGTCCAGCGCGACGAGCTCGCCCACCGCGTGCGCGAGCTCGCCGAGCAGATCTCGCGGGACTACGAGGGCCGGAAGCTGCTGCTCGTGGGGGTGCTGAAGGGCGCGGTCTTCTTCCTCAGCGACCTCATGCGCCACCTCGACGCGGACTGCGAGGTCGACTTCATGGCGGTCTCCTCCTACGGCTCGTCCACCGACTCGTCGGGCGTCGTGCGCATCCTCAAGGACCTCGACGCGTCGATAGAGGGTCGGCACGTGCTGATCGTGGAGGACATCGTGGACTCCGGCCTGACGCTCGCGTACCTGTTCCGGATGCTGCGCGGGCGCGACCCCGCGTCGCTCGAGGTGTGCGCGCTCCTGACCAAGCCGGAGCGGCGTGAGATCGACATGCCGATCCGCTATGTGGGCTTCGAGATTCCCAACCGCTTCGCGATCGGGTACGGGTTGGACTTCGCCGAGCGCTACCGGAACCTGCCCTTCGTAGCGGTCCTGAACGAGCCTCCGACGGGCGTGTAACGGCGGCGCACAGGCACGCCAAAAAGGGGTAAGAGATCACTACCCCCTTGCTAGGCTTGCGTTTCACCCCGGCCGAAGGTCAGTCCTGCGCGTGAGTCGATTTTTCAAGAGCGCTGCGTTCCCCATCCTCATCGTCGTAGTCCTGGCCTTCTTCGCGCAGAAGCTGATCAGCCCAAGCGACGGCCGCAAGGATCCGAACTACTCGCAGTTCTTGGCGCAGGTCGAGACCGGCAAGGTCCGGCAGGTCACGCTCAGTACCAAGAACAACCGCATCGACGTCGAGCTGACGGACAAGCGCAAATACCAGACTGCCTATCCGGACAACACCGAGCAGAACCTCGTCAACCAGCTGCGGGCGGAGAACGTGCCGATCACGGTCAAGCCCAAGGGCGGCTCGGGCTGGCTCACCGCGCTCACCTACATCCTGCCCTTCGTGATCTTCCTGCTGTTCTGGCTCTTCATCATCAACCAGATGCAGGGCGGTGGGTCGAAGGTCATGTCCTTCGGCAAGTCGCGCGCCAAGCGCATGTCCGTGGACGCGCCGAAGATCACCTTCCGCGACGTGGCCGGCGTGGACGAGGCCGTGGAGGAGCTCCACGAGATCAAGGAGTTCCTCGAGAACCCGAAGAAGTTCCAGGCGCTCGGCGCCCGCATTCCCAAGGGAGTGCTGCTGTACGGGCCGCCCGGCACGGGCAAGACGCTGTTGGCGCGTGCGGTCGCCGGTGAGGCGGGCGTCCCGTTCTTCTCGATCTCCGGCTCGGACTTCGTGGAGATGTTCGTGGGCGTGGGCGCCTCGCGTGTGCGCGACCTGTTCGAGCAGGCCAAGCAGAACTCGCCCTGCATCATCTTCATGGACGAGATCGACGCGGTGGGCCGCCACCGCGGCGCCGGGCTCGGCGGCGGTCACGACGAGCGCGAGCAGACGCTGAACCAGCTGCTCGTCGAGATGGACGGCTTCGAGATGAAGGACAACATCATCCTGATCGCCGCCACCAACCGCCCGGACATCCTCGATCCGGCGCTGTTGCGCCCCGGCCGCTTCGACCGCCAGATCGTGGTCGACCGCCCCGACCGCAAGGGCCGCGCCAAGATCCTCGAGGTTCACACCCGCGGCAAGCCGCTCGCGAAGGCGATCGACCTAGACACGCTCGCCGGCCAGACCCCCGGCTTCACCGGCGCCGACCTCCAGAACCTCGTCAACGAGGCCGCGCTGCTCGCCGCCCGCCAGGGCAAGCGCGAGATCGACCACCTCCAGCTGGAGGAGGGGATCATGCGCGTGATCGCGGGGCCGGAGAAGAAGACGCGCGTGATGTCGGAGAAGGAGCGGCGCATCACCGCCTACCACGAGATGGGGCACGCGCTCGTCGCCCACTACCTCGACAACACCGACCCCGTCCACAAGATCTCCGTGATCTCACGCGGGCAGGCGCTCGGCTACACGATCTCGCTGCCCACCGAGGACAAGTTCCTCACCACGCGCGCGGAGCTCTCCGACACGATGGCGATGACGCTCGGCGGCCGCGCCGCCGAGGAGCTCGTGTTCAGCGAGGTCACCACCGGGGCGTCGAACGACCTCGAGAAGGTCACCGCCACCGCCAAGCAGATGGTGATGCGCTTCGGCATGTCCGAGAAGCTCGGGCCGCGGGTGTTCGGGCACGACCACGGGCAGCCGTTCCTCGGCCGCGAGTTCAGCTCGGAGCCGGACTACTCCGACGAGATCGCTCGCGAGATCGACGACGAGATCCGGCGCATGGTCGAAGAGGCCCACCAGGCGGCGCGCCAGGTGCTCGAGGAGAACCGCACGAAGCTCGAGACGACCTCCGAGATCCTGCTGCGGCGCGAGACGATCGAGCGCGAGCAGTTCATCGAGCTGCTGGCGGGGAAGTCGGAGGACGAGGTGTTCGGCGTCGCGGCGACGCCGGTGCCGGTGCTGCCGCCGGCTGCTCCGGAGGCGCCGGAGCGCAAGCCGGAGCGGGCGCCGAAGCCGCTGCCGCGGCCGGGGTTGGCCGGCGAGTCTTAGTTTCGTTGGCCCGGCGGGCGCCTCGATCGGTCCGACTTGGGTTGCCCGGGCTTGCGCGTACGGGGATGCCGGCGCAGTAGGGTCAGCCCGTGCCTGCGCAGGTTGTGAGCTGTCCTCGCTGTGGCCGGGTCGTGCAGGCCGGGGCGGCGTGCTGCGAC
>DASQNF010000041.1:0-13546 GCA_035645115.1 Thermoleophilaceae bacterium | reverse complement strand
CGCGGCCTGAGCACCGGCGCAGGCGTCGGCCCGCCCATCGGAGGACCGGGGCCATGGGGGGCCGGTCCCCCTCGGAGCGCCGCGCCGGCCGCCCTCGGAGCACCGCTACAATCGCTCTCCGCGCGCCGTTGGGTGACTGCGAGGGCGATTAGCTCAGCCGGTTAGAGCGCGTCTCTGATAAGGACGAGGTCCCTGGTTCGAGTCCAGGATCGCCCATTCCCGGCGGGGATAGACTGTCCGCAGCGATGCAGGAGATGGTCATCTACGGCGTCAGCTTCGACATGGTCGGCAAGCAACCGATCGTGCTCCTGAAGACGCGCGAGGGCAACAAGTTCCTCCCGATCTGGATCGGTCACCCGGAGGCGGCAGCGATCCTGATGAAGCTTCAGGGCGCCAACACGCCGCGCCCGATGACCCACGACCTGATCAGCGAGATGCTGTCCGAGCTCGAGGTGAGCTGCTCGCGGGTCGCTGTCACCGAGCTGCGCGAGAACACCTTCTACGCCGAGGTGACCCTTCAGATGAACGGGCGCGAGATCGGGATCGACTCGCGCCCGTCGGACGCCCTCGCGCTGGCCGTGCGCACCGGGGCGCCGATCTTCGCCGCCGAGGACGTGATCTCGGAGTCCGCGATCGAGTTCGAGCACGAGGTCGAGGACACCGAGGAGGTCGTCGAGAAGTTCAAGGACTTCCTCGACAACGTCACGCCCGAGGATTTCGCGAGCGGCGACCCCGAGGATCAGTAGGCCGCGCCGGCGAGCGCCTCGGTCAACCCCGGGGAGGTGCTCACGAAGACCTGCGGGGCTGGTCTATCGTCACCGCGCGCGGGGTACGGACGGCAGATGAGCGCCTTCATGGACATCGGCACGGGCGCCGGGCTGGCGGGCGCCACCGGCGTGCGGCCCTACCTGCCGCCGCTGCTGGCGGGCGCGCTCGCCCGCGGCGACGTGGGCATCGACTTCGACGGGACGGACTGGCGCTTCCTCGAGTCGACCGGCTTCCTCGCGGCGGTGCTGGCGATCGGCCTGGTGGCCTACGGGATCGAGCGCGCCGCCGCCCGGCCGGCGAGCGACTCGCCGGGGAGGAGGCGACCCGGTCCAGCGGAGATCTTCGGCGGGATCGCCGGTGTCGTGCTCGCGGCACTCCTGTTCGCCGGCGCGATGGCAGACGGCGGGCAGGCCGATTGGGTCGGCATCGTCTTCGGCCCCCTGTGCGCCGCACTCGGCTGGCTGGCCGTCGGAGGCCTCGTGGAGCGCGCCCGCAGGCGACTCGATGGCGGCGCCGCCGCGCTGCTCACGGTCTACGCGGACGGCGCCGCGCTGCTGCTGGCCGCGCTCGCGGTCTTCGTGCCGCCGCTGTCCTTCCTCGCCTTGGTCGGCTTCGCGGTGCTCCTGCTCGGCGGTCGCCGCCGTGAGGGCGAGAAGTACGCCGGGCTGCGGATCCTTCGCTGAGCGCGATGCCGCAGCGCTCCAAGGACACCGCCGAGCCGAAGCCGAGCGCCGAGCGGAAGCCGAAGCGAACTGCCAAGCCGAAACCGCCCCCCGAACCAAGGGCCAAGGCCAAGCCACCGGCCGTGCCGAAGCCGAAGGCCAAGCGGCGGACGCCGAGGCGCAGGGCCAAGCCGAAGAAGCTGGTGCTCGCCGTGATCGACTCGCTCAAGCCGGAGATGCTCGACCAGGCGATCGAAGAGGGCCACGCGCCCGCGCTCGCGTCGCTCGTCGAGTGCGGCACCTACATCCGCGACTGCCTCTCGACCTTCCCGTCGGTGACGCCGGTGGCGAGCGCCACGATCGCCACCGGCTGCGGCCCGGGCGAGCATCACATCCCGGCCATGAACTGGTACCACCGCGGCGAGGAGCGCTATGTCGAGTACGGCTCGTCCATCGCGGCAACGCGCGCGTTTGGGATCGTGCGCTCGCTCTACGACACGGTCTACAACATGAACCTCGCACACCTCACACGCGCACGAAAGACGGTCTACGAGCATCTCGACGACGCCGGCCTGCGCACGGCCTGCACCACCTACCTGATCTACCGCGGTCGCACGCGGCACGACCCGTCGGGGGCGAGCGTCTACCGCCGGATCGCCGAGGCGGCTCAGTTTCGCCACCCCGTCTACGGCGCCGGCGAGCTCTTCTACGCGGATTTGTTCGACTCGCGCAACACCGGCTGCACCGCGACGCTGGGGATGCCGGGCCAGCGCGACCAGCACACGGGCTGCGTGGGCGCCTACCTCGTGGAGCACGACCTGTTCGACTTCCTCCTGTTCTCGCTCCCGGACAACGACACTCACTCGCACAAGGTCGGCCCGGACGGTCAGGTTCGGTCGATCGCCGAGGCCGACAAGGCGCTCGAGCGGATCATGCACGTGGCGGGCGGCGCCCAGGCGTTCCTGGAGGACCACGCCGTGATCGTGATGTCCGACCACTCTCAGACCGCCGTCGAGGAGAGCGTCAACCTGGCCGACGCGCTGGCGGAGCACCGGGTGCTCACCCCCGGCGATCCGGCGCCCTTCGAAGCGGAGCTGGCGGCCTGCCCCTCGGCCCGCTCGGGGATGGTCTACGTGCTCGACGAGGAGCGCCGCGAGGAGCTCGTACCGGCCGTGGTGGACATCCTCGGCGAGCTCGACGGCGTGGACCTCGTGATCTCGCGTGAGGACGGCCGCGCCGTGGTCCGCTCCCGGCGCGGTGAGCTCCGCTTCGCGCCCGGCGGCAAGCTGGGCGACGCGCGCGGCGCCGCCTGGGGCATCGAGGGCGATGAGGATGTCCTGCACCTCGACGTGGGCCGCGGCCGTGTGGCGAGCGCCACCTATCCCGACCCGCTCGGGCGCCTCTGGTCGGCGCTCGCGTGCCCGCACGCCGGCGACGTGCTCGTGTCCGCGGAGCCCGGCTACGAGTTCGACGACTGGGGCGGCGCCGCACACGTGGGCGGCGGCAGCCACGGCTCGCTCCACCGCGACGACTCGGAGGGCGTGCTGCTGCTCTGCGGGGTCGATGTGCCAGAGCGCGAGCAGTGGTCGGTGGCCGATGTGACGCCGCTGGTGCTCGACCACTTCGGTGTACCCTCGGGCCGGTGAGCGAGAAGGCCGAGGCCGCCATGGCCGAGCGCCACCCGGTCCACGTGCGCGTTCGCGCCGGGCTGCGCAGGCCGCACAACTGGCTGCAGTTCGTGAAGTTCTGCACTGTCGGGGCCTCGGGCTACGTCGTCAACCTGATCGTCTTCGCGCTCTGCGTGGAGCTGATCGGCTTGCACCACCTGCTCGCGGCCACGGCCGCGTTCGTGGTGGCCGTGACGAACAACTTCTGGTGGAACCGGCACTGGACGTTCGCCGCCGGCGCCGGCCGCGCCGGCTTCCAGGCGGCGCGCTTCTTCGCGGTCAGCGTGGGCGCCTTTCTCTTCGCCGCGAGCGTGCTCGAGCTGCTCGTGACCGGCGCCGGCCTGCCGAAGGTGCTCGCGCAGGCGATCTCGATCGTGGCGGCCACTCCACTCAACTTCATCGGGAACAAGATGTGGAGCTTCCGCATCGAGCTCGCTCGCGACTGACGCTCGCCGCGCTCGCGTGCGTCGTGATCGCGACGTCGCTTGCAGCGGCGCTTGTCGCGCTGCCCGCCACGGCCGCCGCGGACGACCTGCGGCGCCCCGCCTCGGCCACCGAGCCGCCGCGCTTCTTCGAGCGCAGTGCACGCGAGGTCGAGCGGATCGCCGCGCGGGCGGAGAAGGTGCGCGAAGCGCGCGCCGACGGGCGGCTCGACCCCACCGCGTACACCAAGGGGACGGGCCGCTGGCGGGTGAGCTTCTTCCGCGAAGGGGAGGAGATCGTGCAGGTCCACGTCGACGACGCGAGCGGGGCGGTGCTCGAGCAGTGGTCGGGCCATCAAGTGGCCTGGACGATGGCGCGCGGCTATCCGGGGGCCTTCGGGCGCAAGCTGAACGCGCCATACGTGTGGCTGCCGCTGTGCGTGCTGTTCCTGGCGCCGTTCGTCGACTTCCGGCGACCGTTCCGGCTGCTGCACCTCGACCTGCTTGTCCTGCTGGCGTTCGGCGCCTCGCACCTGTTCTTCAACCGCGGGGAGATCGGCGTCTCCGTGCCGCTCGTCTACCCGGTGCTCGCCTACCTGCTGGCACGCGCGCTGCTCGCCGCGTTCAGGCCGCGCCCGCGGTCCGGGCCGCTCGTGCCGCACGTCCGCCTCGCATGGCTGGTCGCGGGCCTCGTCTTCCTGGCGGCCTTCCGCATCGGGTTGAACATCGCCGACTCGAACGTGATCGACGTGGGCTACGCCGGGGTGATCGGGGCGGACCGGATCGTGGACGGCGAGCCGCTCTACGGCGAGGGCTTCTCCGAGGACGTCGAGCGGGGAGACACGTATGGTCCGCTGAGCTATCTGCTCTACGTCCCATTCGAGCAGGCGTTGCCGTGGAGCGGGCGCTGGGACGACCTGCCGGCCGCACACGCGGCGGCCATTGCCTTCGACCTGCTGGTGATCGGCGGCCTGCTGCTGCTCGGCCGTCGGCTGCGGCCCGGCCGCGCGGGCCTGTTGTTGGGCGTGGCGCTCGCGTACGCCTGGACCGCCTACCCGTACACCGCGTTCGTGCTCGAGTCGAACTCCAACGACTCGCTCGTGGCGCTCGCGGGTGTCGGGGCCATGCTGGCGCTCACCGCGAAGAACCGGGTGGCCTCCGCGCTCGGCCGGGGAGCGGCGCTCGGCCTCGGCGCGGCGGCCAAGTTCGCCCCGCTGGCGCTGGCGGCGCTGTTCGCGCGACGCGGCCCGCTCCTGTTCGGCGCGTCGCTCGCGCTCACGCTCGCCGCCACGCTGCTCCCGTTCGTCCCCGACGGCGGCCTGCGCGAGCTCTACGACCGCACGGTCGGCTACCAGGCGAGCCGGCCGTCTCCGTTCGGGATCTGGGGACAGGTGGAGCTCGACTGGCTGCAGACCGCAGTCAAGGCGGCCGCGCTCGGACTCGCCGTGCTCGCCGGCTTCCTGCCACGCCGACAGGACCAGCGCCAGACGGCGGCGCTCGGCGCGGCGGTGCTGATCGCGATCGAGCTCGCGGCCACGCACTGGTTCTACCTCTACGTCGTGTGGTTCGTGCCGTTCGTGCTGGTCACGATCTTCGGCGCATACGGCGACGAGGTCCCCGAGGACGAGGCCCCTGCGCCGCGGCTCGCGGCGCGTGAGGCGCCGGCGGCGGTGGCCGCCGCATGAGGCGCGACGCCCTCCCGGCGCTGGTCCTGCTCGCGGCCGGCTGGGCGCTGACGCTGCTGGTGGCGCCGTGGTCCGACGAGCGCGTGAACGACCTGTTCGTCTACCGCGGCTTCGCGGAGCCCGTGCTCGGCGGCGCCCTGCCGTACCGGGACGCGTTCTTCGAGTACCCGCCGCTCGCCGCGCCGGCGATCGCGCTGCCCGGCCTGATCGGCACCGGCGCGGAGGAGTTCCGCCTCGCGTTCGCGGGCTGGACGCTGCTGCTGGCCGTCGCCATGGCGCTCCTCTGCGGCGGCCTTGCCGCCCGCAGCGGGGGCGAGCGGCGCCGCGCCCTGCTCGCCGCGGCGCTGACCCCGCTCGTGTGCGGCGCGCTCGTGCGCACGCACTTCGACCTCGCTCCGGTGGCGCTGACGCTCGCCGCGCTCGCCCTGCTCTGCGCCTCCCGGCCGCGTGTCGGCTTCGCGCTGCTCGGAGCGGCCGTGATGACCAAGGGCTTCGCGCTCGTGATCGTGCCGGTGGCGCTCGCCTGGCACGTCGGGCGTGGGATGCGCAGGGAGGCGTGGCAGGGCGCGGCGGTGTGCGCAGCCGTGATCGTGGCGCTCGCCGGCCTGTCCGCGGCCGCCTCTCCGCAGGGCGCCTTGGACGCCGTGCGCTACCACCTGGAGCGGCCGGTCCAGATCGAGAGCGCCCCGGCGATGGTCCTGTTCGCGCTCGACGGCGCCGGGCTCGGCGAGGCGAGCGCCACCACGAGCCACCGCTCCGACGGTCTCACCCACGAGGCCGGCTGGGCCGTGGGCGGCGCTGCGCTGGCTCTCATGCTGGGCGCATTGGCGCTGGCAACCCTCGCCGCCCGCCGATCGCCCGAGCCACGGACGCTCGTGCTGGCCTCCCTGGCCGCGGTCACGGCGTTCGCCGCGCTCGGCAAGGTGCTCTCGCCGCAGTTCCTGATCTGGGTGCTGCCCCTCGGCGCGCTCGCGTTCGCATGGCGGATGCACGCGCTGGCGGCGGCGGTGCTCGTGGCCGCCCTGCTCACCCAGCTCGAGTTCCCGGCCCACTACCGCGACGTCGTGGCGCGCGAGCCGCTTGCGCTCCTCCTCGTGGCGGCGCGCGACCTCACGCTGCTGGCGGTGCTCGCAATGGCGCTCGGACGCCTACAGCTCCGCGGGCAGGAGAATCTGCTCGATCGACGTCGCCCGGCCGTCGTCGCCGGCCTCGACTAGCACCGCGTTCAGCCAGGGATCCTCGCTCGCGGTCTCGAAGCGCACGTTGGTCAGGCTCAGGAAGCGCTCGAGCGCCTGCTCGCGCTTCACCCCGATCACGCCGTCGCGCGCGCCTGTCATCCCCACGTCGGTCACGTACGCGGTGCCGCCCGGGAGCACGCGGGCGTCGGCGGTGGGCACGTGGGTGTGGGTGCCGAGGCAGGCCGTGACACGGCCGTCCAGGTGCCAGCCGAGCGCCACCTTCTCGCTCGTGGCCTCCGCGTGGATGTCCACGAGCACCGAGTCGGCCGCGTCGCGCAGCTCGGCCAGCACGGCGTCCACCTCGGAGAACGGCGAGCGCACGGCGTTCAGGAATAGCTGGCCCGAGAGGTTGATCACCCCCAGCCGCGCTCCGCCCGACTCGATCACAACGTGCCCGCGGCCGGGACTGCCCTTCGGGTAGTTGGCGGGGCGCACCACGCGCTGCTCGTGGTCGAGGAAGCCGTAGACATCGCGATGGCGGTAGGCGTGGTTGCCGAGCGTGATCGCGTCGGCGCCGGTGTCGAGCAGGTTGCGAGCGGTCTTCTCCGTGATCCCCACGCCCCCGGCCGAGTTCTCGCCGTTCACGACCACGAAGTCCGGCCGGTGCAGATCGCGCAGTCCGGGCAGGAGCGCGGCCAGTGTCCGCCGGCCGACCCCGCCCACCACATCGCCGACGAACAGGAGCTTCACCGCAGGCGATTCTGCCAATCTGCCCGCCGTGGAAGCGGCCCCGACGATCGCCGCGCGCGATCTGGTCAAGCGCTACGGCGAGCGGGTGGCGCTGCGCGGTGTGTCGCTGAGCGCGAACGCCGGCGAGCTCGTGGCGGTGATCGGGCCTAACGGCGCCGGCAAGACAACGCTGCTCTCGATCCTGGCGGGAATCCAGCGCCCCGACGAGGGCACGGTAGACGCCCCCGCCGGGGTCGGCTGGGTACCCCAGCAGCCGGCGCTCTACGGGAAGCTCACGGTGGAGGAGAACCTGCTGCTGTTCGCTCGGCTCGAGCGCTGCCACGACACGCGCGCGAGCGTGGACAGGATGCTCTCGCTGAGCGACCTCGGCGCGCGCAGGCGCGACCAGGTGGCCACGCTCTCCGGGGGCAACCGCCAGCGCGTTAACATCGCGATCGGCCTGCTCGCCGAGCCGGAGGTGCTGCTGCTGGACGAGCCGAGCTCGGCGCTCGACCCGCGCCAGCGCGAGCGGCTCTGGGAGTTCATCCTGGCCCTGGCGGGCGAGGGCACGACCGTGGTGTACGCAACGCACCAGATCCAGGAGGCCGACCGCTACGCCTCCCAGCTGATCGTGCTGGCGGACGGCGAGCGGGTCTTCGGCGGGGCCCCGCGGGAGCTCGAGCGCGTGACCGGCGCCACCGGCCTCGACTTCGAGCGCGCCTTCGTCCAGTTCCTGCACCAGCGGGGTCACTGAATGCGCTGGCTGCTCGTCAAGGACCTGCTGATCCTGCGCCGCTCGCCGTTGCTGGCAGCCCTGTTGATCGCCTACCCGATCGCGATCGCGGTGCTGATTGGCCTAGCGCTCTCGCGCGGCCCGGACAAGCCCGAGGTGGCGTTCTACAACGGGCTCTCGGAGGGCGCGGAGGTGGAGCTCGGCGGCGAGAGGATCGACCTCGCGGCCGAGGGGCGGCGGCTCTTCGACGCCATCGACCCCGTGCGGGTGGACAGCCGCGGCGATGCCATCCAGAAGGTCCGCGACGGCGACGTGCTCGGCGCTTTGATCATCCCCGACGACCTGGCCGGCAACCTCCAGTCGGGGCTCGAGCCCGGCACCGTGGAGGTCTTCTACAACGCGGAGGACCCCGCCAAGCAGCAGTTCGTCGAGAACACGATCAAGGCGCAGGTGCAGTCGGCCAACTCTGCGCTGACCAAGCGCCTTGCGGAGGAGGCGCTGCAGCTGCTCGACCTGATCAGCTCCGGCGGCGACTACACCTTCCTTGGTCAGGACTTCGACGTGCTCGGCCTGGAGCGCTCCGAGCAGATACTGGTGCGAGCGCGTGCCGGCCTGCCCGAGGGCTCGCCCGAGCGCGAGCAGCTCGACCGGGTGATCGCCTTCGCGGAGCTCGCCCGCGAGAACCTGGCCTTCTCGGACGACGTGCTCTCCGTGGTGGGGGAGCCGATCCGGGTCAAGGCCACGCCGCTCGAGGGCGGGTCCACCTCGCTGAGCTCGTTCGCTGTGGCGCTGGCGGTGGCGGTGTCGCTGATGTTCATCACGCTGCTGCTGGCGGCCGGCACGCTGGCGCTCGAGCGCGAGGAGAACGCGTTCGCGCGCCTGGTGCGAGGCCTCGTCTCGAGGACGGCCCTGCTCGCGGAGAAGGCCGGCCTCGCCGCCGTCTGCTCGCTGGCCGTCTCGCTGCTGATGCTGGCCGGCCTCGGCCTGTTCGTGGACCTCGACTGGGGACGCTTTCCGGCCTGGCTGGCTGCACTCGCCGCCGGAGCGCTCGCGTTCGCGGCGCTCGGCCTCGCGATCGGCGCGCTCACAAGGGAGGTGCGGGCCGCCTCGCTGCTGGCGTTCATGCTCTGCCTGCCGCTCGCCTTTTTGGCGCTCGTGCCGTCGGGCGCCGTGGCGCCCGCCCTCTACGACGCGATCCGAGCGGTCTCGGCGCTGTTCCCGTTCAAGCCCACGCTCGACGCGCTGGAATCCGCGCTGAACGGCTCCGGAGGCCTCGGCGCCCCGCTGCTCCACCTCGCGCTGCTGACGCTCGCCTTTGGCGCGCTCGCGCGGCTCGCGCTGAGGCGCTTCGCGTAGTCGAGCCTGCTCGCCGCCACGCGCCCGCCCCTAGACTCACCATCGAATGGCCTTTCCCGCCACCCGCCTGCGCCGGCTTCGCAAGACCGGCGTGCTGCGCGACCTCGTGCGCGAGGTCGAGCTCTCGGCGTCCGATCTCGTGCTGCCGCTGTTCGTGCAGCTCGGCGAGGGGCGCACCCCGGTCGAGGCTATGCCGGGAGTGGAGCGCATGTCGATCTCGCACGCGGTGGCGGAGGCCGGTGAGGCGCGTGCGCTGGGAGTGGGCGCCGTGCTGCTGTTCGGCATCCCCGCGGCAAAGGACGAGCAGGCGTCGGGGGCCTACGACGACGAGGGCGTCGTGCAGCTCGCGGTGCGCGCGATCAAGGACGCTCACCCCGAGCTCGTGACGATCACGGACGTCTGCATCTGCTCCTACAGCTCGCACGGCCACTGCGGAGTGGTGCTCGAGGACGGCCAAGTGGACAACGACCTCACCCTCGAGCTGCTCGCCAAGACCGCGATCTCGCACGCCCGCGCAGGCGCGGACGCCGTGGCGCCCAGCGACATGATGGACGGGCGCGTGGGCGCCCTGCGCTCGCAGCTCGACGCCGAGGGCTTCAAGGAACTGCCGATCGTGGCGTACTCGGCCAAGTTCGCCTCGGCGTTCTACGGCCCCTTCCGCGAGGCGGCGGGCTCCGCGCCCGCGTTCGGCGACCGGCACAGCTACCAGCTCGATCCGGCCAACGCCGACGAGGCGGTGCGCGAGGCGCTGCTCGACGTGGAGGAGGGGGCCGACGTGGTGATGGTCAAGCCGGCGCTTCCCTACCTCGACGTGATCAAGCGCGTCAAGGAGGCCACGCGCCTGCCGGTGGCCGCCTACAACGTGAGCGGGGAGTACGCGATGGTCAAGGCGGCCGCCGCCGCCGGCTACATCGACGAGCGCGCGGTGGTGCTCGAGACCCTGACCGCGATCCGGCGCGCCGGGGCGGATGTGGTGATCAGCTACCACGCAAAGGACGTGGCCCGTTGGCTTCGGGGGTAGCGAAGGTCCGCAGCCGCAGGGACGGCGCGGCCGTCCCGCTCGACGAGCTCGACAAGCGGCTGCTGAACCTGCTGCAGGGGAGCTTCCCGCTCGAGCCGCGCCCGTACGAGCACGTTGGGCGGCTTGCCGGGGTGCCCGAGGACGAGGCGATGCGCCGCACCCGGCGCCTGCTCGACGAGCGCATCATCCGCGAGGTCACGCCGATCTTCGACACACGGGTGCTCGGCTACAGCTCGATGCTGGTGGCGGCGAAGGTCGACCCCGAGCATCCCTGGCGCCCGGCGCGGATCATCAACTCGCACCCGGGCGTGTCGCACAACTACCTGCGCGACCACGACTTCAACCTCTGGTTCACGATCGCCACCGAGCCGGACTCGCGACTAGGGCTCGAGGGCACGCTGGAGCTGCTTCAGCGCCTGACCGGCGCCGAGTCGGTGCGCCAGCTGCCGACGCTGCGCCTGTTCAAGATCCGAATGGACCTCGAGATGGAGAAGGGCACCGACACGCTGGCCTCCGTGGCGCAGCCGGTGGAGCATCGCGAGCCGGAGGCGATCGAGCTGTCGGAGCTCGACATAGCGGTGATCCGCGCGACCCAGGGGCCGATGGAGGTGGCGCCCGAGCCGTTCGCGCGGTCCGCGGCGGAGCTGGGGATCTCGCAGGCGGCGCTGCTCGAGCACCTCGAGGGGATGCGCGAGCGCCGGGCGCTGCGGCGCGTCGCGGCGATCCTCTTCCACCGGCGCGCCGGCTTCTCGGCGAACGGCATGGGCGTGTGGGGCGTCCCGCAGGAGCGCATCCTCGAGCTCGGGCCGCGCATGGCGTCGTTTCGCGGGATCTCGCACTGCTACCAGCGCCCCACCTATCCGGACTGGCCCTACTCGGTGTTCACGATGGCCCACGGGCGCTCGAAGCAGGAGTGCGACGCCATTCTCGACTCGATCGCCGAGGACACCGGCATCGAGGAACGGCGCACCCTCTACTCCTCGACCGAGTTCAAGAAGACCCGGCTGCGCTACTTCACCGACGAGCACAGGCGCTGGGAGGCCGAGCATTCTTGAGCCGTCTCAGGCGCATCCGGCCGAGCCGGTCGCTGCAGCGCTGAGCTCGGCGGAGCTGTACCGCCGCGCCCTCGAGCTGATGCCGGGTGGGGTCAACTCACCTGTCCGTGCGATGCGCGCGATCGGCCGCGAGCCCGTGTTCGTCGCGCGCGGCGAGGGCGCCGAGCTGATCGACGTGGATGGCAACCGCTACGTGGACTGGGTCATGTCGTGGGGCCCACTGATCGCCGGCCACGCGCACCCGCAGGTTGTGTCTGCGGTGAGTACGGCGGCGGCGGCCGGCACGAGCTTCGGGGCGCCCACCGCGGCCGAGATCGAGCTTGCCGCGGAGGTGGTGGCGCGGGTGCCCTCCGCGGAGATGGTGCGCATGACCTCGTCGGGCACCGAGGCCTCGATGAGCGCCCTTCGGCTGGCGCGGGCCGCCACCGGGCGCGACACGGTCGTGAAGTTCGCCGGGGCCTACCACGGGCACGTGGACGGGCTGCTGGCCGAGGCCGGGTCGGGCCTGGCCACGGCCGCCCTACCCGCGAGCCCCGGCGTCACGGCTGCTCAGGCGGCGGACACCGTGGTGGTGCCCTGGAACGACGGCGCGGCGCTCGAGCGCGCGCTCGCGGAAAACGAGGTGGCGGCGCTCATCTGCGAGCCCTACCCGGCCAACATGGGCCTCGTTCCGCCCGCGGCGGGGTTCCTCGCCCTGCTGCGAGAGGCAAGCGCAGCCACCGGAGCCCTGCTCGTGTTCGACGAGGTGATCTCGGGCTTCAGGGTGGCGCGCGGCGGCGCCCAGGCGATCGAGGGAGTGAGCCCGGACCTCACCGTGCTCGGGAAGGTGATCGGCGGCGGCGTGCCCGCCGCGGCCTACGCGGGGCGGGCCGAGCTGATGGAGCGGATCGCGCCGGCCGGCGAGGTCTACCAGGCCGGCACCCTGTCCGGCAACCCGCTCGCCACGGCGGCCGGGCTCGCCACGCTGCGGCTGCTCGACGCGCCCGCATACGCCCGGCTCGCCGGTCTGACCTGCGCGCTGGCGGACGGGCTCGAAGCGCTCGCCGCCGAGGCCGGCGTGCCTGTGAGGGTGGCGCGCACAACCGGCCTGCTCACGCCCTTTTTCTCGGAAGCGCCCGTGCGCGACTACGAGGACGCGAGGGCCTGTGACCTCGATGCCCACGCGGCCTTCTGCCGCGCGATGCTCGACCGGGGCGTGTACCTGCCCCCGTCCCAGTTCGAGGCGTGGTTCCCCTCGCTGGCCCATTCCGAGGCGCACGTGGAGCGGACGCTAGAGGCAGCCGCGGAGGCGCTCGCGCAGGTGGCCGCGCCGGGTGGAGCGCGCGCGTCATGACGACCGTCCTCGACGACGTGATCCGCGCCTGCGGCCCGGCGCTCGCGCCGCACGCGCTGAGCAACCCGCCGGACGGGCGCTTCGAGGGGCTCGACGGGGATCCCGCCCGGCGCTTCGTGCTCGAGGCCGTCTACGAGGGCTACCTGCTGCACTACGCTCGCTCGCGCGTCTTCGACATCGCCGACGAGGACCTGCGCCTGCTGGCGGGCGACGCCCTCTACGCGCTCGGCCTCTCGCGCCTCGCCGAGGCCGGCGACCTGGAGGCCGTGGCCGAGCTCTGCGATCTGATCTCGCGCTCCGCCCAGGTTCACGCCGAGGGGCGGGGAGCCGAGGCGGACGCGCTTTGGGACGCCAGCGCCCGCGTGCTTCGGGGCACGCCGCGATAGGCTCCGGCCGCCGGCGCGGCCGGGGTGCAAGTGCTCTCCGACACCATGTTGGCATTTCCCTCCACCGCGCGGAAGAATCCTTCGTGAGCCGTGGCTGAGCCTCCCGAGTACGACAAGAAGTCCCGCTACACCGAGTCTCGCGGTGTCGCCGGTGCGTTCGAGGGAGAGACGATGACCAGGCGCGGCCTGATGACCGGCACCGCCATGGCCGCAGGCGGCATCGCCACGATAGCGTTCGCCCTGCCGGGGCTAGGCTTCGCACTCGGTCCGATCCTCGAGGACACGATTCCCACGCGCTGGCAGGACGTGGGCCCGGAGGGCGACTTCAACGCGGACACCTACACGCCGCGGGTGATCAACGTCGTGCCGGAGGTCGGCGACTCGGGGAAGACCACCATCTACGTGCGCAGGTTCAACCAGGGTCGCGACAAGGTCAACAAGGGCCAGGACCCGCAGCCCTACGTCGCGATCTCCACGCGCTGTGCGCACCTGGGCTGTCCGGTGCGCTACATCCAGGCGTCGCGGAAGTTCGTCTGCCCCTGCCACGGCGG
>DASQNF010000040.1:0-3630 GCA_035645115.1 Thermoleophilaceae bacterium | reverse complement strand
GGCGCCTGAGCCTGCGCCCACGTGCGGAGCGTCGCGGCCGGGGAGCTCGGCCGCCTGACCGTGGCCCGTGGCAAACGAGACCGAGGTTGTCGTCGATATGCGATGACAACTTGGTCTCGCTGTTCGGCGGGGCTGGCGTCTACACCAGCCGCGCCGCCGCGTCCAGCGTGAGGTACTCGGGGTAGGGAAGCGGATCGAGGAACCGGGCCGCCCCTGCGATCATGGCGGCGTTGTCCGTGCAGAGGTCCACCGGCGGGACGTACACGCGCGCGTCCAGCTCGGCCACCGCGGCGCGCAGCTCGGAGTTGGCTGCCACGCCACCGCCGATAGCCAGGCGCGCGAGGCCCTCGCGCTCGAGCGCAATGCGCGTGCGGCTCACGAGCGCGTCGACGATCGCGCGCTGGTAGGACGCGGCCAGGTCCGCCCGCGACGCTCCGGGGTCGTCGCGCAGCCGGTACAGCAGGGCGGTCTTGAGGCCGCTGAAGCTGAAGTCGAGCTGGCCCGGGGCGCTGCGCGGGAAGTCGTGGGCGGTGGGGTCACCGGCTCGTGCGAGCCGGTCGATCTCGGGACCGCCGGGGTAGCCGAGCCCGAGCAGGCGCGCCCCCTTGTCGAACGCCTCGCCGGCGGCATCGTCGAGCGTCTGGCCGAGCACCGTGTAAGCGGCCGGCTCGTCCACCCGGGCCAGGAACGTGTGCCCGCCGCTCGCCACCAGGCACAGGTAGGGCGGCTCGATCGGATCGAGGCCGAGCGTGCTGGCCACTACGTGCCCGTGGAGGTGGTCCACCGGGACGAGCGGAAGCCGCCGCGCGGCGGCGAGCGCCTTCGCCGAGGAGAGCCCCACCAGCAGGGCCCCGATCAGACCGGGACCCTGCGTGGCCGCCACCGTGTCGATGTCCGCGAGCCGCACGTCGGCGCGCTCGAGGGCATCCGCGGTCACGGCGTCCACCAGCTCGAGATGGTGCCGCGAGGCGATCTCCGGCACGACACCTCCGTAGCGTGCGTGGAGCAGCCCCTGGGAGGCGATCACGTTCGAGCGGATCGCCCCGTCCCGGCTCACCACCGCCGCGCAGGTGTCGTCGCAGCTCGTCTCGATTCCCAGGATCAAGGGCGAGCTTCGACGGCCGGGCTCAACGGCTCGTCACGCCGGGGCACGCTCGGGGACCGTCCGCCACATGATGAGGGCGTCCTCGCGGTTGTCGTGGTAGTAGGCGCGCCGGCGACCGGCGGGACGGAACCCAAAGCGCTCGTACAGCCGGATCGCTCCCTCGTTCGAGGTGCGGACCTCGAGGGTGTACTGCTCGCGCGGCTTGTCCGCCAGCTCGAACAGGCGCTCGAGCAGCGCGCTCGCGATTCCCTCGCGGCGCAGGCGCTCGTCCACAGCCACGTTCATCAGGTGCCAGACGGTGTCATACCGCGAGCAGACCAGGTACCCCACCAGTCGCCCGTCGCGCAGCGCGGCGAGGCAGATCCCGGCCGGCTTCGAGAGCTCCAGCACGAACATGGCGAGCGACCAGGGTGTTGGAAACGCGCGGCGCTCGATCGCAATCACCTGCGGGAGGTCGGCGTAGGCGAGGCGGCGGATCTCGAGGTCGGTCACTGGGGCTTGGCGTCGGGAGCTCGGAGGTAGTCGGGGAGGACGGCCTGCGGCGCCTCGTCACGGACCTCCGCCGCGAGGCGGCAGACGTGAAGCGCGCTAACCACGTGGGCCCTCGAGTCGTCCGGCGCCACTTGGATGCCGCCCTCCTCGAGCACCCGCCGAAATCGTACCGAGCCGTCACCGGCGGCGAACGGGGTTAGGCCGGCCTTCCGCGCGCGCTCCGCCACGCCCTCGGGCGCCGCGACGAAGCGCGGCCACAGCAAGCCCTCGTCCCCGAATAGCGCGGCGAACAGCTCGCCGCGCTTGGCGTCGATCAGCGCTAGCCGAAGCGGAGCGTCGATGCCGGCGGCGAGCGCGGCCAGCGAGGAGACGGGCCGCAACGGCAGGCCGTTCGCGCTCGCGAGCGCGCGCGCCGTGGCGACCCCTATCCGCAGCCCGGTGAACGCGCCCGGCCCCACACCAACAGCGATCGCCCCGAGATCGCCCCAGCCGACGCCGGCCCGCTCCATCGCCTCGGCCACCGCGGGCATCAGCTCGCCGGCATGGGCCGGCCGCTGGATGAGCCGCTCGGGGGCCGGGGCCAGCTCGAAGGCCTCCCCGTCGGCGCGCAGCACGCAGGCGCTGGCGGCCGCCGTCGAGCTGTCGATACCGAGCAGGGTCACGGTGCACCCGCGCTCGGGGTGCGGCCTTCGGCGCCGTGGCGGCCCTCGGCCCCGCGCGGGTGCTCGACGCCGGCACTGGGCTCGGTGCCGCGCGATTCTGCGGCGCCCCCTGCGCGCTCGGCGTCGGGCGTGGTCGCAGCGCCTTCGCGGTGCCCGGCCCCGGGCGTGTGCTCGTTGCCGGCGCGGCGCTCCCCCAGCTCGATCGTTATCCGGCGCCTGCCCTCCCCCGCGTGCTCGAGCCGGACCCTCGCCACGACTCCCGCCAGCGCCGGCTCGGCGGCCTCGGGCCACTCGATGAAGGCGATCCGGTCCGGGGTCAGGTAGTCGTCGAGCAGCGCGGGGTCCTCTCCCGCGAGCGAGCCAAGCCGGTAGAGGTCGAGATGCGCCACCTCCGGCCGGCCGGCGAGCAGCTGGCCGATCGTGAACGTGGGGCTCGTGACCGGGCCATCCACTCCGAGCGCTCGCGCCGCGCCGCGCACGAAGGTCGTCTTGCCCGAGCCGAGCTCGCCGCTCACGAGCACCACGTCTCCCGCCGCGAGCCCGGCGGCGAGCGCGGCCCCGGCGCGCTCGGTCTCCTCGGGAGAGGCACTCATCAGACCTGAGGCGCCGGCGGTCTCCCCGGGGTCGGGCTTCACCGCGCGAAGGTTGCCGGGTTTGGCCCCGCGGCGAGAGCGCTAGGAGCGAAAGAGGTCCATCTGCGGCACCGCCGCCGGCGCCGCTGCCACCGCCGCCACCACCCCGAGCGGTACCGGCGGCGGCTCCTCGAGCAGCGCCGGCAAGCGGGCGAAGTCTGCGCGGAGCGCGTCCAACGTGCCCGTGGAGCGAAGCGCGGCCGCCGGGTGGTAGAGCGGGTAGACCCGCACGGTGCGGGCCCCCAGCTCGTGGACCTGTGGGCGCCCGTGGACGCCGCTGATTCCGCGGCTGGAGCGGGTCAGGAGCTTGGTCGCGAAGTTGCCGAGCGTGCAGATGACCCGTGGCTCGATCAACTCGATCTTGCGCGCCAGGAACGGCTTGCAGGCCGCGATCTCGTCCGGTTGCGGGTCGCGGTTGCCCGGCGGCCGCGACTGGAGCACGTTCGCGATGAACACGTCCCCGCGGGTGAGCCCGATCTCGGCGAGCAGCTGGTCGAGCAGCTTGCCGGCGCGCCCCACGAACGGCAGACCCTGGAGATCCTCGTGCTGGCCCGGGGCCTCGCCGACGAACATCAGGTCGGCGTCCGCATTGCCAGACCCGAACACGACCCTGGTGCGCGTCTTCGCGAGCGGACAGCGGGCGCAGGCGGCCGCCTCCCGGTAGAGCTCCACGAGCTCCGCGCGACGCTCCTCCGCGCTGCGTGGCTGCATGGGTCCGAAGGCTACGGATCGGACAAGA
>DASQNF010000039.1:0-4278 GCA_035645115.1 Thermoleophilaceae bacterium | reverse complement strand
AGCTCAGTGTCAAGGGCGACTACAACGAGCAGGAGCTGATGCGCGAGGTGGTACGCGACGCGCCGGCGATCGGCGCCATGCGCCGCCGCCTGAGCAAGCTGCCGGACGAGGCCGGGTACTACGAGCGCATTCGCCTCGGCGAGGCGGTGGCGGCCGGCGTCAGCCGGCGCCGGGAGCAGGACACCGCGCTCGCGCTCGAGCGCCTGTCGCCGCTGGCGGTGGCCACCCGCTCGGAGGAGGTCGGAGGGACCGAGGCCGCGTTCAAGCTCGCCTTCCTCGTTGAGCGGGACGCGGTCGAGCGCTTCAGCGCCGCGGTGGGCGAGCTCACCGGCGAGCTGGGTGAGCGCGTGCACCTCCGCTATGTCGGCCCGCTGCCCCCGTACAGTTTCGCCGAGATGGATCTCACCGCGGGTAGCCCGGCATGGGCCTGATCACAACGCTCCTCACATTGCCGCTCGCCCCGGTGCGCGGCACGGTCTGGCTGGCCGAGCGCATCCAGGAGCAGGCCGAGGCCGAGCTGTATGACGAGACCGCGATCCGCGCCGGGCTGCTCGAGCTCGAGCATGCCCGCGAGACTGGAGAGCTCGACGAGCGCGAGATCGATGCCGCCGAGGACGCGCTGATCGAGCGGCTCATGTGGATCAGAGGAGTCGGGGGAGAGGAGAACGATGGCCGCATCCAGTGACAACGGACGGCTTTCAGCGAGCGAGCTGGGTCAGGCGGCCCTTTCTACGGTCGTGGAGCTGACCGGCTACAAGGCGGAGGCTGTTACCGGCCTCGAGTGGGACGGTGAGCTCTGGCAGGTGACGGTGGACGTGCTCGAGCTCGCCCGCATTCCCAACACCACCGACGTGCTGGCGCAGTACGTGGTGCAGCTCGACGAGAGCGGCGCGCTGCGCGGATACCGGCGCTCGGGCCGCTATCAGCGAGGCCACGTGGGCGGCGAGTGACGTGGAACAGGGCAGCTACCTCACCCCACAGGGCGGCGGCGGGCTGCCAGGGCGTCCCGAGACACAGAGTCTCGCCGACATCCTCGAGCGGGTGCTCGACAAGGGCATCGTCATCGCCGGCGACATCCAGATCAACCTGCTCGACATCGAGCTGCTCACGATCAAGCTGCGGCTGCTGATCGCGTCGGTGGACCGCGCGCGCGAGATGGGGATCAACTGGTGGGAGACGGACAACTCGCTGCAGGCCGGCGGGCCGGGCGACCTTGAGGCGGGCGGCCCGGAGCGCGAGCAGCTCCAGCGCGAGAACCGTGAGCTGCGCGAGCGGCTCGAGCGGATCGAGAAGGCACTGGGGGTGGGGGAGGCGTCGTCGTGAGCGGGCTCGAGGATTGGGCCCGCGAACGCGCTCCCGAGCTGCTGCGTCAGGCGGAGGTAGAAGCCGCGGCGGTGCTGCGCGACGCGCTCGTGAGCGCGGCCATCGGCGGTGAGAGCATCGCGCCCCCAAGACCGGCCACGCGGCCGAGGTCCGCGCCGGCGGAGCGCCCTGAGGCGCCTCCGGCGAGGAGCTCACACTCGGCTGAAGCTCAGGCGCCACCGAGCCCCGCTCCCGCCGCCCCGCAGGGGCACGCGCTGTGGGCCTACTGCGTCACGCGGCCCGGGTGGACAGCGCCCGCATCGCTGGACGGAGTGGCTCCCGGTCTCATCGAGCCGATCGAGCACGACGGGCTCGTCACCCACGTGAGCCGCGTCCCGCTCGCCGAGTTCGGGGAGCAGCCGCTGCGCGAGAACCTGAACGACCTCGACTGGCTCGAACGCGTGGCCCGCGCCCACGAGACCGTGCTCGAGGCGGCGCTCGAGCACGGGCCGATCGTGCCGCTTCGCCTCTGCACGATCTACGAGGACGAGGCGGGCGTGCGCTCGATGCTCGCCAGTGAGGATGTGCGGCTGCGCGATGCGCTCGAGCGACTGGACGGCCGGCTCGAGTGGGGGGTCAAGCTGCTCGTCTCGCGCGACGCCCTGGCCGCGGCGGCGCGCGAGCGCAGCCCCGAGGTCGCGGCACTCGAGGAGGAGCTGGCCGCCCGCCAGGGCGGCGGCGCGTACATGGTCGGCCGCCGGCTCGAGCGCTGCGTGGCCGAGGTGACCGAGCGCCTGGCCTCTGAGCTCGCCGACGACGTCCACGCCCAGCTCGGCGACTGGGCCAGGGACTCGGTGCTGAGCTCCCCGCAGAACCGCGAGCTCTCCGGTCACGAAGGCGAGATGCTCCTGAACGGCGCCTACCTCGTCGACGCCGATCGCACCCACGAGCTCCGGGCCCTGCTCGCCGAGCTCGAGGAGCGCCACCGTGGGCTCGGCGCCCGGCTCGAGCTCACCGGGCCCTGGCCGCCCTACAACTTCGTCACGCGCGGCGCCGGCGCGCACGCATGAGCAGCTCCATCGCCGGGCGCGACGTCGCCTTGGTCGACCTCGTCGACCGGCTGCTGGCCGGCGGCGTCGTGATCGCCGGGGACATCACACTGTCGGTTGCCGACATCGACCTGGTGCACGTGAGCCTGCGCGCGCTGGTCAGCTCGGTTCCGAGCCTGGAGGCACGCGGTGCGATGCCGAGGATGGGGGACTCGCTGTGATCGAGCTGTACGCGATCGCGCGCCATCCAGGTCCACCGCTGCCCGACCTGGCGCAGCTGCGGGCGGTCCCCTCCAACGGTCTCGCCGCGCTGTGCGGTCCGGCCGCCGACGAGGGCGAGACGACCGAGGAGGCGCTCTGGCGGCACGAGGAGATCGTCGAGGCGCTGATGCTCGACCGGGACCTGCTGCCCGTGCGCTACGGCACCCGCTTGGCGGACGAGCAGGCCGCTGCGGACGCCGTCGCGGAGCGTCGCGGCGAGCTGCTCGCCGCACTTGAGCACGTACGGGGCGCGGTGGAGCTCTCGCTCAGGGTGCGCGCGCGCAGCCCAGGCCGAGCGCCGGAGCTGCACGCGTTGCGCTCGCTGGCGCGCGATCAGGTCGAGCGCCCGGGGAGGGACGAGCACGAGCTGCTGCGGGCGGCCTACCTCGTCGATCGAGACGCCGTCGAGCGCTTCTCGGAGGAGGTCGCCCGGCTCCAGGACGCCAACCCCGAGCTCGCTCTGCTGCTCACCGGCCCGTGGCCGCCATACTCCTTCTCACAGAGATGACCGACAAGATCCTCCACCTCCCACCTGACCTCGACCTGTTCGCCTCGGAGCGACCGCGCCTCGACAACGCGCTTACCCGCCGCATCGGCGCCGACCCGGAGAACCTCGAGCGCGGTCTTGCCCAGCTCGTGCTCACGGTCGTGGAGCTGCTGCGCCAGCTGATGGAGCGCCAGGCGCTGCGGCGTATCGACGCCGGCGGGCTCACACCGGAGCAGGAAGAGCGGCTCGGCCAGACCTTCCTGGAGCTGAGCCGCCGCATGGATGAGCTCAAGAGCGAGTTCGGGCTCGACGACGAGGACCTCAACCTCAACCTGGGCCCGCTCGGAAACCTCCTCTAGGGCCGGTAGCCTCCTCGCACATGCCCACCTCCCTCGTGACCGGCGGCGCCGGGTTCCTCGGCTCGCACCTCTGCGACTACCTGATCGGCCGCGGCCACCGCGTCGTCTGCGTGGACAACCTCGACACCGGCTCGCTAGAGAACATCCGACACCTCGGCGAGGGCCCCGACTTCCGCTTCGAGATGCTCGACATCACGGGCCACTACGACATCGACGAGCGGGTCGACTTCGTGTACCACATGGCCTCGCCCGCATCGCCGATCGACTACGCGCGGCTGCCGCTGCACACGCTCAAGGTGGGCGCCTACGGGACACACAACACGCTCGGCCTCGCCAAGCGACACCGGGCCCGCTTCCTGCTCGCCTCCACATCCGAGGTCTACGGCGACCCGCTCGTGCACCCCCAGCCGGAGAGCTACTGGGGCAACGTCAACCCGATCGGCCCGCGCGGCGTGTACGACGAGGCGAAGCGCTACGCGGAGGCGCTGACGATGGCCTACCTGCGCCAGCAGGGCGTGAACACGGCGATCGTGCGCATCTTCAACACCTCGGGCCCCAGGATGAGGCCCCACGACGGCCGCGCCATCCCCACCTTCCTGCGCCAGGCGATGACCGACCGCCCCCTCACGGTCTTTGGGGACGGGTCGCAGACCCGCAGCTTCTGCTACGTCGACGACCTCGTGCGCGGGCTCGTGCTGCTGGCCGAGTCGGACGAGCACGAACCGGTGAACATCGGCAACCCGAACGAGATGAGCCTGCTCGAGCTGGCCGAGACGATCGTCGAGCTCACCGAGTCCCGGTCCGAGATCGTGTTCGAGGC
>DASQNF010000038.1:0-2389 GCA_035645115.1 Thermoleophilaceae bacterium | reverse complement strand
TCTGCGCGAGCGAGGTCTTGCCGAGGCCCGGGGGCCCCGCCAGCAGCACGTGGTCGAGCGCCTCGCCGCGCGCCTTGGCCGCTTCGATGAAAACTGCCAGCTGGTCCTTGACGCGCTCCTGGCCCACGAAGTCCGCGAGCCGCCTGGGACGCAGCGAGCGGTCGAGGTCGTCCTCGGCCTGCAGCACGCCCGGGTCGTGGACGCGCTCGACTCCCGGCGTGCGGATGCCGGGGCTCACCGGGCCGCCTTCAAGGCTTCGGCGATCAGGTCCTCGGGCGTCTCGCCGGCGTCGCCGTCGAGCAGCTTGTCCACCTCCTGGGGCGTGAACCCGAGCCCGAGGAGACCCTCGCGGGCGAGCGTGCGCGGTTCGTCCGAGCCCGTCCTGCGGACGACTATGTCGTCCGTGGCCTTGCCGGCCACCTTCTCGCGCAGCTCGACGATGATTCGTTCCGCGGTTCGCTTGCCGATCCCGGGAACGGCCTGGAAGCGGGCGGAGTCGCCGGAGGCGATCGCGTTCAGGAGCTCGCGCGGCGCGCCGCCGGACAGCACCGCGAGCGCCACCTTCGGGCCAACCGACTGGACTCCGATCAGCATCAGGAAGAGCTCGCGCTCGGAGTCGCTGGCAAAGCCGTAGAGCTGCATCGTGTCGTCGCGCATGACGAGGTGGGTCAGGAGGCGGGCCTCCTCGCCCGCCGCCGGCAGCCGCGCGAGCGTCTCGGCGGAGACCGCCAGGCGGTAGCCCACGCCGGCGGCCTCGATCACGACGTCCCCGGGCATCCGGCGCAGCAGCTCGCCGCGGACCGAGGCGATCACGCCGGCTTCCTCCGGCGCGCGAGCCTCACCGGCCGCCGGGCGAGCCCGCGCCGGCACCGGCTCCGCCTCATGCGAGCGCCGCCTTCAGCGGCGCCCCGTTCGCGTGGCAGATGGCCACCGCGAGGGCGTCGGCGGCATGGTCGGGGTGGGGCGGCTCGGGCAGTGCGAGCAGCGTGCCGACCATCCGCTGCACCTGCTCCTTCGCGGCGCCGCCCGACCCGCACACCGCCTGCTTCACGGCCTGAGGCGTGTACGAGTAGCACGGCACCCCCGCCATCCCGGCCGAGAGCAGCACCGCGCCGCGCGCCTGGCCGACCGCGAACGCGCTGTGCGCGTTGCGCCCGAAGTAGAGGTCCTCGATTGCGAGCGCGCCCGGCCTGTGCTCGGCTATCAGGTCGCACACGCGCGCGTGGATGTCCGCCAGCCGGCGCTCGAGCGGCGTGCCGGCTCGCGTCTCGATCACGCCGCCGTCGAGCGCAGCGAGCGTGCGCCCGCGCGAGAGCACCACGCCATAGCCCGTATGCGCGGTGCCGGGATCGATGCCGAGTACGACCACCTATGGGTGTGATTCTGCGCCCGGCGGCGGACGCCTTCCCCCGCCGGGCTCAGGCCGCGGCCACGCGCTCGAGCACCGCGGCGTCCACGTCGAAGTTGGCGTGCACCGCCTGGACGTCGTCGGAGTCCTCGAGCGCCTCGATCAGGCGCATCAGGCTCGCCACGCGGTCTTCACCCACGGGCATCCGGGTGGTCGGGCGCTGCACGAGCTCGACCGACTCGAGCTCGACCCCCTCGCCCTCGAGCGCCGCCCGGACCGCGCTGAGCTCGGTGGGAGCGGTCACGATCTCCCACACGTCGCCGTCGAGCGCCACGTCCTCGGCGCCGGCGTCGATCGCAGCGAGCAGGTCGTCCTCCGCGTAGCGCGAGCCGTCCACCACGATCTCGCCCTTCTTCTCGAAGGTCCACGCCACGGAGCCCGGCTCCCCGAGGCTGCCCCCGTGCTTGGTGAACGCGTGGCGCACCTCAGAGCTCGTGCGGTTGCGGTTGTCCGTGAGCGCCTCGACCAGGATGGCCACGCCGCCGGGGCCATAGCCCTCGTAGAGGACCGCCTCGAAGGCCTCGGCGTCCGAGTCCGCGCCCGTGCCCTTCGCTATCGCCCGCTCGATGTTGTCCTTCGGCATCGAGGCGTCCCTGGCCTTCTGCACGGCGAGTGCCAGCGCGGGGTTGCCCTCGGGGTCCCCCCCGCCCTCGCGGGCGGCCACGGTGATCGCGCGCGTGAGCTTGGTGAACAGGGCCCCGCGCTTGGCGTCGACGGCCTTCTTCTTGTGCTTGATCGAGGCCCACTTGGAATGACCCGCCATGCGCCCGAAGCCTACAGTCGGCCAGGCGACGAACCGGCGGATCGGGGCTACCCCCGAGGCGTGCCCTCGCGCCTCGCTGCGCGCTCTCGCAGGCGGGCTGGCGGGCTGGTGCTCAGCTAGACGAGGAACTTGCCGTCGCGCTGGAGCTCGACCCCGTCCACGCTGAGCGAGCCCCCGGAGCGCAGGTCGCACACCATGTCCCAGTGGATGGCGGAGCT
>DASQNF010000037.1:0-9013 GCA_035645115.1 Thermoleophilaceae bacterium | reverse complement strand
TCCTCGGGCTCGAGCATCTCGCGCGCGATCCGTACTACGGTGAGCGCGCCGGAGAGCCCGCGCTCCCAGATTCGGAGGGAGAGCCGGGCGGGCTCACGGACGATGGGGGTCACGCGTGGCAGTCTCATCGTCTCGCTGCCTACCCGACGCGCGGCGCTGCAATCCCCGTTGCATGAAAGAGGAATCCCGGCGCGACTCAAGTGCCGCGGCCACACTCCGATGCGATCTGAAGCATGCGCCAACCTAGAGCTCTTCTCATCTGCCTCGTCACTCTCGCCGCCTTCGGCCCGGCCGCCGCCGCGCACGCGAGCCACGACGGCGGTGTCGCGGCCCCCGGGCAGCCCTTCCTGGGCCCGGTGCGCGACGCCGGCGCGGGCGGCTCCGCCCCGTCCGGCGGGGAGAGCGGCGGCGCCTCCGTGGGCGACCTCCCTGAGCGCCGCGCCCGCGCGCGCAGGCTGCGCACCTGCCGGCGGTTCCTGAGCAGGCGCCGAGCCGCCAGGTGCCGCGCCGCGAGGCGCGAGCGGGCGAGCCGGCCGCCGCAGCTCCTCGGACTGTCGGGCGGCAGCTCGCCGGTCGCGCCGCTGCCGGCGCCCGAGCCGGCGCCCGGCGCCACCCCCGAGAGCGGCCACCGCTTCCCCGTTGCCGGGCCCTTCGACCTCGGCGGGGCGGGCTCCCGATTCGGCGCCCCGCGACGTGGGCACATCCATCAGGGCCAGGACATCTCCGCGTCCGAGGGCACTCCCGTGATCGCGCCCTGGGCCGGCACCGTGGAGTGGGTGCGCTACCAGCGTCGCGGCGCGGGTTGGTACCTGGTGCTCGACGGGGACGGCGAGGACCGCGACTACGTCTTCATGCACCTGCGCCGCGGCTCGATCCTGGTCACGGCCGGGCAGCACGTGGACGCGGGCGACCAGCTCGCGCAGGTGGGCAACACCGGCGCCTCGTCGGGAGCCCACCTCCACTTCGAGGTCTGGGTGGGTGGCTGGTACGTGAGAGGCGGCGCGCCGGTGGACCCGTTGCCGCTGCTCGAGGCCTGGCTCGGCCTCTGACGGGCGCCGTTACCTCACCGACAGCGAGACCCGCCCGCGCAGCCCGCCCGTGCTCGAGCGCACGGAGCCGGTGAGCTCCTCGAGCGGGCCGGTGAAGAGCTGCGCTCCGAAGCCCTCGAGGCCCCCGAGGCCGAGCTGCGGCCCGAGCTCGCCGAGCAGGGCGTTCACGAGCGCCTCCGCATCCGCGCTCATCGCCAGCGCGCCCACGGCCCCCGGGACCTCCAAGGGTCCCTCCGTGGCGAGCGCCGCGGCGCCCTCGGGATCGGTGGCCAGCACGAACGTCTCCTCGATCACGCCGAACACGAGCGAGTCGCCGTCCGCCTGGGCGAGCACGTAGAAGTCGTTGTCGCCCTCCGGCTTCTGGATCGCCACCTGGCCGAAGCCGGCCCCCTCGGCGAACGAGGGGAGCGCGTCCGCCAGCTTCGCGAGCGTGTCCTCGAAGGCGCGCGGGTCGTCGAGCTCCGAGCGCAGGCCGAGCTTGCCGTCTACCGCCACGCTCGCCGACAGGTGCCCCCCGAGCTGCCCGATCAGGTCCTCGTCGATGGAGATCCCGAGCTGCCTGTCGAGCGTCTCCTTGGCCCGCGCGTAGTCGCCGTAGCCCGACGGGTCGAGCGCCTGGCCGGCCGCCTCCGAGAACTTCACGATCTGGGCGAGGTCTCTGATGCCGAAGCCGATCTCGCCGTTGCGCTCGACCACGCCCGGCGCCTCGTCGCCCGCGGCCACCGGCAGGTCCTCGTCGCTCAGCCGCTCGCCCTCGGTGCGCAGGTTGAACTCGATCTCGAGCCCCTCGCCCTCGGCCACGAGGGTCGATCCGAGCGTGCGCAGCGCGCGCACCCACTCGACCTTGCGCGCGGCGCGAGCGTCGGGATCGGCCGCAATGATCGCCTCCACGTCCGCGTACACCCGCACGAGGGCGCTCCGGGGCAGACCTTCCAGGGCCTCGCCGAAGCTCTCCTCATCGAGGTGGTCATCGCCGTCGGCGCGCTCGAGCGCCTCGTCGAGCAGCTGCTCGGAGCCGGCGAAGACGACCATGTCCTCCTCAACGGCGAACACGGTCCCGGCGTCCTCGTAGACGGTAGCGCCGGATCTCTCGCCGCGCTCGCTCGGCTTCGTCTCGTCGAGCAGGCGCTCGAGGGCGTCCTCGTCCTCGACCTGGATCGCGCCCACGAAGTCGTCGTCCTCGGAGTCGTCGGTGAACGAGCGGACGTCGGTGGCGCCCACCACGAAGGGGTTGCCGAGCAGCGGCTTGACGTCCTCCCTGAAGTCCACGTCCTGCTCGCCGCCCGAGAGCTGGCCGGCGAGCGCCTCCTCCACCGACTCCACCCCGAGCGGGAACTTGCCGAGCAGCGAGTCCACCGCCTCGTACTGGTCGCCGTCCAGGTCCGTGTCGATCGCTGCCGCGAACGGGGTCTCGGCGGGCAGGTAGGCGAGCGCTGCGTCGAGCGGGCCGGAGGAGTCCTCGTCACCCGCGCAGCCGGCTGCGATCAGGCTGGTGAGCGCGGCTAGCGCGAGTAGGCGGCGCACGGCGCGCGAGTGTAGCGGTGGGCCTTTCTGCACCCGCCGGGTCGCTAGCGGGCGCGCAGGCCGGCCAACATGAGCTCGAGCTGGCGGCGCCAGTCGTAGCGCATCACGCTCAGGCGATCCGCCGCCATCACGCTGCCGAGCCCGCACATGAGCGTGCGGATGTCGGCCACCGTCACGTCCTCGCGAAGCGCGCCGCTCCGCTTCGCGCGCCGCAGCAGCTCCTCCATGGCCTCGCTGAGCTCGTCGATCGCCGGCTGGGCGTGGTCAACGGACTCCTGGCTCGAGGCGAAGGTCATGCGCTGGTGAGCGGCGTCCGTCGCCATCACCTCGGCCTGGTCGCGGAGCACCCCCGCGAACAGCTCCCAGGGGTCGCCCTCCTCCTCGAGCGCGGCCCGCGCCCGCGCGGCGAAGGCGCTCAGCTTGAGCCGGATCAGCTCGCCCACGAGAGCTTCCTTCGTCTGGAAGTGGCGGTACAGCGTGCCCACCCCCACGCCCGCCCGGCGAGCGACGTCGTCCATCTGGGCCTCGGGGCCGTGCTCGGCGAACGCCTCGCGCGCCGCCTCGACGATCCGCTCGTGGTTGCGGCGGGCGTCCGCCCGCATGCCGCGCGCTCCGACGATCGCCTCAGGCGTGGTCATCGAGGAGAGCCTAGCTCCGGCACGCGACAAGCGGAAGCTTCGTTCCGTTATGGTAGCCGGAACCGGAGTTCCTGTTCCGATTTCACCGATGTAGGAGACAAGCCCTGTGAGCCCTGCAGACACGCCCCGCGCCAAGAACCTCGCCCTGGCCTTGCTGGCGATGGCACAGTTCGTGGTCGTCCTCGACGCGTCGATCGTGAACGTCGCGCTGCCGTCGATCGGCACCGACCTGGACTTCGCCCAGGACGACCTCTCCTGGGTCGTGAACTCGTACACGCTCGTGTTCGGCGGCTTCCTGCTGCTCGGCGGGCGGCTGGCCGACCTGCTCGGGCGCCGGCGGCTGTTCGTCTACGGCATGTGGCTGTTCGCCCTGGCGTCGCTCGCCGGCGGTTTCGCCCAGAGCGACGTCTGGCTCGTGGCCGCTCGCTCCGTGCAGGGGCTCGGCGCGGCGCTGATCTCGCCCGCGGCGCTCGCGATCGTCACCACCACCTTCGCCGAGGGCTCCGAGCGCAACAAGGCGCTCGGCGTCTGGGGCGCGGTGGCGGGCTCGGGCGGCGCTGCGGGGGTGCTGCTGGGCGGCGTGCTCACCGAGGGGCTCGGCTGGGAGTGGGTGCTGTTCGTGAACGTGCCGATCGGGATCGCGGCCGCGCTGGCGGCGCCGCGGCTCCTCGGCGAGTCGCGCGACCGCTCGAGCCCCTCCTTCGACGTCGCGGGCGCGGTCTCCGTCACGGCGGGCCTGGCGCTCCTCGTCTACACGCTGGTGGACGCCAACGACGCCGGCTGGGGCTCGACGCAGACGCTCGTGCTCGGCGGGCTCTCGGTGCTGCTGCTCGCGGCGTTCGTGGCGATCGAGTCGAGGCGCCGGTACCCGCTGATGCCGTTCTCCATCTTCCGGCTGCGCACGCTGCGGGGATCGAACGTGATCGGCCTCCTGATCGGCATGTCGCTGTTCTCGATGTTCTTCTTCATCTCGCTCTACATGCAGCAGGTGCTGGCCTACGAGCCGCTCGAGGCGGGGCTTGCCTACCTCCCCCTCGCGGGGCTGATCATCGTGTCGGCGGGCATGGCGTCCCAGCTGGTCACCCGCTTCGGATTCAAGCCGGTGCTGATCGCCGGGCTGCTCCTGATCACCGGCGGGCTGGTCTGGTTCGCGCAGGTGAGTGCCCCGGGTGGGAGCTATGTGGGCGACGTGCTGTTCCCGTCGATGGTCGCGGCGGTCGGGCTCGGGTTTGCATTCGTTCCCGTGACGATCGCGGCCGTGACCGGCACCGATCCGGGCGAGGCGGGGCTCGCCTCCGGGCTCATCAACACCTCGCAGCAGGTGGGCGGGGCGCTGGGGCTGGCCCTGCTCGCAACGATCGCCACCTCGCGCACCGACGACGTGTTCGCCTCCGGCGAGCGCAATCCGGCGGTGGCGTTGACCGAGGGCTTCCAGGATGCGTTCCTGGCAGGCGCGGGGCTCGCGCTGCTGGGCGCGCTCCTCGCCGCGGTGCTGATCTCATCGCGCGACAGTCGCGAGCAGGTGGAGGCCGCCAAGCGCGGCGAGGCGCCGACGCCCTTGGCGGCGTGAGCTGAGGGGCGCCGCCGGCCGGCCTCGATCCGCCCCGGCTCACGCCAGTAGGCGCGCGCCAGGCCCCGGGGCGACCTCGACGGCGTCGCCCGGCGCTGCCACGCCGGGCGCCATCAGCGCCAGGACATGCCCTCCGAAGCCACCGCCCACCATCCGAGCGCCTGCCGCGCCGCCCTCGCGCAGGCGCCGCACCGTCCCCTCGACGGCGGGCGTGGATGCCTCGAAGAGGTCCCGCAGGCTCGCGTGGGAGGCGTCGAGGAGTCGCCCGACCTCCTCGAAATCGCCCTCCTCGAGCGCCTGCACGGTCGCGTCGACCCGCGCGTTCTCCTCGACCACGTGCCGCACCCGGCGCTCGAACGGCGACGGGATCTCCGCGGCCGCTTCGACCGTCGCGTCACGCAGGCTCGTGAGCCCGAGCCGCTCGGCGGCCTCGCCGCACTCGCGGCGCCGCTCGTTGTAGCCCGAGCCGGCGTGGTCGCGGGCCTGGCCCGAGTCCACCACTACCAGCCGCCAGCGTCCAGGCTCGAGCGGGACATGCCGAGCGTCGAGCACCCGGAAGTCGAGCCGAGTGGCGTGGCCGGCCTCCCCGAGGAGCGACGCGAGCTGGTCGAGCAGCCCGGTATGGGCTCCCACCCAGTCGCTCTCGACGCGCGAGCAGAGCCGCGCCAGGGCGATGCGGTCGGCGCCCTCCTCGCCTGCGAGTCCGAGCAGCGCGAGGCAGAGCGCAACCTCGAGCGCCGCCGAGGAGGACAGCCCGGACCCTTGCGGAACGGTGCCGGCGATCTCGAGCCGGGCGCCGGGAACGTCGTGGCCCGCTGCGCGCAGCTCGGCGACGGCGCCGCGGACGAACGCGCCCCAGCCGTCCGCTCGCGACACGTGGCGGCGGTCGAAGCGGTCCTCCGCGTCGAGGTCGCTCGCGATCGCGTGCACCTCGTCGCCGTCGAGCCGGGTGGCGCGCACCGTCACGCCCTGCTCGATGGCGAACGGGAGGCTGAGGCCGTCGTTGTAGTCGGTGTGCTCGCCGATCAGGTTCACGCGCCCGGGCGCGAAGGCGGCGCATCGCTCACGCGCCACTGAAACCGTCCCGGCCCGGGAAGGGCCGCACCCTCCACCTCTCCAGCGCGAGGCGCTGGCCTGGCGAGAAAGGCCGCCGCGACGCGTGCTCCACACGTGGGCCGGGCAACGAGACGGCAGGGCGGCGCGCCGCAGCCAAGAGATGGCGAGGGCCAGAATCGAACTGGCGACACCACGATTTTCAGTCGTGTGCTCTACCGACTGAGCTACCTCGCCGCGCCGGGCCGATGGTAGCGGTCGCTCTGCCGCGGGAGCGGCGGACGGCGGCGGCTCGCTACGCCCGTCCCTCCGCCTCGTACTCGCGCAGGAAGCCCTCGAACAGGCGGCGGTGGCCCTCCTCGTCGCCAAGGATCTCGATGACCATGTCCTGGGTCACCGGGTCGAGGCCGTCGCAGAAGTCGATGATCGCGTTGTAGTGGTCGATCGCCCCGGACTCCGCCTCGATCACGCCCTTGATCACGTGGACGATGTCGGTCTGCTGGCCGGGCGGCTGCAGGTAGGACTGCTCGGCCGCGAACTCGCTCGAGCCCGGGACCACGCCGTAGAGCTGCTTGATGCGCTCGCCGAAGCGGCGCGCGTGCCCGAGCTCCTCCTGGACGTCCTGCTCGAGCGACTCGATGATCTCCTGCGCGCGTACGCCGTCGGGGTTGATCGAGTTGGCGAGGTAGCTCATCACCGTCTCGACCTCCATCCAGTAGGCCTTGGTGAGCATCTCGATCAGCTGCTCGCGCTCGGTGCGCCTGTCCTCGCTCAGTATTCCGCGGCGGACTGATGTGTCGGTAGCCATGTGGAGCTGGTACCTCCGTCGGGGGCCGGTGAAACGGGGCTCTACCCTCGGGACGGTGGACCGCCTCTCCCAAACAGGCGAGCTCGAGGAGCTCGACCACCTCGACCGGCCGCCGCAGTCGCTCTGGAACCGGATCCTGGCCGAGCCCGATCGCGCGCCCGAGTACATCGCGCTGGCGGCCGCCGAGCGCTTCGGGCCGCAGGCGGAGGAGTGGGCGCGGATCGCGGGCGCAGGGCACACGCCGGCCGAGCTCGCCCGCCTGGCATACCGCAAGCACGTGCGGATGTCGCGGCTGGAGGGGGCGGCGCTCGGCCTCGGGGGCGTGTTCACCGCGGCGCCGGACATCGTGGCGCTGATCTGGATCCAGAGCCGCATGACGTTCTACATCGCGGCCGCGTACGGCTTTGACCCCAACCACCCGATGCGTCCCGCCGAGCTGCTGGCGCTACAGGGCTTCTACGAGACGCCAGCGGAGGCCCGCGCCGCCCTCGACGGCGCGGGCAAGCGGCTCGCTCAGGCGGCGGTCCAGCGCGCGCTTGCGGGCCGCAGCTCGGAGAACCTCCAGCGGCGGCTCGCGAAGTACCTGGTCAAGCGGCTGGCACACCGCTACGCCGGACGTCTGATCCCGTTCGTGGGTGCGCCGCTCGGGGCGATCCAGAACGGCGGCGCCACCAAGCAGGTGGGCCGCCTGGCGCTCGACTACTACGGCGCCGGCCCTCAGGCGCGGCCGTAGACGGGTATCGCCGCGCCCGTCGTGGGCGCCGAGTCCTCGGAGACGAGGAAGCGCACCACCTTCGCGATCGCCTCCGGCGCGACCCACTTGGAGTGGTCGGCATCCGGCTGCGACGAGCGGTTGGCGGGCGTGTCGATCACGCTCGGCAGGATCGCGTTGCAGCGGATGCCACGGTCGCGATACTCGGCGTCGAGCGCCTGGATGAACGCGAGCACCGCGGCCTTGCTCGTGATGTAGCCGGACGCCCCGGCGAACGGGCGCAGCGCCGGCCGCGCCGAGACGCCGACGAAGGCGCCGCCGCCGGCCTCGATCAGGCGCGGCATCGCGGCGTGCGCGAGGTTGTACGCGGGCGCGAGGTTCAGCCGCAGCAGGCGCTCGAACTCGGCGTGATCGGTCTCGTGCACGAGCCCGCCGGCGGCATAGCCCCCCACCAGGTTCACCACCGCCTCGAGCTCGCCCACCGCCGCCACCGCCGCGTCCGCGCCGCCCGGCTCCGAGAGGTCGGCCTCCACGAGTTCCACGCGCTCCCCGAGCTCGGCCTGCGCGCGATCGCGCTCGTGGGCGACGAGCCAGGTGAGCGTGCAGCCGTAGCCCGTGGCGAGCAGCTCGCGCACCACCGCGCCGCCGAGCGCGCCGGTGCCGCCGGCCACGAGCACTGCCACTTGTCAGGTCCTCCGGCCGGGGGGCGACTTCATCGGCATGCAGGCTATCCCGTCCGAGAGCAGCTCTACCTTGGCAGCCCCGATGGAGCAGACATCGCTGACCCCGGCCAAGTGCTTCGTCCGCGACCTCGCGAACGGCCAGGAAGTGGACTCCGTGTTCCTCGTGCGGGCCCACTCGCGCCGCCAGAGGCGCAACGGGGAGGCCTTCCTCAAGCTCCAGCTCGGGGACCTCACGGGCGCCGTCGAGGCCGTTGTCTGGGAGGGCGTGGACGAGCTCGCGCCGCTGTGCCCCGCCGGCGCCGTGGTGCGGGTGGTCGGTTGCTACACGCTGGACGAGCGCTTCGGCGCCACGCTCACGGTCCGGGCCCTGCGCCGCGCCGAGGAGAGCGAGTACGAGCTCGCGGACCTCACCGAGACGGCGCCGATCCCCTACGAGCAGATGGCCGCCGACCTCGGCGCGCTCGTGGCCACGGTCCAGCGCCCGCACCTGCGCGCGCTGCTCGCCCGGCTGGTCGACGTGCGCAGCCCGATCGGCCGCCGCTTCCACGAGGCGCCGGCCGCCAAGTACTACCACCAGGCCTACCGCCACGGCCTGCTCGAGCACTGCCTGTCGGTGGCCCAGGGCGTGAGCGCACTGGCGGCCACGTTCCCCGGGATCGACCGCGACGTGGCCGTTACCGGCGCCCTCGTGCACGACATCGGCAAGGTCGACGCCTACGCCTCGCGCAACGGGGCGATCGAGCTCAGCGACTCCGGCAAGCTGCTCGGCGAGATCCCGCTCGGGTACTACATGGTCCGCCGCGAGATCGAGGAGATCGAGGGCTTCCCGGCCGCGGACGCCGAGGCGCTGCTCCACATCATCCTCAGCCATCACGGCAGGCTCGAGCACGGCAGCCCGGTGGTCCCGTGCACGCGCGAGGCCACGCTCGTGCACTTCATCGACAACCTGGGCGGCAACCTCGGCAGCTTCGACCGG
>DASQNF010000036.1:0-7161 GCA_035645115.1 Thermoleophilaceae bacterium | reverse complement strand
GCTCGGCCAGCCGGATCGGCAGGTCGCGGTAGGAGCGGTTCTCGCGCTTGTAGATCTGGCAGTGGGCCGGGCAGTTCATCGGCTTGAGGCCCATCGCCCGCTCCTCCGCGTCCGTGAAGTACATGTGCTCGCGGTACACGTGCCAGTGGCCCGACTGCTTCCAGAGGTCAACGTCGTAGAGGATCGGCGTCTTCACCTCGGTGTAGCCGCGCTCGATGTTGGTGTCGCGCCAGAGCGTCGTGAGCTCGTTCCAGATCTGCATGCCGCCCGGCAGCCAGAAGGGCGAGCCCGGCGAGAGCTCGGAGAGCATGAACAGGTCGAGCTCGCGCCCAAGCTTGCGATGGTCGCGCGCGCGCGCCTGCTCGAGCCGCTCCAGGTGGCGCTCGAGCTCCTCCTTCGAGAGGAACGCGGTCCCGTACACGCGCGTGAGCATCTGGCGGCTCGAGTCGCCGCGCCAGTACGCGCCCGCCACGCTCGTGAGCTTGAACGCCTTGATCCGCTTGGTGCCGGGACCGTGCGGGCCGCGGCAGAGATCGGTGAAGGGGCCGTTGCGGTACAGCGAGACGCTCTCCACCCCCTGGTCGCGCACAAGGTCCTCGATCAGCTCGACCTTGTAGTCCTGGCCTTCCTTGCGAAAGTGCTCGATCGCCGCGGCCACGGGCAGCTGGGAGCGCTCGAAGCGCTCGTCGGCCTTGATGTGCTCGCGCATCCTGGCCTCGACGCGCTCGAAGTCCTCGTCGGTGAGCTTGGCCCCGGCGGGGAACTCGAAGTCGTAGTAGAAGCCGTCCTCGATCGGCGGGCCGATCGAGATCTTCACGCCCGGGTAGAGCTCCATCACCGCGGTGGCGAGCACGTGCGCCGCGTCGTGGCGCACGAGCCAGAGCGCGTCCTCGCCGTCCCGCGCCGTCACGATCTCGATGCCGGCGCCGTCCGGGAGCGGCGCGGAGAGGTCGCGCAGCTCACCGTCCACGCGGACGCCGAGCGCCGCCCGGGCGAGCCCCTCGCCGATCGCCCGGGCGGCGTCGGCGCCGGTGGCCCCGTCCGCCAGCTCGAGCTGCGTCCCGTCGGGGAGCTTGACCTTCATCGGTGGCCCACCGTACCGGCCGGCGGATCGAGCACCGGCTCGGTCGCGGGGCGCTGCAGGTCCATCAGCGCGCGCCGGCGGCCGGCTCGATCCTGCCGCGCACCTCGCCGAGCGGCTCGCCGCGCAGCACCACCTCGTCGCCGTCCTCGAGGAAGCTGCGCGTGGAGCCGTCGGCGAGCTCGATCGGCTCGGTGCCGTTCCAGGACAGCTCGATCAGGCTCCCCCGCTCGTCGCGCCCGGGGCCCGAGATCGTGCCGCTCGCGAGCAGGTCGCCGGTGCGCAGGCTCGCGCCGTTCGCCGTCAGGTGGGCGATCTGCTGTGCCACCGACCAGTACAGGTGGCGCGTGTTCGAGCGCGCCACGACCGTGCCGTTCAGCTCCACCTCGAGCGGGATGTCGTAGGCCCAGGGCGCCTCGCGCAGGTAGGGAAGCGGCTCGGGCTCCTGGGGCTCGCCGGCTACCACGTGCGCCTCGAGCTCGCCCAGCGGCGTGACCCACGCGCTCACCGAGGTGGCGAACGACTTGCCTAGGAACGGCCCCAGCGGCTGGTACTCCCAGGCCTGGACGTCGCGCGCGGACCAGTCGTTCACGAGCACCATGCCGAACACGTGCTCGAGCGCGCGCTCCACCGGCACCGGCTCGCCCATCCGGCTCGGCGAGCCGATCACGAAGCCCGCCTCGAGCTCGATGTCGAGCCGGACGCTCGGGCCGAAGCTGGGCATGTCCACGTCGGGCGGCTTGCGCTGCCCGCAGGGCCGGCGCACGGGCGTGCCGCTCACCACCACCGTGCCGGCGCGCCCGTGATAGCCCACCGGCAGGTGGCGCCAGTTGGGGAGCAGCGGCTCGGCATCCGGCCGGAACATGCGGCCGAGGTTGGTGGCGTGGTGGAGCGAGGAGTAGAAGTCCACGTAGTCGGCCACCTCGAAGGGCAGGCCGAGCTCGGCGGGATCGAGCTCGGGGCCCCCCAGGGCGCGCACGCGGTCGTGCATCACTCCCCAGAGCTCGGGCCCGCGGGCCATGAAGGGCACGAGCGACTGGCTCCCGAAGAGCCGCTCGTCGAGCGCGCGCAGGTCCACCACCCGTCCGTTCACGCGGGCGCACACCCCCGCCCCCGGCACAACCCCGTAGGCGAGGGTCACGCCAGCACTCCGAGCCGCCGCAGGTCCTCCACTGGCTCGCTCCAGCTGCAGCTCCCGTAGCCCGTGAAGAGCGCCCGGCGGGCGCCGGCCACCTCGCTCGCGTCCGCCTCGAGGCCCGCCACGGCCAAAGAGTCCTCGCCGAGCCGGAACGCGGCAGGGTCCTCCTCCGCGAGCACCGCCTCGAGCTCGCGCGCGCGGGCCGCGCCCGCGCCGGCAAAGGCGCTGGCCGCGAGGAGGTTGAGGAAGCCGTGCATCGGAAATCCGCTGCCGGGCTCGACGTGGCGAACGGGATGGTGGAGCCCCGCCGTGGCCTTGAACGCCACGCCCGCCTGGCGGGCGGAGGCGATCACGAGCGCCACGAGCTCGACGGGCGGGAACGCCGCGGCGCTCTCGCCGCCGCAGCGCAGCTTGACGCGGCCGCCGATGCCCGCCACCGCGCCGATCGCGGCCGGCACGGTGTCGCGCCAGCGCTCTCCCGGGACGAGCTCGAAGTAGGCCTCCACCCCGAGCGGGCGAAGCGTGCGATGGGCGCTCAGGAGCGCTGCCGACTCCGGGCGCGGCGCGGGCAGTCGCAGCTCCACCGCCTCCACCGGCGCCCCCGCCGCCATCGCCTCCGCCACCCGACCGGCGTCCGCGGCCAGCGCGCTCGGCCACTCGCTCGCGGAAGCCCCGCCGGCGCCGTCGAGGACCACGCTCAGGCCGGGGGCGATCTCCCAGGGCATCTGCTCGCGCAGCGCCTCGAGCTTGGACGCGGGGCAGATGAAGCGATCGAGCATCCACGCGTACGGGCTCTCGCGCGCGCGCCTGTCCTCGGCCGCGGCGTCGGGCACGCTCATGCTGGCCGGCGGAAACAGGGCGGCGTGGTCGATCAGGCGCCCGAACAGCGCCCGCCTGATGTCCGTCTGGGCGGCCTGCGGGACCATCGCTGCATCATGCCATCCGCCGCGTGGGCGGCCGCGCGCTCAGCGCTCGACCCGGCTCCCCGGCACGATGTCGTCGCGCCCGTCGGGCCAGCGCACCCAGGCCTTGTGGCCGCCGTCGTAGTCGGGCCCGAGCAGCACGAGGGTCGCCTCCTCCCCCTCCACCCGGCAGCTCTCGCCGCCCTCCTCGTCGAGCCCGCGCCACAGCCGCACAAAGGCGTTCGACTCCCACTCCGCCGCGACGGTGGTGGGGTCGGTATGCCCCGGGTGCAGCCGGGTCTCGGGCGGGAGCGCCATCAGCACGTCCATGACGGAGCGCTTGAGATCGGCGAAGCTCGTCGAGCCCGGCGCCCGCACGCCGCCCACCGAGCCCTTGAAGAGCGTGTCGCCGGTGAACACGTCCGTCTGGTTCACGGCGAAGTTGAGCATCCCGGCCGTGTGCCCGGGCGTGTGCAGGGACTCGATCGAGAGGGCGCCCAGCTCGAGCGTCTCGCCCGGCTCGATCGCGCGGTCCACGCCGGCGATCAGCGCGGCCTCGACCGGGTGGGCCACGGTCTCGAGCCGATAGCGCTCCCTCCAAGCCTCGCTCTCGGCCACGTGGTCGGTGTGGTGATGGGTGAGCAGCAGCATGCGCACGTCGAGGCCCAACCGGTCGGCCGCCTCGAACAGCGGTTGCGAGGGCCCGCCGGCGTCGATCGCCACCGCCGCCCCGCCCTCCTCGTCGGCCACGAGATAGGTGTTCGACAGCCAGTCGGGGTGCATCGAGCGCTCGATGATCATCAGGCCGGGCAGCCTAGTATCCGCGGCCGTGGAGAGCCTGCGCGCCCAGTTCCCCGCGCTCGCGGAGCTCGTCTACCTGAACGCCGGCACCAACGGGCCGGTGCCGGGCCGGGCGCTCGTGGCCGCCGAGGAGTCGCTGCGGCGGCAGGCCGGGCAGGGTCGAAGCGGCAAGGCGTTCATGGACGACCTGGTCGAGCGCGGCGAGGTCCTGCGCGGCCGCGTGGCTGCGCTGATCGGCGCCGAGCTCGGGGAGCTGGCGCTGACGGGCTCGACAACGGACGGCGTCAACTCGATCCTGACCGCACTCGACCTGCGCCCCGGCGACGAGATCGTGACGAGCGACGAGGAGCATCCGGGCGTGCTCGGCCCGCTGGCGGCCGCGCGCGACACCAGGGGCGTGCGCCTCAGGGTGGCGCCGTTCCACGAGCTGGCCGCCGCGGTGGAACCGCGGACCCGCCTCGTGGCGTGCTCGCACGTGTCGTGGAAGAGCGGCCGCATCGTCGACCACGCTGCGCTCGCCGCCACCGGCGTCGATGTGCTGCTCGACGGCGCCCAGGGGCTCGGCGCCGTGCCGGTGGACGTGCGTGCGCTCGGCTGCCACTACTACGCCGCCTCCGGGCAGAAGTGGCTGTGCGGTCCGAACGGGATCGGCTACCTGTACGCGCGCGCCGACCGGATCGCGGCTTTGCGCGCTCCCTGGCCGGGCTACCACGCGCTCGAGGACCCCGGGGACCCGCTCCACTCGCCCCTGCACGGCGACGCTCGCCGGCTAGCTACCGGGTTTCCCGCCCCCCACCAGGTCGAGTGGGCGCTGGCGGCGCTCGACGTGCTCGAGGAGGCCGGCATCCCGGCGGTGCACGAGCGCGGCTGCAAGCTCGCCTCCCGGCTTGCCGAGCGGCTCGCCGAGCGCGGGGTGGCCGTGGCGGCTCGCGGGCGCTCCACGCTCGTGGCGTTCGAGGCGCCCGAGCCGGCCACGCTCGTCGAGCGGCTGACGGCCGCCGGCCTCGTCCTGCGCGACCTGCCGGGCGGCCCCTACGTGCGGGCGTCGGTGGGCGCCTGGAACCGCGAGGACGAGCTCGAGCGGCTGGTGGCCGCCGTAACGGGCTGAGCCGGCGCCCCGCCGTCGCGGCTGGCCAGCGCCGCCGTCACGGGCAGGGGCGGCGCGCTACTTGGCGATCAGCACCACGAGCCCGTAGACGATCGCGCCGACCACGGCGGCCATGGCGACGGCGCCGAGGGCTGCGAACACGGTGGCCTCGCCGGGACGGCGCTCGCGCCCGAGCTCGAACGCCCGCGTGCTCCCGACGATCGCGAGGCCGAAAGCGGCCGTGACTCCGATGCCGGCGGCCAGCGAGACCCAGACCAGCTCGAGCAGGTCCCCGGTGTTCACCACGGCCGCGATCGTCACGTGAGCTCCGCCTCCGCGCGGCCCACGGGGTTCTTCGCGTGCTCTTGGGCCCTGCGCACGAACAGCAGGGCCACTGCGAACAGGATCAGCGCCGAGACGATCACCGGTCCCGCCGCGCCGCTGCCGAATATCCGCGTGACGCCGTAGGTGAGCGCACCGATGCCGGCCGCCGCAGGCAGCGTGAGCAGCCAGGCCATGAGGATGTTCCCGGCCACCCCCCAGCGCACCGCCGACAGCCGCTTGGCGGCGCCCGACCCGATCACGGCTCCGGAGATCGTGTGGGTGGTCGAGAGCGGGAAGCCCACCTTGGAGGCGGCCAGGATCACGGCGGCGCCGGCGCCCTGCGCGGCGAAGCCCTGCGCGGAGTCCATCTTGTGGATGCGGCTGCCCATCGTCTTGATGATCCGCCAGCCGCCGGCGTATGTGCCGAGCGCGATCGCGGTCGCGGCCGAGACCACCACCCAGTCGGGCACGTGGAAGTCGTCCTGGGCGATCGTTCCGTTGGCCACCAGCGCGAGCGTGATCACGCCCATGGTCTTCTGGGCGTCGTTCGTGCCGTGGGCGAGCGCCAGGAGGCCGCCGGAGATCACCTGGCCGAACCGGAAGCCGCTCGTGACCGGAGCGGGACGCAGCCCGCCGACGATCCGATAGAGGACGAGGATCGCCACGCCACCGACCACGAACGCGAGCGTGGGCGCCACGAGCGCCGGGATCATCACCTTGCCGAGGACGCCCTCCTCGAAAGACACCGCGCTGGGTCCCTCCGCCACCAGCACGGCGCCCACCATGCCGCCGATGAGGGCGTGGGAGGAGCTCGACGGCAGCCCGAAGTACCAGGTGATCAGGTTCCATGCGATCGCGCCGACCAACCCGCCGAACACCGCGAGCAGCCCGATCGACCCAGGGTCGACAACGTCCTTGGCGATCGTTGCCGCCACCTCGAGCGATATGAACGCGCCGACGAAGTTCAGCACCGCGGCGTAGCCGACCGCGAGCTTGGGCGCCATCGCGCGCGTGGAGATCGAGGTCGCTACCACGTTCGCCGTGTCGTGGAAGCCGTTGGTGAAGTCGAACGCGAGCGCCGTGGCCACGACGATCACGACGATGACGTCGCTCTCCATATGCCGGGGTGCTTACCCGCTCACGAGTTCTTGATCACGATGCCCTCGAGGATGTTGGCCACCCGCTCGGTTGCGTCGATGGCCTCCTCGAGGCGCTCGAAGATGTCCTTCCAGCGGATCACGACCATGGGATCGATTCCGGTGTCGAACAGCGAGGCGATCGCCTCGCGCGTGATCCGGTCGCCGTCGTTCTCGAGGCGGTTGATCTCGACCGTGAACTGGTTGATGTCCTTGAACCCGCGCAGCCGCGGCATCGCCTCGGCGATCTGGCGGGCCGCCCCGTGCAGCACCTTCGCGAGGTCCTGCGCCTGGGACATCGGGGCCTCGATCTTGTAGAGCCCGAGATAGTCCGCGACCTCCTCGGTGTAGTCCACGACGTCGTCGAGCGCGGACGCGATCGCGTGGATGTCCTCGCGGTCGATCGGAGTGACGAAGGTCTGGTTGAGGCGCTGGATGATGTCGTGCGTAATCCGGTCGCCCTCCTGCTCGCACAGCAGGATCTCCCGCGCGAGGTCACTGCGCTCGGGAAAGTCCTCGAGCATCTCCTCGAGCAGCCCGGCGGCGCGCAGGATGTTGCCGCCCGCCTCCTCGAAGAGGTCGAAGAACTCGCGGTCCCTTGGGGCCAGAACCCTCGACAGGCGCACCGCGCGGCACCCTACACCGCGCGGGGGCGGGCAAAGGGGCGCGACCAGGGCCTCCGCGCGCGCCGG
>DASQNF010000035.1:0-5645 GCA_035645115.1 Thermoleophilaceae bacterium | reverse complement strand
GTGTCGATCGCGGTCCAGGACTACGCCAAGGCGATCTGGACGCTCGCCCAGCGCAGCCAGGCCCCGGTCTCGACCTCCGCGCTCGCGGAGCGGCTCGGGGTCTCGCCGGCGTCGGCGTCCGCGATGGTCAAGCGACTCGAGGCGATGGGCCTGGCCTCGCGCGAGCCCTACCACGGCGTCCGTCTCACTCGCGCGGGCGAGCGCGTGGCGCTCGAGGTGGTCCGCCACCACCGGCTGCTCGAGCTCTACCTCGCCGAGGCGCTCGGGATGCCATGGGACCGGGTGCACGAGGAGGCCGAGGTGCTGGAGCACGCGATCTCACCGGAGCTCTCGGAGCTGATCTCGGCGAAGCTCGGCAACCCCACCCGCGACCCGCACGGGGACCCGATCCCGACCGCGGACGGCGAGATCGAGGACTCGCCGTCGCGCGCGCTGGCCGACCTGAGCGCCGGGGAGCGCGGGACCTTCTCCCGGGTCTCGGACTCGAACCCCGAGATGCTGCGCTACCTCTCCGACCGCGGGATCGCGCCGGGGGACGAGCTCGAGCTGACCGGCCGTGAGCCCTTCGGCGGCCCACTCACGGTGCGCGCCAACGGCCGCGACCATGCGCTCGGCGACCAGCTCGCCCGCGCGATGCGAGTCGAGCCGAGGCGCTAGCGGCTGGTGGCCCTGGCCACCCCGCGCTGGGCTGGCCCGGCGCGCTCGCATTCCGCGCCGTGCGCTGGTCGAACACGCTCGCAATGCGAGTTCTCCGCGACGTTTGCTCGCCCCGCTCTGCCACCTCTCCGCCCCGCGGCCGAGCCGCTGGCGCGCGCACGCGTCTCGGTAGGGTTGCGCCCGATGGGGCTCGCCGAGGACTTCCAGGACGTGGTGGACGCGCTCCCGCCCGACTGGACCCAGCTCGAGCTCGACCTGCGCCTCGTCGACGAGGACCGCTACGTGGAGGCGGCCACGCTGCTCGTCCAGGTCAACGCGATGCCCTACTCGAAGCACGATTGGCACTGGCGCCTGCGTGTGGCCAACAAGTTCGGCCACGCGGCGGCGGCGGAGACGGTGCACGGCACGCTCGCCCTGCTCGACGCCCTGGGGATCGAGGGCGAGCTCGTGACCCGCGAGGCGCGCTCGGGGCGTGTGGAGGTCACGCAGATGTGGGGCCGGCCGGAGTCGGTGCGCCAGGAGTTCCGCCACCGGCGCGCGCAGTAGCGGTCATGGCGCGGATCGCGCTCCTTTGCCCAGACCTGCTGTTCGGCTCGAGGCTGCAGGGCGCGCTGCGTGCGGCGGGCCACGAGCCGGTGGGCGCCGGCGAGCCGGCCGAGCTGCTCGTGGTGGACCTGACCGCGGACCACGAGCAGCGGATCTCCGAGACGGCGGAAGCCGGCCCGCCGCGGCTCGGCTTCTACAGCCACGTGGAGCAGGAGGTGCGCCATCGCGCCGAGGCGGCCGGATTCGAGAAGGTGGTGCCGCGTTCGCGGATGGCGCGCGAGCCGGTCGCGCTCGTGGAATCGCTGCTTGGCCCCAGCGAGACCAATGTTGTCGTCCCGTGAGGGGTCAACTTCGGTCTCGCATGGGAGCGGCTCTCAACGCAAGGGCGCGTCGGCGGCGGGGGCCCGTCCGTGACGCGGGGAACGCGGCTCAGCCGGCCGACAGCCGGAACGCCTCGGCGGGGTCGGGGGCGCGGCGCAGGATGCCGAAGCGCGCGGCGAAGCGCGCCCAGCCGGCCAGCGCGCGCGGGTCGAGCCGCAGCGCCGGCCGCAGAGCCGGCGCCAGCGCCGTGAGCTGCGCGCGCACGAGCGGCTCGTCGGCGCCCGAGGCGCGCGCGATGTCGCTTACGGCGGCGTCCCGGTCGGCCAGCGCGGCGCGCGTCCCGGCCGCGAGCGCGGCGAGCGTCGAGTCCACGAGCTGCGGCTGCGCGCGGAGCGTCCCGCGGGTCACCGCGAGCACGAGTTCCGGGTAGCGCGGCGCGCCGAACTCGTCCACGCGGAACTCGCGCGTGTCCACGCCCCGCTCGCGCAGCGCCACGCCCTCCGCGTTCCAGAACGCGACGGCGGCGTCGACCCTCCCGGCGATCAGGCTCGGAACGGCCGAGAAGCCGATCGTCACCCGCTTCACCCGGCCCGGCGCGCCGCCGTCCGCCGCGACGATCGAACGCAGCACCGCGTCGTCCGACGGCAGGCCGGTGACCCCTACCCGCCGGCCCTGGAGGTCACGGGGACGCACGATCCCGGCGCCCGAGCGCGCGATCACGGCGGCAAGCGGGCGCTGGACGAGGGCTCCCACGCCCACCACGTCGCTGCCCGCCTGACGGGCGAGGCCGAGGTCGTGGATGTCCACCACCGCCATCTGCGCCCGCCCGGCCGCGAGCAGCTTGAGCGAGTCGGTGGAGGCCGCGGGCACGCGTACACGCAGGTCGATTCCGCTCCGCTCGTCGAGCGCCTCGCGCTCGGCCGCGTAGATGCCGGCGTGCGCGGCGTTCGGCTGGAAGTCGAGCGCCAGCGCGACGCCGCGTAGCTCGCCGCCGCCGGAGTCGCCGCCGCAGCCGGCGAGCGCCGCCGCCAGCGCGGCGGCAAGGGAGAGGAGCCTGCGCACGGGCGCGAACCCTAGGCGGGGCGACCGCAACCGGGTCTAGACTGCCGCGTCTTCGAGGAGCAACCCGGGAGGTAACACGTGCAGGACCGAGGACCCGCCGCGTACATCGCAGAGTTCGTCGGCACGCTGTTGCTCGTCTTCTTCGTCACAGCAGTCGTCTCGCTCTACGGCCCCGAGCCGTCGCCCGCGAACCCGAACCCCTTCGTGGATTTCGGCGTGATCGGGCTGGTCCACGTGCTGCTCCTGTTCGTGCTGATCCAGACGCTCGCGGTGGTCTCGGGCGCCCACTTCAATCCGGCGGTCACGCTGGCGCTGACAGTGCTGCGCGAGATCAAGCCCCCGGACGCGCTGATCTACGTCGTCGCCCAGCTCGCCGGCGCCGTGGGCGGAGCGCTGCTGACCAAGGCGATCCTGCTGGACGAGGGCAGGGCCGAGAACTACGGCGCCACGCTCGTCTCGGACGTGGTCGACGGCGCCTGGTTCCCGGGCATGGTGGTCGAGGCGCTCGGCACGTTCTTCCTGCTCTGGGCGATCATCGGCGTGGCCGTGAACCCGCGCGCCACCAGGGAGTGGGCGGCGCTCGCGATCGGCGGCGCGCTCGGGATGGGCGTGATGGTGCTGGCGCCGATCACCGGCGCCGGCTTCAACCCGGCGCGCAGCTTCGGGCCGGCGATCGTGTCGGGCGAGTGGGACGACTTCTTCCTCACCTACGTGCTCGGCCCGGTGGTGGGGGCGCTCATGGCCGCGGTGGTCTTCTTCAACATCTTCGTGGCGCCCGGGCGCAAGGAGCCGGGGGGCGTGGGGCCCGTGGGGTAGCTTTGGCCGCCGATGCGGCGCGTCACCTTCTCGCGGAACTTCACGCTGTCCCTGTCGCGGACCTGCCGTTGCTACTGCAAGTACTGCGCGTTCGCCACCCACCGCGCGCACCTGTACGCACCTGACGAGGTCGAGCGCATCCTGGACGACGCGGCCCGGCGCGGCGCCAAGGAGCTGCTCGTCCTCACCGGCGAGCGCCCCGAGGTGAACCCCGAGGTGGCGTCGCGGCTCGCCGACTACGGCCACGCCGACTTCACCGGCTATGTGGCGTGGGCCTGCGAGCGCGCGCTCGAGCGCGGGATGCTGCCGCACACGAACCTGGGCGTGCTGGAGCGCGAGGAGCTCGCCCGGCTGCGCGAGGTCACCGCCTCGCAGGGGCTGATGCTCGAGTCGGTCAACCCGGGGCTGGCGGTGCACCAGGGCTCGCCGACCAAGCACCCGGACGTGCGGCTGCGGACGATCCGCGCCGCCGGTGAGCTGCGCATCCCGTTCACCAGCGGGATCCTGGTCGGGATCGGCGAGTCGCCGGACGAGCGGCTGGCCGCGCTCCGCGCGCTGGCGGAGCTGCACGCCGAATACGGCCACCTGCAGGAGGTGATCCTGCAGAACTTCGTGCCGCATCCGCGCTACTACGGCGCCGAGCCCGCTGAGATAGCCGACGCCTCGCAAGCGCGCTCGCGCGCGTCCGCGGAGTCCCAGGCGCCGGCCGATTCGGCGCTGCCACCGTGGGCTTCGCCGGTCTCGCTCGACGACATGCGCGCGCTCGTGCGCGAGTGCCGGCGCCTGATGCCGGACGTGGGAGTGCAGATCCCGCCCAACCTCTCGGACTGGTGGCTGCCGCTAGTCGAGGAGGGCGCCACCGACCTCGGCGGACTCTCGGCCAACGGCGACCACATCTCGCCCGAGCACCCGTTCCCGTCCGTGCACCGGATGCGCAAGCAGCTCGCGCCGCGCGGCTACGCACTCACCGAGCGGCTCTGCGTCTACCCGCAGTACATGGACCCGAGCTGGGTCGAGCAGGGTGTGCTCGACGTGGTGAAGCTGCGCTACTGGAGCTTCATCCCGCGGCGCGGCTCCGGCAGGCGAGCGGAGCGGGCGATCAGGCGCGAGCTCGCGCCCGCCGCGATCGCGAAGGGACGCGACGGCCGCGCCCTGTCCGAGGAGGAGCTCACCGCGCTCTTCGCCGAGACCCGGCCGGAGGCGATCGAGGACATGCGTCAAGCGGCCGACGAGCTGCGCCGCGAGCTCGCCGGCGAGCTCGTCACATTCGTGGTCAACCGCAACATCAACGTGTCGAACGTGTGCGTCGTCGGCTGCGCCTTTTGCGGCTTCGGCCAGGGTCGCCGCTCCCCGGATGCCTACGAGCACTCAGAGGCGGAGTTCCGGCGTCGCGTGCTCGAGGCGGTGGAGTTCGGCGCCACCGAGATCTGCATGCAGTCGGGCATCCATCCCGACTGGACGCTCGCGGACTACGAGGGCTGGCTGCGACTCGCCAAGCAGATCGCGCCGCAGCTCCACCTGCACGCGTACTCGCCGATGGAGGTCGATGCCATGGCGGGGGAGCTACCGCTCGCCGAGGTGTTCGCGCGGCTGCTCGACGCCGGACTCGGCTCCACGCCGGGCACGGCCGCGGAGGTGCTCCACGACGGGGTGCGCGAGCGGATCTCGCCGAACAAGCTGCCGGTGGCCCGCTGGGTCGAGATCGTCGAGGCCGCCCACGCCGCCGGCGTGCGCACCACGGTCACGGTGATGTTCGGCCACATCGAGGAGCCGTGGGAGCTGGCCGAGCACATGCGCGTCGTGCGCGAGCTGCAGGAACGCACCGGCGGCTTCACCGAGTTCGTGCCGCTCTCCTTCATCCCGTTCCACACCCTGCTCGGACGCACTCACGGCATCGAGGAGATCTCCCGCGAGGAGAACCTCAAGCACACTGCGGCCTTCCGGCTGGCGCTCGGCAGGACGATCCCGAGCCTGCAGGCGAGCTGGGTGAAGATGGGCCTCGAGGCCGCCACCGAGGCGCTCGAGTAGGGCGTGAACGACCTCGGCGGCACGCTGATGGAGGAGTCGATCAGCCGGCTGGCCGGCTCCTACCACGGCGTCAAGCTCGAGCCCGCCGACCTGATCGCGGCGGCTCACCGTGCGGGCCGGCCGGCCGCCGAGCGCGACACGCTCTACGGCATCCGGCGCCGCTACGAGCTGCGCGCGCTCGACCGGGGCGCGGCGTAGGTCGAGCCGCGCTCGGG
>DASQNF010000034.1:0-7245 GCA_035645115.1 Thermoleophilaceae bacterium | reverse complement strand
CAGCGCGCGCTGCTGGCCCGGGCGCTCGTCCAGGACGCGCCCGTGCTGCTGCTCGACGAGCCGCTCGCCGGGGTCGATCCCGCTAGCGCCCGGCTGATCTCCGGCGTCTTCGACGAGCTGCGGGCAGGAGGACGCGCGCTGCTCGTGTCGGGCCACGACGTGGAGAGCGCCCGCTCCTTCGACCTCGTCCTGTGCTTGAACCGTCGCCAGGTGGCGTTCGGGGCGCCCGCCACCACGCTCGACCGCGCCACGCTCGAGGGCACCTACGGCAGCGAGCTGATCGTTCTCGAGGACGGTCACGGCGCCCGGGCGGTGACCGTGCAGCACCACGACCACGACCAGCGCGACCACTGAAGCGCCCATGGAGATCCTCGACTCGCTGATCGACCCGCTGCGTTCCGGCATCGACCGGCGCGCCCTGCTCGCCGTCGCGCTGCTCGGGGCGTTCTGCGGCGCGCTCGGCTTCTGGGTGGTCGGCGAGCGCCTGACCTACGCGGCCGAGTCGCTCGGGCACGGCCTGCTGCCGGGCTTGGTGCTGGCCGCGCTCGCGGGCGCACCGCTCCTGTTGGGGGCGGTGGCGGGCGCACTCGCCGCCGCGGCGCTCGTGGGGCTCGCCGTCCGCGACGAGCGCATCGGCCCGGACGCCGGCACGGCCGTGGCGGTCACGGGCCTCGTCGGCCTCGGCGCGCTGCTTGCGCTCGCGCCGGACTCGCCGCAGCGGCTCGAGGAGCTGCTGTTCGGCGATCCGCTCGGGGTGAGCGACTCCGATCTCGTGGCCGCGGCGCTGCTGTTGGGGCTGGGCGGCGCCGCCCTCGCCGCGCTCCATCGGCCGCTCGGCGCTGTGGCGTTCGACGCGCCGGCCGCGGCTGCCGCGGGATTGCGGCCGGCCCTGGTGCGCCTGGCTCTGCTGGCGCTGCTGGCGGTCGCCGTGGCGGTGGCCGTCCAGGCGCTCGGCGCCCTGCTCGTGCTGGCCGTGCTGGTGGCGCCGCCCGTGGCGGTGCGCCGCCACGCGCGCACACCCGCCCGCGCGATGGTCGCGGCCGGCGCCGTGGCGGTGCTGGCCGGAGTGGTGGGCATCGAGCTCTCGTCTCACGCCGACAGCGCGACCGGAGCCTCGGTGGCGCTCGCGCTGTGCGCGGCGGCGGCGCTCGGCGCCGCGCTGCCCAGCCCCTCCTGGCGCGCGCCTAAGCGGTCGCGGGACTCGGCGCCCCGCGTCGGGCGGCCACCATCGCGGCGCCCAGGGCGACCAGCACGAGGCTGATGAGCTGCGGCTGGGTGAGCCCGGCGACGACGGAGTCGTTTCGACGGACGATCTCGACGAGGAAGCGCTCGCCGCCCGCGAGGATCAGGTAGAGCCCGAACAGCACGCCCGGGGCGAAGCGGTCGCGCAGCCGCCACAGCACCAGGGCGCCGATCCCCATCGAGAGGGTCTCGTAGATCGGCGTGGGATGGACCTCCTCGGTGGTGGCCACCGTCCCCTCCGGGTAGGCCATCGCCCAGGGCAGGTCCGAGGCCACGCCGTAGTCGCCGTCGCCCGAGAGCTGGCAGCCCACGCGTCCCACCGCGTAGCCGATGGCCAGCGGGGCCGCGGCGGCGTCCAGCAGCGCCCAGCCAAGCCACCCGCGCCAGCGCGCCCACAGGATCACCCCGATCGCCCCCCCGAGGAGGCCCCCGAAGAACACGAGGCCGGTGCCCGTGAAGATGTTGCCGAGCAGGTCGTCCGAGACCTCGTCCCAGTTCTGGATGACGAAGTCGAGCCGCGCGCCGACGAGGCCACCGATGAGCGCGGCGAACACCATCTCGTAGGTCCAGTCCGCGGGCTTGCCGAGCTCGCGCAGGCGCCGGCCCATCACGAGCCCGGACGCGACGAACGAGAAGGCGAAGCAAATGCCGAACGTCTGCAGGTCGAGCGGGCCGATGCTGATCTCGGGCTGCACCGGGCGCGAAGGCTAGCGAGGCGATTCCCACCGGCCTACCATGGAGTCGATGCGGAGAGCGGCGCTCGCGACCATCCTCTGCGCGGCGCCGCTGATGGCCGCGCCCGCGCATGTCCTCGCCGCGCCGGCGGATCGCCTCGGCCTGCGCGAGCTGCTGCGCCAGGAGGCGCGAGCCGCGGGCGCCGGCGCGATCGCGTTGCCGCTCCCGGAGCCGCCGCGCGCCTCGTCCGCGGCGAGCCGACGCGAGCTCGCGGGGATCGCCCGCAGCCACCGCCCCGAGCGCGTGCTCGTGGGTGTGCGCGACCACGGCGAGCTCGCGGGCGTGGCCGCCGCGCTGCGCCGCCTCGGCGCCGATCCCGAGCCGCTCGCGACCATCGCGGTGCTGGCGGCACGCGTCCCGAGCGGCGCCGCCCTGGTGGCCGCGCTCGGGAGCGACCCGCGCGTGGCCTACATCGAGCGCGACCGCGAGCTGCGCGCGGCGGCGGACCCGTTCGACACGATCGACCCGAGCACCGGCATCAAGTTCACCTGGGCCTTCGACGAGGTGCGCGCCGGCGAGGCGCTCGCGGCCGCCGGCGGCGGCTCTGCGCGCACGGTCGCGGTGATCGACACCGGTCTCGACGCGAGCCATCCCGAGTTCGCCGGCCGGGTGGCGCGCAGCTTCGACACCCGCAGCGGCGGCGCCGCTGTGACCGACAGCGTCGGCCACGGGACGTTCGTCTCCGGGTTGATCGCCGCGGTGGACGGCAACGGGATCGGCGGCAAGGGTGTGGGCGGCACCACCAAGATCGTCGTCGTGGACGCCGAGCAGGCCTGCGACGACGGCACGCGCGGCTGCTTCACCGTGGGCGACCTCGTGAGGGGCATCGAGTTCTCGATCAGAAGCGGCGCCGACGTTCTCAACATGAGCCTCGCCGGCGAGGGCTTCTCGCGCAGCCACGCGCGCGCGCTCGAGGCGGCCTTCTTCAACGACGTGCTGCCGGTGGCGGCCTCGGGCAACAACGCGCAGCGCGCGCACGACCCCAACCCGCTCGAGTTTCCCGCCGGCGCAATCGGCGGGAGGCGCGGCGATCGCGGCATCGGGCTCTCGGTGGCCGCCACGAATCCGTTCAGCCGGGTGGCCGGCTTCTCGAACCACAACGACTTCGTGAGCCTGGCCGCGCCCGGAGCCGGGCCAGGCGGCTGCGAGTTCGGCGTCTTCTCGACGCTGCCCGCGAACAGACTCACCGAGTGGGACGTGCCCGGCTCCTGCTCGCGCGTCTTCGCCGACCCGAGCGGAGCGCGCTTCGCCTACGGCGAGGGCACGAGCTTCGCCGCTGCGGTGGCCTCCGGGATCGCCGCACTCACCTGGCAGGTCGAGGCGAGGCTCGCCTCCGAGCAGGTGGCGGAGGTGCTCACCGAGAGCGCGCGCCAGACAGTGGGCTCAGGCTGGAACGAGTTCACCGGCAGTGGGATCGTGGACGGCCAGGCGGCCGCCGCGCTCGCGCGCAGCTACGACGTGAGCGCGCCGAGGGCGCGCGCGTCGGCCCGCCGGCGCCCGCAGAACCAGGTCGCCGTGCGCCTGCGGCGCTCCCCCGACCGCACCGAGCCCGGCCGCGCGCTCGCCGGGCGGGTGACCTACGGCCTGCTCGTGTCCCGCGACGGGGGGCGCGACTTCAACGTGCTGGTGAGTCGCCGGCGACGGCCGTTCTCCATCGCCGTGAGGCTGCGCGGACGCAGGCCGAACGTGCTCGTGGCCACAGCCTGCGACGCCAACGGCAACTGCGGCGTCAAGCGGCTCGGCCGCTTCAGGGCGCGCTGAGCTCAGCGCCCGCGCCGGCCGGCGCACCGCAGCTCAATGCGTGTGGGCGCCGCCGCCGGCGGTCAGCTGCTCCGGCCGCGTGGAGAGCGCCAGCAGCGCGGCCAGGGCGGTGGTCACCGGCACGGCCGCGATCAAGCCGATCGAGCCGACCAGCGTGGCCACGACCTCCTTGGCCACCACCTCCAGGTTCGTGGCGTCGGCCACGCCGAGGTCCGCCGCGCTGAAGATCAGCAGGATCGGCAGCGCCGCGCCCACGTACGCCAGCACGAGCGTGTTCACGGTGGCGCTCACGTGGTCTCGTCCCACCTCGAGCGCACGCCCGAAGAGGGCACGGAAGCCGAGCGAGGGATCGGTGCGCCTGAGTGCGAGCACGGTCGAGGCCTGGCTGATCGTCACGTCGTCGAGCACCCCGAGCGCGCCGATCACCATGCCCGCCAGCAGCAGACCCTCGAGCGACACTCCGCCCTGCCCGAACTGGAGGAAGACCGCCTCCTCGCTCGCCAGGCCCGTGAGGTGGGTGAGGTCCGTGAACAGCACGGCGAGCCCCGCTGTGAGCAGCAGGCTCGCAGCCGTCCCCAGCAGCGCCGCCAGGCTCTTCGCCCCAAGCCCGTGAGCCAGCGGGATCGTGACGAGCGCGATCGCGAGGCCGCCCACCACCGCCACCGCCAGCGGCGGCTGTCCGTCGAGGATCGCCGGCACCACGAACACGAGCACTAGCGCGACGCTGGCCGCGAGACCCGCCAGCGAGAGCGCGCCCCGCAGGCGCGCGAACGCGAGCACCACCAGGACGAAGAGCGCGGCGAGCACCAGCATCGGCCGGCCGCGCTCGAAGTCGTGGAAGCCGTAGCCCGTCCCCGCCACCGCCTCCGATCCCGGCGGCGGCTCGGGCGCCTCCGTCACGCGCACGTCGTCGCCGGGATCGACGTCGGGGTCGAAGCCGCCGCCGCCGAGCTGGATCTGCACGAGCGTGCCGGCGTCGGGGCCTTCTTTCAGCAGCACGCTCGCGAGCTGGCAGCGCTGCGCCTGGAATCCGGCGCAGGTGGTCTCCTCAACGCGCTCGACCTCTGCTCGGAGGCTCTCCACGGCGATCCCCGAGGCGAGCTGGGAGTCGATCTCCCCGGGCCAGAGGATCGCGAGCCCGGCGAGCGTGGCCACCGCGAGCGCGGCCGCGATCCCGGTGAAGAGGCGCGTCACCGCCTGGCTACAGGTAGCCCATCGGGTCCACGGGCGCGCCGCCTACGCGCGTCTCGAAGTGGAGATGGTCCCCGAAGCAGTGGCCCGTGCAGCCCACGTAGCCGATCACCTGGCCCTGGCTCACGCCGGCCCCGTTCTGCGTGGCGAAGCTCGACTGGTGCGCGTAGCAGGTGGAGAGGCTCGAGTTGTGCTGGATGCAGGTGTAGTTGCCGTAGCCGCCGACCCAGCCGAGCAGCACCACTCGCCCGGAGTCGGCCGCGCGGATCGCCGTGCCGCTCGGCACCGCGATGTCGATGCCGGCGTGCAGGCGGCCCCAGCGCATCCCGAACCCCGACACCACCGGCCCGTTCACCGGCCAGACCAGCGCGCCGCTGCCCTGCCTGACCGCCGAGGGGGCCTGGGCGCCCAGGAGCGCCGCCTGCACCCGCTGCTGCTCGCGCTCGAGCGCCGCGAGGTCGCCCTCCAGCGCCACGCGGCTGTCGCGCACCTGGGCGAGCGCGCCACGCTTGTCCGCGCGGGCCGAGGCGAGCCGGTCGCGCGAGCCCACCAGCTGCTGCTGCACCGCAGCGATCTGGTTGCGCGCCTGCAGGATGCGCTCCGCCGCGAGCTGCTCGCGCTCCTCGAGGTCGGCGAGCTGGCGCGCCTGGTCCTCCGCGCGGTCGCGCAGCACACGAACCTCCTCGGTGACCTCGCGGTCCTGGTCGGAGATCCGGTCGAGGAACTCGGCGCGCTCGAGCAGGTCGCCGAAGCCGTCCGACTCGAGCACCACCGTGAGCACGTCGGGAGCGTCCGCCTTGTAGATCTCGACGAGCCGGGCGGCCAGCACCTTCTTCGCGGTGGCGAGCTCGCTGCGAAGCGTCTCGAGCCGGTCGCGCGCCTCCTCGAGCCGGTCCCGCACCTCGAGCAGCTCCGCCTTCTGGGCATCGAGGCTCGCCTGCGCGCGGTCCAGGCGCCTCTGGGTGGCGTTCAGCTCGCCCTCGACCGCGTCGATGCGGGTGTCGAAGGTCTCGATCGTCGTCGAGAGCACGCCCTCCCGGCGCTTCTTCTGCTCGATCTCGCTGCGCTTCTGTTCGATTCGCTTCGACAACGGAGGTGCCGATACCCCCGGAAGCGGGAGCACGAGATAGGCGGCGAGCGCCAACAGGATCGGAAGCAGGAAGGTCTTCTTCATGGAGGGCGCGCGCCGCTCGAACTGCCCTTCGTTTACCTACGTTATGCAGGGAAAACACGGCGCGAAGAGGGCCGCACTCTAGCAACGGCCGTCGCGGCGGCAAGCCGTTTTCCCGCTCCTGCAAGACGGATTGCGCCGGTCACGGCCACCGCCCGCGCCGCCCGTCCGGCCGGCGGAGGCGCGTTCACTATCTTTCATTGCATGGCGCGGCAAAAGGCGATCTTCCCCCGGGACCCCGGCCTCCAGGCACGGATGCTGCTCACCCTGTTCCTGCTCGGCCTGCTCTACGTGGCGTTCGTGGGAGTGCTGGTCGCGGCCGGCGCCGGCGCGATCACGATCGTGGTCGTGATGGGCGCGCTCTCCCTGGCGCAGCTGCTGCTCTCGGACAAGCTGGCACTGAGCGCGATGGGCGCCAAGCAGGTGTCACCGGAGGAGGCGCCCGGGCTGCACGCGATGATCGAGCGCCTCTGCATCCAGGCCGACCTTCCGAAGCCGAAGATCGCCGTTGCGGACACCCACGTGCCGAACGCCTTCGCGCTCGGCCGCTCGCAGAAGAGCGCCACGGTGTGCGCCACCACCGGCATCATGCGCGTGCTCTCCCCGAGCGAGCTCGAGGGCGTGATGGCGCACGAGCTCGCTCACGTGAAGCACCGCGACGTCCTGATCATGACGATCGCAAGCTTCTTCGCGAGCATCGCGGCGATGATGATGCAGTTCGGGTTCCTCTTCGGCGGCGGCGATGACGACGAGAATCCCAGCTTCCTCGTGATCCTGCTGGTGTCGTTCCTCGTGTACATCGTCTCGTTCTTCCTGATGATGGCCCTCTCTCGCTACCGCGAGTTCGCGGCCGACCGCGGCGCGGCGATCGTCACCGGCCGCCCGAGCGCGCTGGCGTCGGCACTCGTGAAGATCTCGAGCCAGGTGAAGCAGCTGCCCCAGCGCGACCTGCGCGAGGCCGAGCGCCTCGAGCGCATGAACGCTTTCTTCATCGTGCCGGTGCGGGTCAAGAGCGCGCTGCAGGCGGTCTTCTCCACTCACCCGCCGATGGAGAAGCGCGTCGAGCGCCTCCAGCAGCTCGAGCGCTCGCTCCAGGGCACGCTCGCGTCCTAGTGGGCTTTCTCGACGCGGTCCTCGGCGGAAAG